>JAPSKX010000154.1 GCA_031181325.1 Paenibacillus sp.
CCCATGTCGAGCGTCGTGCTCGACGGCCCTTCGGACGCGAAGGCGAGCGTCGGGAACAATAAGCTCATCGCGCCAACCGCAGTCAATACTTTCTTCAACACAGCGACCACTCCTCGTTTGTGTTAATTAATCTAACACGTTTTGAAAACCTTAATGTCATTATAAGCACGAAGCACTATATTGACAATAGTTTTTTTCAAAACGAACAAAAAGTTAACATGAAATCTTTGCAGCCTCATTT
The DNA here is from genome assembly GCA_031181325.1 of Paenibacillus sp. GTDB lineage: Bacteria > Bacillota > Bacilli > Paenibacillales > YIM-B00363 > Paenibacillus_AE. The sequence goes on from JAPSKX010000154.1 coordinate 242, forward strand.
CTTCCTCCTTTTCGCATCCACTATGTTATGTATTTTTACATTTACACACGCCTCAAGGGCGTTCACAAATTGTCCTTCCTTTTCGAAAACCATAACGTTTGACTGTATGCTTTCGGGTTCGTTATCATAGAATTAATGTAAGCCAACGATCCTTAGTGCGAGGTGAATGCAGATGGGGATAGGAAGCTCTTCAAAATCGGAGAACTGGCGGCGTTATGTAAGGTTAGCCCCCGTACGATCGACTACTACACGAAGCTCGGTCTAATCGAGCCGACCGAACGCTCTACGACCAATTATCGTCTGTACGGCGACGAAACCTTGCAGCGGCTCAAACGTATTGAATGGTTAAAGCAGCAGAAGCTTTCATTAGAGGAGATTAAAGAACTGCTGCTTCAGAGCGGGAAGGTGACGTCCGAGGAAGCCGTGACCGATCGGCTGACCGCGCTGCAGCTGCACATGATGCAGCTCGAACGCGAAGCGAAGGCGATCGCGCCGATTCTCGAACAGCTGAAGCCGAAGCAAGCCCGCAGCCTGCTCAAATCGTTGTCGCCCCAGACGGCCGCCTGCATCGAAGCGTTGCTGCTGCTTATCGGCAAGGGCCCGCTCATGTAAACTCTGCGGCTTACGCCGCTCGTTCGCAAGACACCATTGTAAGATTTTAGAAAAACGGAGGAGTAACGACATGTTCTTTCACCCCATGGACTTCCTGATCATCATCGCGTTCTTCGTCTCGATCTGGGCGCAGTTCCGCGTGAAGGGCACGTTCAAGAAGTGGTCGAGCGTCGGAATCAGCAGCGGCTTGACCGGATACGAAGCCGCTCGCCGCATGCTCGACAATAACGGCCTGCACGACGTCCCGATCGAGCCGGTCCGCGGCGTTCTGTCCGACCACTACGACCCGATTCACCGCGTCGTCCGATTGTCCGAGCCGGTGTACTACGAGAGCTCCGTCTCCGCCGTATCCGTCGCCTGCCACGAGGTCGGCCACGCGATCCAGCACCAGCATTCGTACCCGGCCTTGGTGCTTCGCCACCGGATGTTCCCGCTCGTGAACTTCACGTCCGGCGTCGCGCCGCTGCTTCTGATCGCCGGCTTCCTCATGAACGCTATGAATTTGGTGCTGGTCGGCATCATCTTCTTCTCGGCCGCCGTCGCGTTCCAGCTCATCACGCTGCCGGTCGAGTTCAACGCCAGCTCCCGAGCTCGCGAATTGATGATATCCGAAGGCTTTATCTCGAACGACGAGGAGCGAGGCGTCGCGAAGGTGCTTAACGCCGCCGCGTTGACGTACGTCGCCGCCGCGCTCATTTCGCTGCTCGAGCTCGTGAAGTTCGTCATGATCTTCCTCGGCAGCAACAACGACGAATAACGAGACAACAACATGCGAAAGCCGCCTTCCTGATCAGGGCAGGCGGCTATTTTTGTTCATATGATGCACGACGTAATCGCGAAACACCTCGGCGACGAGCGGCAGCTTCTCCCCGCGGCGGCGAATAAGACCGATCGTACGCAGTACCCGAGGGTCGGTGACGCGTACGCTGACCGGCATCATCGGGCTCGTCTCGATGAGCGCCATCTCGGGCAGCAGGCTGACGCCGAGACCCGCGGCGACAAGTCCCCGGATCGTATCCATCTCTTCGCCTTCGAAGCCGATCTGCGGGACGAACCCGGCCTTCCGACACGCCTCGAGGACGATGGCGCGGAGCGAATAGTGCTCGCTGAACATGACGAACGAATCGTCCTTCAGCTGCTCCATTCGAATCGTCGTATGATTGGCGAGCAGATGACCGGTCGGCAGAATCACCCTCAGCTCCTCCGTCAGGAGCAGCTCGCCCTCCACCTCGTCGTGGTCCTTCGGGAAGGGCGAGATGAACGCCAGATCGATCTCCCCCTCGAGCAGTTCCCGGATCAGCACATGGTACGTGCCTTGCTTCAGCACGAACTTCACGTTCGGATGCTCCGCGCGATACTCGGCGATAACGCTCGGCAGCATGTGAATGCCGAGACTATGCGGGAAGCCGATCCGGATTTCCCCCGCCTCCGGGTTCATGAACTCCTGCAGGTCGAGCACCGCCCGGTCCAAATCGGTCAGAATCGCCTCGGTCCGGCTCATGAACAGCTTCCCGGCGGGAGTGAGCGCAAGATTCCGCCCCTTCGGCGTAAACAGCGCTACCCCCAGCTCTTCTTCCAGCTGGTGAATCTGCCGGCTGACGGCGGACTGCGCGACGCGCAGCGACTCCGCCGCATGCGTCACGTGCTCGAGGCGCGCCACCGTAATGAAATATTGCAATTGCCGAAGCTCCATAATTACCGATACCGTCCTTGCAAGAATCGCGTATACAACGCGTTCAGAATCAAGCCGCCGACGAAGCCGCCCAGATGCGCGTAGAAGTTGATTTCCCGAACGACGACGGAATAGACGATGCCGATAATGAGAATCGTCTGAATCGTCTTCTTCGACTGAGGATCGAGCGCCTTCCTGCGGAACAGCATATAGTACACGTACGCGCCGAAGATGCCGTACACGGCGCCGCTCGCGCCGAGCGAGAAGACGTTGTCCGCATAGAAGTTCGTGAAGATGTTGCCCATGACGGCGGAGAACAGAAACAACACCGCGTATCGGAACCGACCGAGCGCACGCTCGAGCGGCGGCGCGAACACGAAGATCGCGAAGCCGTTGAAGAGCAAGTGTCCGAAGTCGGCATGCATGAACGCGGATGACACGTACCGCCAATATTCGGGGATGACGCCTTCCGAAGGGATCTTCACGAACCCGCCGAACAACCGCTTCAAGATATCGGCCGGCACGTCGTATACGACCGCCGCGACGGCAAAGCCGACATGGACGGCGACGCATAAGACCAGGATCGTCGTATTTACGGGATAATACCGAATGTATTCGCGAAAGCTTTCGTAGCGGAGAAACATAGGATCGATCGGCTCCCTCCCGTCGTTGGACTTTGGCTTTCCCAACATTATATAATATAAAGGGTATTTAGATGAAATGTCGATGAGGAGGAAATCTACAATGGCAATCGAAAGAACCGGAGTAGCTACGCTGAAGGGCAATCCGCTGACATTGGTGGGACCCGAGCTCAAAGCGGGCGACCAAGCTCCCGATTTCACCGTGAATAAAAGTCTCGTCGAAACCGCGTCCTTGAAAGATTTCGCGGGCAAAATCAAATTGATCAGCGTCGTTCCTTCGATCGACACGGGCGTATGCGACGCGCAGACGCGCCGCTTCAACGAAGAAGCGTCCAAGCTCGGCGACGACGTCGTCGTCATCACGATCTCCAACGACCTGCCGATGGCGCAAGGCCGTTGGTGCGGCGCCGCCGGCATCGATAAGGTCACGATGCTGTCCGACTACAAGAACGTCTCCTTCGGCGACGCGTACGGCGTACATATTAAAGAGCTTCGCCTCTTGATGCGTTCGATCTTCGTCGTCGACCGGAACGACAAGATCGCATACGTCGAATACTTGTCCGAGATGACGGAGCACCCGAATTACGAAGCCGCACTGGAAGCCGTTCGCGCGCTGCAATAACTTCTACGCATGACGAAGAAAACCGTCCCGCTTGCGGGGCGGTTTTCTATCGTAAAAGTACGTTCATCCGCTCAGCCTTCCCGGGCTTATTTAGTCCCCGCTCTTCCGAATCCGGAACGCAATGCTCGTCCCTTGGCCCGGGACGCTTGCGAAGATCAATCCCTTGCCGAAAATCTGGCGGAGCCGACGGTTCGTATTTCGCAGGCCGATGCCGGCGGACGCTGCGGACGCATCTTCCAGCACTTGCCGCTGGACCTCTTCCGGAATGCCGACGCCGTCGTCTTCCACCCGGATTTCGACTTCTTCGCCGAGATCCTCCGCGGCGATGCGGATCGTACCTCCCCGCATACGCTTCATAATGCCGTGCCGGACCCCGTTTTCCACCAAAGTCTGGATCGACAGCGGAGGTACCGGCGTCGACAGCAGATGCTTCGGCATGTCCCACTGCACGCGAAGCCGATCGCGGAAGCGTTCCCGTTCGATGAACAAATACGATTCCACCAATGCCAGTTCCTTCTCGAGCGGAACCAATCGCTCGGAATTGCGGAAATCGAAGCTCGCCTTCAAATATCTTCCGAATACCGTAAGCAGCGACTGCATGCGCTCATGATCGATGGCGCTCAGCGCGGCGATAGAATTCAACGTGTTAAATAGGAAATGCGGCTGCACTTGCGCTTGAAGCAAAGCAGCCTCCAAACGCATGCGTTCCGCCGTCGTCCGCTTCATCGCAGTCAGCGCCTTCACCCTGTGCTGCAGCTCCAGACGGTCCGCCGGCTTGGCGACGTAGTCGTTGGCCCCCGCCTGGAAGCCCGCGGCGATATCCTCGGGCTGACTGCGAGCCGTCAGCAGCAGCACCGGCAACTCGGACATCGTAAATCGGTTCCGAATGATTCGAGTCAGCTCGTACCCCGACATGCGAGGCATCATAACGTCGGTCACGACCAAATCCCACTCGTTCTCGTCGATCGCCTGCAGCGCCTCGTGCGCCGAGGAAACCGCGGCGATCCGGTAGGCGTCGCCGGGCAGCATCCCTTCCAGAATGTGCAGATTGATGGGGTCGTCGTCTACGACGAGCACCCGCGGCGTGCCGTAACCGGCCTGCGCAGGCGTAGGATCGGATACCGGTTCCGCCGTCCCGCTGCTTCGGCCGGCGGCGCCGGCTGCGGTTTCCGGGTTTGCCGCCGGCAAGCGCTCCGCCGCGACCGGCAGCGTCAGCCTGAACGTAGAACCCCGCCCAAGCTCCGACTCCGCCTCGAGCGAGCCGCCGAGCCGTTCGGCGAGCTGCCGGCTGATGCTCAACCCTAGCCCGAGGCCGCCCCCTATGGCCGCCAAAGCGGAATCCGACCGCTCATACGGCTCGAAGACGCGCCGCAGCGCTTCCGCCTCGATCCCGACCCCGGTGTCGTGCACTTCCAAGACCGCAGTCCCATCGCGAACGAATCCCTTGATCGCGATCTGCCCATGCGTCGTAAACTTCACCGCATTGTGCATCAAATTGAATAGAATTTGCACCAGCCTGTTCTCGTCCGCCAGCACCGGCGGGAACGAAGCCGGAATATCGTTGCGCAGCTCGACCGGCTTGCCTTCCGCCATCAGCCTCATCATATCGATAACGCCGGCAACGGCGACGTGCACCTGGACCGGCTGCGGTTGAAGGCGCAGTCCTCCCCCTTTCAGGCGCTCCATGTCCAGAAGGTCGTTCAGCAGCAACGACATGCGCTTGCCGACCGACACGAGCAGTTCCAACCGCTCCCGACCGTCGGGGGAGACGCGCTCCCGCTCCAGTACGCTGTGCGCGATGTTAATCATGCCGTGCAGCGGATTGCGCAGCTCATGCGACGTGTTGGCGAGGAAATCGTCCTTCTGTTTGTCCGCCTTCTGCAATTCGCCGGCCAGCCGCGCGGTCCTTTGCATATTCTTAAAATACAGCTTGAACCAATAACATGCGAAGGAAGTGAACGCCACGATAATATCCACCGGGTAGAAGGACCAGGGCCTCAGCGAATAAATAAATCCGCTCGACACGCCCCAAATCAAGTTGCCGGCCAAGGCGACCAAGCCGAGCCACAGGAAGATTGCGTCGCGGTCGACCCGAAGCGTGGCGCGCAGCGTAAGGACGGGCGCGTACAGATTGCCGATGAGCAACAGCGGAATCGTATATAAATCGACCCACGCTACATAATATTCGGGCATTAGCGTTACAGCGGCCGTCAAGCCCAAAACCGTTACTCCGTAGTAAGCATCCCAAGGACGCTTCTGCAGAGCGGGATACAGCTGCTTCATGAATACGAGCAGCAGCGCCGTCGCCCACAGATAGCTTAAGGTATATAACCTAAAGCTGATGCCGTACGGCAAGTCCAACCAGGCGAGCAGCAGCTTGTCGTCTGTCACGAGCACCGACAGACAGGCGCAAATCATCGTCAGCGCGAAAGACGCCAGCGCCCGCTGGCGCACCCCCATAAAGAACAACACGCCTACGTAAAGCACATGAATGAGCAGCACTACGCACACGAGCAGCTGCATTGCGATCGAAAACAGCTTGTGCCGATTGATTTCGGCCTCGGGTCCGAGTTGAACGGATTGGAGCAGCCCTCCGTTCACCGGATTGACGAAATTCGCGACATGGACAACGATGTCCACTTCGGAACGATCGGTCGAGAAGCTCGCATGGTACGGCGCCTCGTTCGCTACGGTCTCATCCGCCGTCCTGCCCGGAATGCCGGACGCCCCCAACCGGACGCCGTCCACATACAGCTCGGAGGCGGACATCGCAGGCGGCATCTGCAAGGTCAACCGCCGTTCGCCCGGAGCGTCCCCCAGCAGGACGCGCAGCCGATAGCTCCCGTAGCCGATCGCGAGATTCGGATCGCCGAAGTACCCTTGCCACGAGCCGGGCAGAGATACGACGAGGCTTGCCGCGGGCGAATCCCCGTTCGGCCGCAGGAGGAAGCGCTCCGGATAAAACAGCCATTCTCCCTCAAGCTGCAACGGCCGATCCAAGGACGTCGCCCGAAGATCGAGCACCCCTTGCGACGCAATCGGTCGATCCGGGGGCAAGCCGGCGAAAATCCAAGCGAACCGGATGCCTGACAACGTCAATATAAAAATCAGAGTAATGGCGAGGAGTCGTCGTTTAGTCATAGTAAAACAATATTCGACAATTCTCCCTGCAGTCCTTCCGCAACCGATCGCGACCGCGAGGAAAATGGTATAAAAAAAGAAGGCCTCGGCCTTCTTATCAGTTCGTGATCTTATGTTCCTTCAGCTTCGCGTCGATCGACTTAAAGATGTCCAGGATCGTGCGATAGTTCGAGCCGAGGTCGCCGAGCGAACCGCGCGACGCCGAATAAATATCGATCGCGGATTTCAGCGGGTTCAGCGAAAACACCGTCAACGTAATATCCTGCACCCGTCCGGTCACCGTCCGCTTCTCGAGTACGATCTCGCCGACGTTCTTCACCTCATGGAGCAGCTTATATCCCGGCTTCTTCTTGAGAATCGAGATGACCTCGTCCCATAGCTTATCGCGCGAGAGCTTGTAGTACCTTGTCTTCAACTCCGGCCGGGTCGCTTTCTCCCCCGTCGTCTCGTGACTGCGGATCAGTCCGATGAGCGTTCTCTTTAACAAAACCGTTCCCCCCTTGGTTCTCCGCACCCGTTGCCGAACTACTCTCCCCATCTTACCACTACTTGGCACGATCCGGCAAACCCCGATACGGAAAATTTCGGCGACGAACGACGATTACATGCAGAAAATGTGCTTCCCGATCTGCTTGATCTGCGGCCGGGTCCAAATCCACTTCGACGTCGCGGTCACCGGGTTGAAGTAATACATAGCGCCGCTGGACGGATCCCAGCCGTTCAACGCGTCGTTCACGGCTTTGTATGCCGATTCGTTCGGCTCGAGCCAGATTTGTCCGTCGTCGACCGCCGTGAACGCCCCCGGCTGGAAGACGACGCCCGCGATCGTGTTCGGGAACGCCGGATTGCGCACCCGATTCAGCACGACCGCGGCGACGGCGACCTGTCCTTCGTACGGCTCCCCGCGGGCTTCCCCGTGAACCGTTCGAGCGAGAATCATCAGATCCTCCTTGCTGTAGCCCGACGTAGCCTTCGAGAGGGCGCCGGCGCTCGCGTTGCGATTCGCCGCGCCTCCTCCTCTTGCGTACTCGGCGAGGTGGGAGGCGTTCCATCCCTTCGTCGCGTTCCCGAGCTTGAGCTTCGTCTGCGGGCCGACCCGCCCGTCGGCGGGCAAGCCGAACTCCCGCTGAAACCCGATAACCGCCGTCCGCGTGCCGCTGCCGAAGCTACCGTCGACGACGCCGCCGTAAAACCCGAGGTAACGAAGCCGGGATTGCAGCTCCGCCACGTCGTCGCCCGCGTCCCCCTGCTCCATGATCCAATACCATTCAGCGAACGAAAGGATCGGCTGCGGAGCGACAGCGACGCCGGACGCGAGCAGCGCAGCGCACATGACCGCTTTGGCGAAGTAAAAAAGGCGGCCTCTCGGCCGCCGCGAACGTTCCTGTTCCTTCATGAAGTTCCCGCCTCCCGAGTCATGCGTTGTGGTTCCCTTAGTATGTATCGATCCAGGGAACGTATGCATGATTTCGGGCACAAAAAAACCCGCCTATGCCGTTGGATATCTGTTTCGAAACCTGCTAGCGCAGGTGGGTGTCCGCAGCGCGCTTTTGACGTCCCTTCGCGAGGGCATGCCAGCCACGACGACCATATGAGACTCCCGGGAAACAATCATTGGTTCAAAACAAATATTCCGTAACGTACATCGCAGGCTGTTTTGTTGTAGCTTTATTATATCCACATCGAGAGGGAAAGTAAACGGCACTTCCCGGAAGTCCCGCCGTTCGTTACCTCCCGGCTTCCTCGTCCTTCGCTTCGGCTTCGGCCGCTTCCGCCCGCTTCGCCTCGAGCTCCTCCTGCTTCGTCTGAATCTTCCGGAAGCCGTTATGGAAGTGCCAGAACGTGATCGTCGCGATCAAGCTCCCCGTGAAGAACGGCAGCAGGAACGTAAACTGAAACATGCTGATATAAAGAATCGCGAAATTCGATACGCCGATGAGCAGCGTGCGCACCGGTTGGCCGATCGTGATGAGCAGCGCGTTCTTGATCAATTGAAGCGTCTTCATGTGCAGGTGCACGATGATGCTGAAGAAGTTGAACACCGCGAGGAACCCCATGACCATCAGCGCGATAAACAAGTAAGAGAGGAGCCCCGAATACCCCGTCTGCGTCGCGTAAAAGCGGAAATTGAAAAACAACACCGCGAGCAGCACCATGAAGAACAAGCCGCCGAGCATGCTCTGCAGGTAATTCTCCTTATACGACCGGAAGAACGTCTTGAATAACGGAACGTCTCCGTCTCCCATGACCCACTTGCGCGCGAGCGCGAACATCGCCGAAGTCGAAGGGAACAGCGTGAACGGCGACAACACGGCGATCGCGAGCAGGTATGCCACCACTTGCTGTTCGTTCTGCGCGACGAACAAGTTCAGCACGAAGAAAAATACAGGGAACGCCGTAACGATCCATAATACATTGGTCACCGACAAGCGCATGATCCATTCTGAGATGCGATAAAACCCGCCCATCAGTCCGCGAAATTCCACGTAGCAACCTCTCCTGCCAAGTTTTCTTCTATCATACACTTCGCGTAGGCCGAGCCACAAGGCAATAACCCGAAAATATGAAAAAACACCGCCCCGGAAGTCCCGGGGCGGTGTCGTACGCATCGATGCTTATTGATCCGAACCGCCGTCGTCGCGCGATCTCGTGCCGGCGCCGACCGGACGGCGTCCGCCGTAGTTCGGCCGATCGCCGTACCCGCCGTTGCCGCCGTTCCGGCTGCTGCCGCCGTAGCCGCCGCGATCCCCGCCGCGGTCGCCGCCGTAGCCGCCTCCGCCGTAACGGCGCTCGCCGCCACCGCCGCCGTAGCGACGCTCGCCGCCGCTGCGACCGCCGTAGCCGCCTCCGCCGCCGACGCGACGGCCGGAGCCGCGCACGTCCGGCTTGCGCTTCTTCGCGCGAATCGGATCTTCCGGCGTCAACGCGACTTCGACGTCCTTCTTCTCGCCGCCCGTAAGCAGCTTCATCGCCGCGGCGATCAAGTGGACGCTGTCGAACTGTTCGAGCATCTGGATCGCAGTGCCCTTGAACTCGTTGAAGTCCTCGTTCTGCACGATCTCGAGAATGCGCTCCGCGACGATCTTCTGCTTGCCCTCGATCGCTTCCGCGATCGTCGGCACGTTCCGCTTCGGAATCTTATGGCGCGTCACCTTCTCGATGAAGTGCAGGTGGTCGATCTCGCGAGGCGTCACGAACGACCAAGCCGTTCCTTCCTTGCCCGCGCGGCCCGTTCGGCCGATTCGGTGCACGTAGGACTCAGGATCCTGCGGAAGGTCGAAGTTGATGACGTGCGTCACGCCGGAGACGTCCAGGCCGCGCGCCGCGACGTCCGTCGCCACGAGCACGTCGATGCTGCCGTCGCGGAACTTGCGCATGACCGCGTCGCGCATGTTCTGCGACAAGTCGCCGTGCAGGCCGTCCGCCGAGTAGCCGCGCTTCTGCAGCGCTTCGGACAGCTCGTCGACGCGGCGCTTCGTGCGCCCGAAGATAATCGCGAGCTCCGGCGACTCCATGTCGAGCAAGCGGCACAGCGCGTCGAACTTGCCGCGCTCGTGCACCTCGATATACGATTGCTCGATGAGCGGCGCGCTCACTTGCTTCGGCACGACCGAGACGTGCTCCGGATTTTTCAAGAATTGCTGCGCGAGGCGCTGAATGTTCGGCGGCATCGTCGCCGAGAACAGCATCGTCTGGCGCTCATCCGGAACCGACGTCAAGATCGCTTGAATATCCTCCAAGAAGCCCATGTCGAGCATCTCGTCGGCTTCGTCCAGAACGACGAAACGAACGTCGTCGAGCTTGAGCGTCTTCCGATTAATGTGGTCCTGCAGTCGTCCCGGCGTACCGATGACGACGTGCGGTCCCGGCCGCTTCTTGAGCGCCCGGATTTGCCGGCCGATGTCTTGGCCGCCGTAAATCGGCAGCGTATTGATGCCCTTGAACCGGGCCAGCTTGCCGATTTCGTCGGCGACTTGGATCGCGAGCTCCCGGGTCGGGCACATGATGAGGGCCGCGACCTTCTCCTCGGACGGATCGATCGACTGGATAAGCGGGATGGCGAACGCCGCCGTCTTCCCCGTACCCGTCTGCGCTTGGCCGATCAAGTCGCGGCCTTCGAGCGCGATCGGGATCGCTTTCTCCTGGATCGGGGTCGACTCCTCGAACCCCATCTCCGTGATAGCCCGAATGACTTTCGCTTCCAGGCCGAATTCGCTGAACGTTTTCAAATTTGCTTCAAACTCCTTTACCAATATGGTCTGCGAACGATACTCTTAAGCCGCTTCAGACCAGACACGCAGGTACTTCTCCCTCGAGCCGAATTTCC
>JAPSKX010000155.1 GCA_031181325.1 Paenibacillus sp.
CACGCGGCGACCGAAGCGACGGTCGCGCCGACGCAGCGGCACGTGCGCGACATTCGCCTCGACGTCGCCGCGAAGAGCGGCGCCCGCGAGCGTCCGTCGCAGGACCCGGTCGTGCAGACGCTGCAGACCGCCGTTCAATCGGTCGAAGCGGAGCTGCAGAAGGCGAAGGAGCTGTGGGCGAAGCCGAAGCTCGACATAAACCGGCTGTCCGACCAGCTCTACAAGGAGCTGAGCAAGCGAATCCGGTTCGAATCGCAGCGCCGCGGACTCTAATAATCCAGCAGCGAGCGCCCGGACGGGAAAACCTCCCTCTCATTTCGCCCGAAACCGGGCGAAACGGAGATGTAGAGGGAAAACCTCCCGCTTATCGGGCCGATACCGGCCCCGGAACACGAAATGCGCCGAATTAGCGGGAGTTTTTCCCGTTCGTAAGGCGCGAGTCGGGGGCAATGCGAAAAATAGACGGAGTTTTTCCCGTTCGTTCGACGCAGGGCGGAGGCAACGGGGAAATGAGCGGGAGCTTCACCCCCCTGACTCGGCGCGAACCGGGGCGAATGCGAAGCTTCCCGCGAATGCGAAGCGGCAACCGAAGGAGGTGCGCGCATGGCGCTGCAAAAGGCGGCCATTATGGTCACGCGGGGCAACAATCAGACGGAGCGGATCGACGTGCTGTTCAACCCGACCGAATATTCGATCGAGACGAGCAACGAATTCAGCTGGGATACGGTGCCCGGCCTGTCGCAGCCGATCGCGTACTTCATCAGCGGCAACGTGCCGACGCTGACGATGGATCTCTTTTTCGACACGTATGAGAGAGGCACCGACGTCCGCGCCCACACGCAGAAGGTCGCGAAGCTGCTCGACGTGGACAAGGATCTCCACGCGCCGCCGCTCTGCAAGTTCGTCTGGGGCTCGCTCCAGTTCAAGGGCGTCATCGAGCAGGTCACGCAAAAATACACGATGTTCCTCGACTCCGGCATCCCGGTGCGCGCGACGCTGACCGTTACGTTCAAGGCGGTCGCGAGCGTGAAGGAGCAGTACCAGAACATTCCTCGGCAATCGGCGGACCGGACGAAGCAGAAGACGGTGAAGCAGGGCGACGCGCTGTGGCGCATCGCCGCCGAGGAGTACGAGAACCCGGGACTCTGGCGAGAGATCGCGAAGGCGAATCGGATCGACGATCCGACGCGGCTCGAACCGGGCTCCGTGCTGAAGATCCCGCGGCTGCATTAAGGCAAGGCCGACCCGAGGAAGGAGGGGACGAGCATGGCGGACGTGACGCTCTCGACGTCGAATCATACGTACGACGAGCTGGCGACGAAATATTCCAACTTCATGGCGCCGACGGCGAAGGTGAAGCTGAACGGCGCGGATGCGACGGCAACGGGCATGGCGATCACGAACGTCCGCGTGCAGACGTCGACGTCGGTCGATACGGATACGGCGACGCTGACGATCGCGAACGCCTACGACGAGATCGAACGGGATTTCACCTGGACCGACAAATTCTCTCTCGGTTCCTCGATCGAAGTGGAGCTCGGCTACGTCGACAAGCTGACGACCGTCTTCTCCGGCTACGTCACGGCCGTGAATTACTCGCTGCCCAAGGAAGGCGCGCCGGTCGTCGTCGTGACGGGCATGGACTCCTCCATCAAGCTGATGCGTGGGCAAAAAATCGAAACGTGGCTGGACAAGAAGATGTCCGACGTCGCGAAGCAGATCGCGTCCGATCACGGGCTCGCCTCCGAGGTGGACGACACGGGCACGAAGCTGCCTTTGATCGCCAAGGGGCATCGCACCGATTTTCAATTTTTGCAAGATATGGCCGTCGCGCTCAATTACGAGTTTTTCATCGTCGGCAAGAAGCTGTATTTCCGCAAGCGGTTCAAGAACAAGACGCCGGTCATTACGTTGACCTATATGAAGAACCTGAACGAACTATCGATCGAACATAACCTCTCCGAGCAAGTGAGCAAGGTCGAGGTGCACGGCTGGGACGTGAAGCAGCAGAAAGAAATCAAAGGCGAGTCCGCGGAAGTCGACAAATCCAACGGAAATACGAAGACGGGGGCCAACCTGCTCCAGACGATGGGCGGCGCTCCGTACATTGAACATATATACGCCAACGTCTCCAGCGACGAGGAAGCGAAGACGCTCGCGAAGGCGATCATGAACGGACGGGCGCTGAAGCTCGTGTCGGGCGAAGGCGAGGTCGTCGGCTTGCCGGAGCTGCGGGCGGGCTTGTTCGTCAAGATCGAAGGCGTCGGCCAGAAGCTCGACGCGGCGTATTACGTCTCGCGAGCGACGCACATTCTCGACGATTCCGGGTACGTCACCCAATTCCAATTCCAAGGGAACGTGGTCTAATGCTGTACGATTCCATGAACGCCGCCAACGCGCGCATCCTGCCGAGGATCGACGGCGTCGTCGTCGGGCGCGTCACGAACAACAAGGACCCGGACAATAAGGGACGCGTGAAGGTGAAAATTCCGATGCTGACCCAAGAGGCGGAGTCCGATTGGGTGCGAATCGCGCAGCCGATGGCCGGGAAGGAGCGGGGCACGCTGTTCATCCCCGAGGTGGACGACGAGGTGCTGATCGCCTTCCACCTAGGGGATATCTCGCAGCCGTTCATCGTCGGTTCCCTCTGGAACGATAAGGCCCTGCCCCCGGCGGGCAAGGACGACAAGAACAACGTTCGCAAGATCGTCTCCCGCGCCGGACACGAGCTGACGTTCAACGACAAGGCCGGCGACGAGAGCGTATCGATCGTGACGAAGAAGGGCCTGAAGCTCGAGATGACGGACAAGGACGAGACGATCAAGCTGCAGGATAAGCCCGGCGCGAACGCCGTGACGATCAAGGGCGGCAGCTCCGGCGAGATCGAAATCAAGAGCGGCACGACGAAGATTACGATCAACAACAAAGGCGACGCGACGGTGGAGAGCACGAAGAAGCTGACGCTGAAGTCGACGGAGATCGCGATCGAAGCGACGGCGAAGCTGAGCATCAAGGGCGGCGGCATGGTCGATATCGCGTCGGACGGCATGCTGAACATCAAGGGCTCGATGGTGAAGATCAACTAGCATTCCGGAGCGAGGGAGGATGAAGGATGTCGAAGGCGTTCTTGGGAAAAGGATGGAAGTTCCCGATCGAGGTGGACGAGGCGACCGGGCGCATCAAGATGTCCGAGCACGAGGACGACATCGCCGAAGCGATCCGGGTCATCATCTGGACGTCCCGGGGCGAGCGCATCATGCGTCCGACGTTCGGCTCCGGCATTGAACGCTTCCTGTTCGAGGGCACGGACGATATGACGCTGCGGCTCATCGAATCGGAGCTCGAAGATGCGATTCGCGTCTGGGAGCCGCGCGTGACGGGCGTCGAAGTGAAGGTCGCGCGGGACGCGAGCGATGCGGAGAAGCTGCTGATCCACGTGCAATACGAAGTGCGCACGACGAACAATTTGTTCAACCAAGTGTACCCGTTCTATTTGCACGAGGGCGCTAGTTAGGGGAGAGACGTATGGCCAAGATCAGCTCCGGCGGGGACCCTCGGGTCTTATCCCCGACCATCGATCATCGCGACGCCGCCGCGCTCATCGAGCAGATGAAGCGGTTGGCGCCGTATTATACGCCGGAATGGCGGTTTCGGCCGGACGATCCGGACCCGGGCACCGCGTTGTTCCTCCTGTTCTCGAAGCTGCTCGAGGGCAATGTTCGCCGTCTCAACCAGGTGCCCTACAAGAGCTTCTTGACGTTCCTCAACCGGTTCGACGCGACGCTGCTGCCGGCGCGGTCGTCGCTGGCGCAGGTCGTCTTCGAGCTGGCGGAAGGCGCGACGGAGCCGGTGTACGTCGAACCGGGTACGCAGCTGTCCGCGCCGCCGCCGCCGGGAGACCCCGAGCCGGTCGTCTTCGAGACGGCCGAAGCGCTGCTCGTCTCGCCCGCGAAGCTGACGGACTGCTTGTCGGTCAGCCCGAAGCGCGATCGCATCGTGCGGCTGCAGGAAGAGCCGAACGAGGACGAGGAGCGCGATTTCGCGAGCATCGCGCCCGGACCGGACGGCCGCGGCGTCGCCTTGTTCGGACCGGAAGGGACGAACCTGCAGGAGCACGTGTTCTACTTGAAACATGACTTCCTCTTCTTGCTTGAAAGCCCGTCCTACATCGAGATGACGGTGAAGAACACGCGCAACGGCTACGCGGTGCCGGATACGGTGCGGTACCTCGCCGACCGCGCGGCGGTGGAGTGGGAGTATCCCAGCGGCGGGGAGTGGGTCGCGTTCGACCGCGTCTTCGGCAACGGGGCGCGCATCCGCCTCACGAAGCGTCGCCGGCGGAAGATCGAGCGGACGACGATGTTCGGCGAGGAAGGGTACTGGATCCGATGCCGGGCGAAGTCGCTCGACGAAGCGTCGGGGACGCCGCATCTCGCCGGCGTGCAGCTCGACATGCTCGACCTGAAGAGCGACTTCCTCGTCGCGAAGGAAGGGGACGGCATCGTTCCGGATCGATTGTATGCGGGCGACGTTCAGACGGATGCGGAGGAATGCCAGCCGTTCGGCGATTTCTTCGCGGCGTTCGGTGTGTTCTATATCGGCATTCGCGAAGCGTTCTCGAAGCGCGGGTCGAACGCGACGCTGCAGTTTCAGATGAATTTCCGCCAAAACCGGCTGCTTCCCGACCGGCCGCCTCAGATCAACTGGAAACCGATCATGAAGCGCGCCGAGGTGGACAAGACCGAAATCCCGGATCCGGTGACGATCGCGAACGTGCAGTGGGAATATTGGAACGGCCGCGCGTGGGTGCGGCTGCCGGTCTTAGGCGACGGGCAGAGTCTATTCCATCTCACGTACGAGGGGACGGAGCCGCGGGAGCTTCGGTTCGTCGTGCCGGAGGATCTCGAGGAGACGGCCGTGAATTCCGAGGATAACTTCTGGATTCGGGGGCGCATTCTTTCGGTGCAGAACGCTTACAGCAACAATGCGGTGTACTACGCGCCGACGATCAAGCGGCTGCGTTGTAGGTACGAATACGCGGAGCCGGCATACCCGCCGGACCGTTTCACGGTCGTGAACAATCTCGAGGTGCGGGAGCGCACGGGGGAAGCGCGCGCCGGCGGCTTCGCGTTCCGCCCGTTCGAGAAGCTCGAGGGCGGCTTCCCGGCGCTCTGGCTCGGCTTCGACAAGCCGCCGGAGCGGGGGCCGATTCACCTGTATTGGTCGCTTCGCGCGAAGCGGACGCTGGATCGGGACATTCCGCTCATCGAATGGGAGTACCTCCGGCAGAACGGAGGCGGTGCCGACTGGGCGCCGCTCGCCGCGGCGGACGATACGAACGGGTTCACGCGCAGCGGGACGGTGCAGTTCGTCGGGCCGCGCGACTTCGCGCGCTCGTCCGCGTTCGGCGTCGAGCGGTATTGGATTCGCGCGGTGAATCGCGACGAATCGTTGGACCGGGACGATCGGGCCGCGGACGCGCCGCGGGCGCTCGGCGCGACGCTCAATTCCGTGCTCGCGAAGCAGCAGGAGACGCTGCGGAACGAACTGCCGCAGCGCGTCGAGACGTACGACGCGGTCGACGAGACGGTTCGCGTCGATTATGTGTTTTCCCGGACGCCGGTGCTCTCCGAGGAGGTTTGGGTCGACGAGACGGAGACGATGTCCGAGGAGGAGGCGCGCACATTAGAAGCGCAAGGCGTTCCGACCGACATCGTGCGCGATACGGCGGGCGATATGATGCGCTGTTGGGTGAAGTACGCGCCGGTGCCGCACTTCCTGCTGTCCGGTCCGAGGGACCGACATTACGTGCTGGACCGGGCGTCGGGGCGGCTTTCGTTCGGGAACGGGCAGCTCGGGAAGCTGCCTTCGAAGCTGACGGAGGATACGGTTCGCGTCTCGTACGCGACCGGCGGCGGGCGGCGAGGCAATGTGACGGCGGGCGCGATCCGATCGATCCGCGCGTCGATCGCGTACATCGACGCCGTGCGCAATCCGGAGCCGGCCGCGGGCGGCTGCGACTCCGGCACGGTGGAGGAGGCGATCACCCGCGGGCCGAAGCTGTTCGTTCATCGCCATCGCGCGGTAACGACGGAAGACTTCGAATGGCTGACGCGCGAGGCGCATCCGAACGTGGCGAAGGTGAAGTGCCTCCCGAACGTGAATGTGAAGCTCGAGCAGGAGTCGGGCGCGATCTCGATCGTCGTGCTGCCGAAGTCGGGCGTCGGCGCGGGGCCGTTCTTCCAAGAGCTGAAGCGTCATGTGGAGAAGGAGCTGCAGAAGCGGGCGGCCTCGAACGTCGCCTTCCCGGGCGCGATTCAGGTGATGGACCCGGCCGTGCTCGAGATCGGCGTACAGGCGACGCTGTGGGTGCGATCGATGGAGGACGTCGTGCCGGCGGAGCGCGAGGCGCTGCGGCGTCTCGATCAATTCCTCGATCCGCTCTCGGGCGGCGCCGACGGCAAGGGTTGGGACATCGGGCAAACCGTGCATCGGTCGATGTTTTACGCGCTGCTGAAGGCCGTCGGACCCGTGCTGCATATTCCGCGCATCTCGCTCTCCGTCATGAAGTCGGAGAACGGCGAGCGCGTCGAATGGAATCCGGACCGACTCGGCGACGTGCCGCACGGCATCGTCGTTCCGGGCGAGCATCGGATTCTCGTAGAAGTAGGCAAGTAAAATCGGCAAGGCAAGGGGAGGGGAATCGCAGGCATGCTGCCGTTACCGAATTTGGACGACCGCACGTTCGAGCAGCTGGTGCGGGAAGCTCGGGACCTCATTCCCGGCATCTTCCCGGAGTGGACCGACGAAAATACGCACGATCCGGGCATTACGCTGCTCGAGATGCTCGCATGGCATCTGGAAGTGCAGCAATATCGTCTGGATCGGCTGACGGCGAATCACGAGCGCAAGTTCCTGAAGCTGCTGGGCGAAGCGCCGCGGGAGCGGACGACTGCCCGTTCGTCGGTCGTCTTCTCCGGAGCGCCGCGCGCGATCCATCTGCCGGCGGGGACGGTGCTGCGCGCCGGCGATACGCCGTACGAGACGGAGGAGGAGCTGACGGTCGTGCCGGGGGACGGCGTTCGGCTGTCGGTGACGACCGCCTCGGGCAGCCGCGAGGTGTCCGCCGGGGATGGCAACGGCCACGCGCCGTTCTACCCGTTCGGCCACGACGGCGAGGTCGGCGCCCGGTTCGCGATCCGGTTCCCCGAGCCGCTGCCGGCGAAAGAGCCGCTCTCGCTGTGGATCGAGCTGGCGTTCGACGGCGGTCTCGAGGCGAAGCGCATCCCGCCGGACGCTTCCGAGTTCGTGCCGTCCGGCACGGTCGAATGGGCGTACTGGGCGGAAGCGGCGGACGGTACCGCGGCGTGGACGAAGCTAGCGCTCGAACGGGACGAGACGTACGCGTTCCACCAGAGCGGCGCGATTCGCTTCGCATTGCCCGCATCGACCCGCCGCATTTCCGCGAGGATGACGGGCGGCTCGTACGATCGAGTGCCGCGGGTGAAGAAGCTGCACTTGAACGAGACGTCCGTCGCGCAAGGCTTCTCGCATGCCGTCGTCGAGACGTTCGACGGGACGGGCCTGCCGGGGCAAGCGCTGCGGCCGAAGCATGCGCTCTTCGCCAAAGGCTTCGTGCAGGCGCAGGTGAGGGCGGAGGACGGCGGTTGGATCGATTGGGACGAGACCGATGCGTGGCCGGAGAGTCCGGAGAACGTATTTATGGCGACGCGCGGCGATGCGAGCGACGGGGCGACGACGGTCGCGTTCGGCGACGGCGAGCGCGGCGCGGCGCCTCCCGCGGGGGAAGGGAACGTCCGGTTGATCGCGTTATCGCCGGAGCTGTACGGCCGCACGCATTTCGGCGCGGGCACCGGCATCTCCGGCCAGCGGGCGACGCTGCCGATCGGTCCGGCGCTGCCGAGCTCGTTGCTCGTGCAGGTCGGCTGGGCGGCGGAAGGGAGAAGCGCGCCGGTCTGGTACGACTGGCGCCGCGTGGCGGACTTCGACCGGTCGACGCCGGACAGTCTGCATTACACGCTGGACGACGGCGAGGGCGAGCTGCGGTTCGCAGGCGGCGAGCGCGGCGCGGTGCCGCCGGCCTCTAGCTTCCTGAATATCCGAGTCATAGGCTTGCGCGTCGGCGGCGGCGCGATCGGCAACGTGAAGGAAGGACAAATTCGTTCCTGCGACGATCCCCTCGTCGACGAAGCGCTCCGAATCGAAAACGTCCGGCCGGCCGAAGGCGGCGAAGAGCCAGAGACGACCGGCGAGGCGCTGCGCCGCGTGCAACGAGGCGTATTGGAGCCAGACTGCGGGGTAACGGAGCGGGACATCGAGCGGCTGGTGCACGCCATTCCGGGCATCGCGGTGTCGCGGGTGAAGGCGATTCCCGGCTTCCGGCCGGGGCTGCGCGACTATCCGAGGGAACGAACGCTCGGCGACGTGACCGTCGTCGTGGAGCCTCGTTCGCTGCATGCGGCGGCGAAGCCGAGCGACGGGCTGCTCCAGACGGTTCGCAATTGCTTGGAGCCGTACCGGCTGCTGACGACGCGGTTCCACGTCGTGCCGCCGGAATACGTCAAGGTGGCGGTGCGCGCGGTCGTCGTCGTCGATCCGCGCTTCCACGGCAAGGAACGGCGGGTGCAGGAGGCGATCGACCGATGGTTCGAGCGCTGGGAATTCGGTCGAGCCGTCTACAAGGGCGACGTCTACGACGCGATTCATAGCGTGCCCGGCGTCGTCTATATCCAAGACGTATGGCTCATGGCGGACGGCAAGGACGTGTTCAAGGAAGAGGGCGGCGACGTCCGCATTCCGCCGAACGGCCTCGTCGTCAGCGGCGCGCACGAGATCGAGCTGTTATCATCGGAGCGGTAAGGGGGAGACGAGTTGAGCGAAGCGCGATTTTTCTCGTTGCGCGGGATCGCCGCGTGGCGCCGGGGCGCCCGGATGCATCTGACGGCGGACGACGAAGGCCTGACGATCGTGCGCCGGGACGTCTATCGGCCCTCGCGCCGCGACGAGGCGGACCATCCGCGCCTCGTGCGGCCCGTGGCGGACGCCGCGGCGGACGCGAGCGGACGATGGTTCCTGCTCGACGGCGCCGCCGGCGTCTGGAAGGCCGACATGGTCAGCGGTCATACCGAGTCGTTGCTCGCGCCCGGTCACGGCTGGTTCACCCGCGCCGCGTCGATCGCGGTGCTGAGCGACATGTGGGCAGCCGCCGACCCGGACTCCAGCCCGACGCTGGCGCTGCTGTCGTCGGATAACGCCCAAGTGCTATGGGCGAAGTCCGATTGGAACGGCGAGACGTTCCGTTCGCTCGCGGTCGCGGCGGACGGGAAGGACCGCATGGTCGTCCTGGCCGCATTCGAGACGGCGGAAGGCGGAATCGTCGGCAGACTGCTGCGATTCAAAGCGTCCGGCGAACCGGCCGGCGCGCTGGACGTGACGTTCCCCGATCCGCTTTCCGAGGCGGAAGAGGACGGAAGCGTCGCGCCCGCGTTGCGCCCGCGGCGCTTCGAGCTGTCGCTCGCGAACGGCGGCGCCGGCTGGCTGCTCGATCGGGACGCGGCGACGGCGATGCCCTTCGACTTCGATGCCTCGGATTCGCCGGCTGCGTTCCTGCCGCTGCCGCCGGAGGCGACGCCGGCTCGCGCGGTGTTAGCCGCGCCGGACGGCTCCGCATGGATCGTCCGAGCCGCCGACGCGGGCGGCGGGCGCATGCTGCTGCGGCTCGGACGAGACGCTCTCGTCGAACCGATCGGCGAAGCGGGCTATGGCGGCGCCGACCGGCTGCAGCGCGGCCACGGCGATCGTCTGTACGTGTGGGACAACGACGAAGCGAGCGTCACGACGCTGCGCGCGAGGCCGGAGACGGCGGTCTGGGAGCCGTTCCGCCGGCGCATGGGCGTCTGGCTCGGCGGCTCCCTCGACAGCACGACGACGGAGACGGAGTGGCATAAGCTCGTCGTCGACGCGGCCGGCGAGCCGGATACGCAGGTTCGCATCCGGTATTACGCCTCGGACCGGATGGCGGTCGCGGCCGGCGGACAGCTGATTCCGGACCTCGACCGCTATATCGCGGACGCGGCGATCGAGCCGGAGGCGAAGCTGTCGACGCTGCGCGACATCTGGTCGGAGCCGATCGTCGATCCGAAGGACGCGCTTCTATTAGGGGCTCGCGGTCGATATCTATGGTTATATATCGAGCTGATCGGATCGGAGGCGAATGCGCCGACGGTGCGGGGGGTGCAGGCGCATTTTCCGAGACGCTCGTACGTGAACGACCTTCCCGCCCTATATCAGCAAGACCGCAAGAGCAAAGACTTCCTTGACCGATTCCTCGGCATGTTCCAGACGATGATGGAGGAGACGGACCGGAACATCGCGGACGTGCCGCGCTCGTTCGATCCGGAGGCTTCCTCGGGAGGATCGCTTCGCTGGCTGCTGACTTGGATCGGCCTGCGCGAGGACGATCATTGGACGGACGATCAGCTGCGCAGGCTCCTTAAGGCTGCGCCGCGCATCTATAAGCTGCGGGGCACGCGCATCGCGCTCGAAGCCTTGATCGAAATCTACACGGGCGAGCGGCCGATCATTATGGAGTACGACCAGCTGCGCACGTTGAAAGAGCACGCGGAGCTCGGGGACGTCGCCGAGAAGCTGTACGCGACCGACTCGAACGGGTTCAATGTTTTGGTGAAGCCCGAGCATGCGGACACGGAGACGAAGCGCGCGACGCTGCAGCACCTCATCGACAGCTGTAAGCCGGCGTTCGCGACGGCGAAGCTGATCGTCCTGCAGCCTTGGGTGTACATGGACTTGCATTCTTACCTCGGACTGAACACGGTATTGTCGGAGCCGACGCTGCTTACGCTCGACGGACGCTCTTCGATGCCGCACCACACGATTACGATCGACGTCGGCCAAGACAACCGGGTGGGTCAGCACACGCGGCTGGAGCTCGATTCGCGGTTGGAATAACCTCTTAAGAAAGAAGGAATCAGCGAATGAACAAGTCGAGATACGTGCCATTCGAGCGGAACCGGTATTTCTACGGCAAGCTGCTCACCGTGCGGGATTTCGTATCGGAGCAGACGTACGTCTCCGACAAGCGGAGGCTGACCAACCGCCTTCTGTTCGGCAGCGGCGTCGTGGCGGGGTTGCAGGTGGTGGCGGTCGACGAGAAGTCGGTCTCCGTGGAAACCGGGGTCGCGCT
>JAPSKX010000156.1 GCA_031181325.1 Paenibacillus sp.
CCGCCTCGCGGGCGATCGCTGCGCCCGGCGCCCGGCGCCGGCAGCCGCGCCGGCGCGCCAAGCGCGGCCCGCGGCGCCTCGACGCCGGCTTCGGCGGCAGCGCCGAGCGCGACGACCGCGTCGACCGCCCCGCGGCGCAGCGCGTCCACGTACGCGTCGATCACCGCCGCGTCCGCCTCCTCCGCGCTCTCGACGCGCCGCAGCTGCGCCCGCGCCCGGTGCAGCAGCGCCTTTACCGCGCCGACGGTCAAGCCGAGGCGGCCCGCGGCCTCCTGCAGCGGCAGGCCGAACGCCTCGCACAGCAGCAGCGCCGTGCGCTGCTTCGGCGTCAGCGCGAGCAGCCGCCGGGCGGCGTCGCGCGTCTCGTCGCCGGCGTCGGCCCCGGCGCGGGAGAGCGTCTCCCAGCCGGCCCACTCCGCCGGACGGACGCTCTCCCGCGCCCGGCGCAGCCGGTCGATCCACGCGTTCGATGCGATGCGGTACAAGTAAGCTTTCGTGATCGCGGCGCCGCCGGTTCGGACGAACCGGGCGAACGCCTTTTCCAAAGTGTCCTGCAATAAATCGTCCGCGTCCCAGCGATTGCGGGCGACGGAACGGCAATACGCTTCAAGCGACTTCAGCAGCGGCGCCGCCGCGCGTTCGAACGCGAGCGCGGCGCGGTCCGACGACGTCTCGTCGGCGCTCAGCGGATACGGCATGAGGAGGGCCCTCCTTCGAATGGCTGTTACGCTTATAGTAACGAAGACGCCGCCCGGAAAGATACGGGCGGCGCCAAAAAATGTTCAGTCGTTCGCAAAGCTGCGCGACAAGTTCGGAATCGCGGACGCCGGGCGGAACCGCAGCGCCGACCACGTCTCGTCGACCGCCACCTGCGTCACGGCTTCGTACCCCGCGGCGCGCACCGTCTTCCATCCGGCGTCGCGGCTGATATCCGTCTTGAGCTTCGACGTCTTCTTCGGATACGAAAACCACAACAAGCCGTCGTGCTTGATCGCCGCGAGCGCGGCGGGCCCCTTCTCCTCCAGCTCCGCGATGCTCGTCACGAACAGGTGCACGAAGTCGTAAGCCCCCGGTTCCCCCGTCGGCGCGTCCTCGACGACGACGCCCTCCGGCACGCCGCCGATCCGCTTCTCGTAATCCCCGCCCGGTACGTTCAAGGCTAAGGCGCGTTTCGCTTTATGCAGGTTCAGCTTCTTCCATGCGTCCGCCATGGATTCTCGATTGTCTCCTTCCGCGAAGCGCGTGTATAATGAGTCCATTCTGTCATGAAAGGCCCGTGAAAATCAACCGATGCTCTGGCACCTGTTCCTCTCCGGCTTCGCCTTATCCTTAAGTCTCTGCCTCGATCTCGGCACCGTCAACGTGGCGATCGTCCGGGAAGGCGTCTCCCGCGGCTTCCGACCGGCGTTCCTGATCGGCGTCGGCTCCTCGTTCGGCGACTTGACGTACGCCCTGCTCGCCACGACCGGCGTCGCGCTCTTGCTCGGCATCCCGTCGGTCCGTTGGGCGCTCTGGATCGGCGGCACGATCATGCTGCTGTACTTTACGGTCTCCATGCTCCGCGCCGCATGGAAGCCGAAGTCGATGGACGATACGGGCGCGAACGATCCATCTCAATCGCTCCCGCAACGTTCCGCTCTGCGCTCGTTCCTCTGGGGCTGGGGACTCGCGATCGCGTCGCCGACGGCCATCCTCTGGTTCGCGACCGTCGGCGGCAGCGTCGTAGCGAAGTCGCCCGTCCAAGGCCCGCTCGCGCTCGGCGTCTTCCTCGCCGGCTTCTTCTCGGCGTCGATGCTCTGGTCGTTCGGCATGGCGCTGCTCGCCTCGACGAGCGGCAAGCGGCTCGGTCCCTCGTTCGTGCGCGCGATCTCCCTCGCGTCCGCCGCGCTCTTTCTGTATTTCGCCGTCGACGTCTTCCTAGAAGGCTACCATACCTTCATGGCTTCTCCGGGGGAAAGATAGTCGGATATACCGCGGGATCCGTCTATACCAAGCTATCAACCTTGCATAGGATGCATTATCTCTGAACGAAAGGGGAGATTATGCATTGGCAAACAAAGACGTAAGATTTTCGCTGCACGAGCACAACAATCTGGAAGGGCGCCGGATCGCGTTCCGTCGCGGCGGCATCGCGATCCGCGACCTGAACGCGTTCCGGTTCAACGATCAATTGTCGAGCTTCCGCCTCCGCAATACCGAGGATCGCGACGAGGTGACGATGATTTTGTTCGCGGACAATAACTTCCGCGGCTCGAATCGCGTCTATCGCGGCAGCACGGTCGTAAACAGCCTTGGCGACTTCAACGACCAAGCGTCGTCGCTCATCGTCGTCGGCCGCCGGTTGTCCGATTCGCAGGTGAACCACATTATCTCGAACCGTCGTCCTCCGTCGGACGTCCTGTTCGTCCGCTCGTAATCGACGGCAAGCAGGCACGAAGAAGCCGCTCGAGCGAAGGGTATCCTTCCGCCTCGAGCGGCTTTCCTTTTTCCCATATCCCAAGAATTACTTCATCGCCGCCGCGACCGCGTCGACGTACTTGCGCGCATTCGCCTCCAGCTCGTCGAACCGGCCTTCGGCGATCAGCGTCTTCTCGACCAGGTTGCTGCCGAGACCGACGCCCGCTACGCCCGCCTTCACGAAGTCGGCGATGTTCGCGAGATTGACGCCGCCCGTCACGATCATCGGAATGTTGTCCAGCGGCGCGCGGATGTCTTTCAAATATTGAATGCCGAGCGTCGCCATCGGAAACAGCTTGACCGCTCTCGCGCCGGCCTTCCATGCGCGCACGATTTCCGTCGGCGTCATGACGCCCGGGAATACGTCCACGCCCTGCTCCACGCCGTACCGGACGACCGCCTCGTCGAGATTCGGCGAGATGAGGAACTGCGCGCCGGACGCGACCGCGACCTTCGCCATCTCGAGATCGAGCACCGTGCCCGCGCCGAGGAACGCCTCGCCCTCATATTTCTTCCGCCAATTCGTCAGGGACGCCATCGCCCCCTCCGTATTCATCGTCACTTCCAGCACCTTGATGCCGCCCCGGATGAGCGCCTCCGCGCCGCGATCCGCTCCTTCTCCCGACACGCCTCGGAAAATCGCTACGATCTTATTGCTCTCGATCACTTGTAACAAATCCATGAGTCCACGCGCCCCCTTATCTCAGTGACTTCATCTTACCATGGGTTTGTGATATGATGGAAGCAATTTGAAGGCAATGTACCCTTACACGGGAAGGTACAACCTCGTCGTCTGTTGCGGCGGGGTTGTGCCTTTTCGCGTTTTCCTAAAGAAGAAGGAGGAATGCATAATGTTGAAGGAAGCGATCTATCACCGTCCGAAGCTGAATTGGTCGTTCGCGTACGACGAGAAGACGGTCGTGCTGCGGCTGCGGGCGAAGCGGGGGGACGCGTCTCGCGTCGTCGCGCTGCACGGGGACAAGTTCCAGCCGTTCGGGGCGATGAAGACCGCGCCGATGGTTCTCGCCTTCTCGGACGAGCTGTTCGACTACTGGGAGATCGAGCTGCAGCCGGAGTACCGGCGGCTCGCGTACGCGTTCGCGTTGACGGACGCTTCGGCGGACGGGGAGACGATTTGGTTTTCGGAAAAGGGCTTCTCCATCGCAGCCCCCGAGGAGCACTTCGGCCTGTTCGAATTTCCGTTCCTGCACGCCTCGGAGCTGTTCCGCCCGCCGGCGTGGGTGAAGGACGCGGTGTTCTATCAGATCTTCCCGGAGCGATTCGCGAACGGGGACCCGTCGAACGACCCCGAGGGCGCGCTGCCGTGGGGCGGCAAGCCGGAGTGGTACAACTACTTCGGCGGCGACCTGCAGGGCGTGATGGACCGTCTGGACCATCTCTCCGAGCTCGGGGTCAACGCGATCTACTTCACCCCGCTGTTCCAGGCGCGCACGAACCATAAGTACGATACCGAGGACTACCTGCGGGTGGACCGGCACTTCGGCGACAACGCGCTGCTGAAGACGTTGGTCGACGCCTGCCACGCCCGCGGCATCCGCGTCATGCTCGACGCCGTCTTCAATCACGCCGGCGGCACGTTCGCGCCGTTCCTCGACGTCGTGGAGAAGGGCGCCGACTCGAAGTATGCGGATTGGTTCCACGCGAGGGAGTTTCCGCTCGCGAAGGTCGACGGCGTCCCGACGTACGACGCGTTCGCCTTCGAGCAGCATATGCCGAAGCTGAACACGGCGAACCCGGAGGTGCAGGAATACCTGCTCGGCGTGGCGCGCTATTGGATCGAGGAGGTCGGCATCGACGGCTGGCGGCTCGACGTCGCGAACGAGGTCGACCATGCGTTCTGGCGGCGCTTCCGCGACGTCGTGAAGACCGCCAAGCCGGACTGCTACATTCTCGGCGAGATGTTCCACGACGCGATGATGTGGCTGCAAGGCGATCAATTCGACGCGACGATGAACTACCCGTTCACGGGCACGGTCTTGGACTTCGTCGCGCGGGAGAAGCTGGACGCGCGCGGCTTCGCGGACGCGATTCAGCGCCAGCTCGCGTCGTACCCGCGCCAGGTGAACGAAGCGATGTTCAACCTGCTCGACTCGCACGACACCCCGCGCCTGCTGACGATTTGCGGCGGGGACAAGCGGAAGCTGCAGCTGGCCGTGCTGTTCCAGCTCACGTTTCTCGGCGCGCCGTGCATCTACTACGGCGACGAAGTCGGCATGACCGGCGAGGGCGATCCCGACTGCCGGCAGTGCATGGTCTGGGATCCTGCGGCACAGGATCGGGAGCTGTTCGCGTTCTATCGGAACGCGATCGCGCTCAGGCGCGCGCACGCGGCGCTGCGCGCGGGTTCGATCCGGTTCCCGCTTGCGGAACCGGGCGACGGCCGCGTGCTCTGCGAGCGCGCCGGCGACGGCGAGCGGTTCGCGATTCTCCTGAACCGCACGGATGCGGAAGCGGCGTTCCCGCTTCCGGAGCTCGACGGCGGCCGCTGGACGACGGCCTTCGCTTCGGGCGGCGCCGCGCTCGTCGCCGGGCGCCTGACCGTGCCGGCGTACGGCTACGCCGTCCTCCGCGCCGCGGCCGAGTAATCGCGCCGCCCGCAGCCGCTTCCGCCGTTCGCGGGGGCGGCTGTTTTTTTCGCTATTCGGCAGCGAGGCGGGATCGTCCGGACGTCTTCGGCGCCTGCCGTTGGCGCCTCTCCGCATAGTTTCCTATTGTTCCTCGAATACTTCGACAGAGAAACGATGCGCGGCGCCGCCTCTCCGCTCTCGCGATTTCGTTTCCGTAACGATCCGTCTTTCTGGTACAATGAAACAGGACACGCGAACAGGCACAACGATCGGAGGCGCCGGCATGCATTACATCATCTTGGATATCGAATTCAACGGGCGGAAGTTCGCGAGCGACCTGCCGATGGAGGTCATCGAGATCGGCGCGGTGCGTCTCGACGCCGCCCTGCAGCCTATAGACGAATTTACGTCGCTGGTGAAGCCGGTGTATTTCGCGAAGCTGAACAGCTTCATTAAGGAGAAGACCGGCATCCCGCAAGAAGGGATCGACAGGGCGCCGGGCTTCCCGGCGGTCGCCTCGAAGTTCCGGGCGTGGCTCGACCGGAGCGAGGAGTTCATCTTCGTGACGTGGGGCGGCGAAGACATGAAGCGCATCGTGCTCGACGCGCGCATGCACAAGCTCGACGACGCCTATTGGACGGCGATCCCGTATTTCGATTTATTGAAGGGGTATATTCGGTATAAGAACGTCACGAACGACGTCAGCGTCGAAGCCGCCCTCGCCGAGCTCGGCATCTCGAACGAGGGATCCGCGCACCGGGCGCTCGACGACGCGCGCATGACCGGAGACATTTTCCGCGCCGTCTTCGAACACCTCGACTTCGGGCGTACGCAGTACTACAAGGACGTATATTCTAATGCCAAAGAACGCAGAATGGTGAAAAACGCGGTCCGTACGATGGCGATCCAGAAGCAGCCCCAGACGTGGGACGTCCTCGTCGAGAAGTTCTTGAAGGATAAGGTCAATCTGGACGACCCGCGCAAGGTTGCGGAGCTGGAGGCGTATTTCGCCGCCGAAGTGGCCGCAAGGGCGCAGAAACCTCGGAAGGCTCCGGCGCAGGCGACTTCCGCCCGGACGGGTCCCGCGCCGACGGATCCGACGGAGACAGATCCGGCGCAGACGGCCCCCGCGCAAACCGAGCCGGCCGCGAAGACGAGCGATCCCGCTTCGGCGACGACCTCGACGACGGAACCATAGGAGGCGCGACGTTGAAGAAGAAGACCGATGCCGAATACGATAAAGAATACGCCTTGTTGAAGGAACGGCTGGGACTCGACAAAGACATCTCGCCGGACGAGCTGCGGAGCGCCTTGAAGGGACTCGTGAGCGATAAGAAAATCGCCGATTATAAAATCAAGAACGAAAAGTAACGCCATCGAACCGGCCGCGAACGCGCCCGGTTTTTCTGTATCGTCCTGCAGCGTTCATCGGCTTATACGAAACGGGGCCCGTCCGCTTTCGGACAGACCCCATCGCACTCCCTCCGGCTCGGTCGCCTCAATCATGCGTCGCCCGGCCGTCCCCCGAGATCGCGTACGCCTCGCCGAGATACGTCGGCTCCGGCCGCGTCGTGTGCACGAGCAGGAAATCCTTCGTTCGCGCGAGAATTTCCCGCGCCTCCCGCCGCTCGGCTCCGACATACGACCGAGGGTCGCTCGGGACGCCGTATGCCTCGACGCCGAGCGCCCGGCCGACGTACACGGCCCGCTTCAAGTGATACCCCTGCGTCACGACGAGCGCCTTCTCTACGCCGAATATATCCCGCGCCCGGTACATGCTCTCGTACGTGCTGAATCCTGCATGATCCATGAAGATGTCCGCTTCCGGCACGCCCCGGTCGACGAGAAATCGCTTCATCGCGTTCACCTCGTCGTACTCCTCTTGTCCGTTGTCGCCGCTGACGATGATCTTAGGCGCCTTGCCCGCGCGATACAGCTCCAGCCCCTGTTCGAGGCGGTCGTGCAGCATCGGCGACACCCTCGTCTCCGAGTACACCCGCGCGCCGAGAATGAGGATCGCCTCCGCCTCCGGCGCCAGCGCCGGCTCCGAAATATACGCCTTCGTCGCCGCGTCGACCCGCCAATTGACCGCCCCGAGCGCGCACGCCCCGGCGACGCCCGCGACGAGCGCCGCGAGCGCGGTCCGCTTCCACCATGTTCTCACGTCCGTACTCCCTCTCCGTTCTTTGCCCTATGTATGTACAGACGCGGCGTCCATGGGGAAAGTTTCGATCCACCGGCATGCTTCTTCGGCCGATAGGATCAAGTACGGCCCTGTACCCCGACATAAGCTCATTATGGCCTTAACGGCTCCGGCGGTGACGGGAGGTTTCGAATCGCGCCTATCCAGCGCAAGAGGGCCGCCTCCCGGCGACCCTCCCCTCCTTCTTACGCGTTGCGATCCGCGTAGACGGCCATGCCGTCCCGCAGAAACTTCGCGAGCCCCTCGCCGAACTTGTCGATGTTGCGCGCGAACCGCTCGTCGTCGACGTACATCTGGCCGAGCCCCTTGAACATCTCGGGCGTATAATGCGTGCCGAAGTTCCCGCTATTCAAGAAGTCGTACCACTCCTGAATCGCGGCTTGCGCTTCGTCGCTGTCGGCGGGGCCGTGGCGGAGCGCCGCGAGCTTCCGGTAGATCGCGTTCATCCGGTCCCCCATCGCCTTCTGTTCCTCCTGCGACATGCTCCCGAGCTTCTTGTTCGCGTCGTCGACCGCCTTGTCGCCCCAGCGCTCGCGCGCTTCTTGCTCGTACGGGTTGTTGCCGAAGTCGAAGCCCTCGAACTTTTCTTGGATACTCATGTGAATTTCTCCCTTCGCTTGTCGGATCGTCTTCTCCAGGGTGTCGAGCACCTTATCGATCCGCCTGCGCTTCTCGAGCAGCATCTTCCGGTGCAGCTCGAGCGCCTCCTTAGGATCGAAAGACGGATCTTGGAGAATGTCCTTGATTTGCTTCAAGGGAAGGTCCAGCTCGCGGAAGAACAAGATTTGCTGAAGCGTCTCGAGATCCCGGTCGGAGTACAGACGGTAGCCGGCTTCCGTCGCGTGCTCCGGAGTCAACAATCCGATCTCGTCGTAGTGGTGCAGCGTGCGCACGCTCACCCCCGCGAGCTCCGACACTTCCTTTACCTTCATCATGGTCTTCGCTCGACCTCCCTTCGAAACCAAGCATAAGGTCTCACGTTACGTGAGGGTCAACATTTTTTTCTAGAAAACGTTCCGAAACGCCACCGCCGCGTTATGCCCCCCGAAGCCGAAGCCGTTCGAGAGGGCGGCGGTCACGTTCGCGCGCCGCGCCGCGTTCGGCACGACGTCCAGGTCGCAGGCCGGGTCGGGCGTATCGTAGTTGATCGTCGGCGGGATCACGCCCTCCCGGAGCGTCAGCACCGTCGCGACCGCCTCGATCGCCCCCGCGGCGCCGAACAGATGTCCCGTCATCGACTTCGTGCCGCTGACGAGCGGGCGGGTCGCTTCGTCCGGAAACAACGTTCGGATCGCCGCCGTCTCGGACGCGTCGCCGACCGGCGTGCCGGTCGCATGGGCGTTGATGTAGCCGATCTCCTCGGGCCGGAGCGAAGCGTCCTCGAGCGCGGCGCGCATCGCGCGGTACGCGCCGCCGCCCTCCGGGTCCGTCGCCGTCATATGGTACGCGTCGGACGTCGCGCCGTACCCGACGATTTCGGCGAGGATGTTCGCACCCCGGGCGCGGGCGCGCTCCAGTTCCTCGAGCACGAGGATGCCCGCGCCTTCGCCCATGACGAAGCCGTCGCGCCCCGCGTCGAACGGGCGGCTCGCGCGCTCCGGCTCGTCGTTGCGCGTCGACATCGCGTGCATGTTGCAGAACCCGGCGAACGCGAGCTCGTGGAGCGGCGCCTCCGTGCCGCCGGCGATCATCGCGTCGGCGCGGCCGGCGCGGATGGCGTGGAACGCCTCGCCGATCGCGTGATTGCCGGTCGCACAAGCCGACACGGGCGCGAACGTCGGGCCGCGGGCGCCGGTCAGAATCGACAGCTGGCCCGCCGCCATGTTGCCGATCATCATCGGAATCATGAACGGGCTGACCCGGCGCGGCCCGCGATCCAGGAGCTGGCGGTGGTTGTCGAGCATCGTATGAATGCCGCCGATGCCGGTGCCGACATAGACGCCGACGCGCTCCGCGTCCGCGGCGACGTCGAGGCCCGACTGCGCGAGCGCCTGCCCCGCGGCCGCGACCGCGAACTGCAAGTAGCGATCGTACTGCCGAGCCTCCTTCGCGCTCATGTACGCCTCCGGGTTAAAATCTTTCACCATGCCCGCGATCCGCGTCGCGTATCCCGCCGGATCGAACGCGTCGATCGTCCGAATGCCGGAGCGCCCCGCCGCGAGACTCTCCCAGAACGACGCCGTATCGTTCCCGACCGGAGAGACGACCCCCATCCCCGTAATCACGACTCTTCGTTGGCCTTGCGCCATGCCGTCCAACCCCTCTCGAACCGTTTTCTTGAGACCGATCGGTCTGTATGAAGGCAAAAAAATTACGGGAGCCGCAGCTCCCGATTCAACAGGGAAGCGATGCGCGCGAGCGCCGCCTTCACGGCCGCGTCGCTGTCCATCAGCTTGCTCATCATCAGCGCGCCTTCCAAGGCGGAGACGATGAACAGCGCCGCCTCGCCCGCATCCGCGGACGGATCGACCTCGCCGTACCGCTGCCCTTGCTCCAGCACCCCGCGCACTCTCGCGATGAACCGCTCCATGGACGCTTTCGCCCGTTCCTTCAGGAACGGATGCGCGTCGTCGGACTCGATCGCCGCGTTCATGATCGCGCAGCCGCCGGGGATCGGCTCGCCGCGGTACAGCTCGAGCGCGACGGCCGCCATGGCGAGCACGCGATCGACGGCGCGGCCCGGGACGGACGCGGCTTCGTCGAACCGCTCGCTCATCGCCCGCACATTGTGCGCGAACGCCTCGGCGATGATCTCCTCCTTGCTTTCGAAGTGGTTGTAGATCCCCCCCTTCTTCAGCCCGGACGCCTCCATGATTTCCGACAAGGAGGACGCGTAGTAGCCGTTGCGATTCAATACGCGCGCCGCCTTCTCGATGATATGCTCTCTCGTCGCCTCTCCCTTGCGCACGAAGCGTCCTCCCTTTACAGACCGATCGGTTTGTTTTCCAGCATTGTACCATGTCGGTCCGCTCCTCGCAACCCCCGCCTCCGTCGAGCTCACCACGCCTCCTCCTCGAACGCCGACATCGCCGGGTCGAGTCGGTCTCCGTAGAAGGCCAACGCTTCGACCGCCGCGGCGACTTCGTCGATATAGAACGTCGGCCAGCCGCCGAGCCCGTCGTCGGCGCAGCCGCGATCGAAGACGAGCAGCGCGACGGGGCCGTCCAGCCGCTCGAGCAGCCGCCAATCCGCCCGGTCTCGCACGATCGCGATCGTGCCGACGGCCCACGCCGGCGCGCGTCGACGCACTTCTTCTCTCGTACGCTCGTCGGCTCCCACAATCGTCAGCGTCTCTCCCATGCTCATGTCGCCCCTTCCGCCCGTTCCGGTCGAACGGCGCAAATTTTGAATTCCGGCATGCGGCTGATCGGATGCAGCGCGTCGTTCGTCAGCCGGTTGATCGACTGCTCGCCGCCCCAGTGGAACGGCACGAAGATCGTCGTCGGATGGATGTCGTCCGACACGCGCACCGGAAACACCGCCGTCCCCCGCTTCGTCGTGAGGCGAATGCGGTCGCCCGCTCGGAGGCCGATCCGCTCGGCGACGCTCGCGTGCACCTCCGCGACCGGCGCGGGCGCCTTCGCGTCGAGCGGCTCCGTTCGGCGCGTCTGCGTGCCGCTGAGATATTGCGAGCCCACGCGCCCCGTCGTCAGAATGTAAGGAAACTCGCGACTCGTCGTCTCCGCGGGCAGCCCCGGCTTGATCGCATGCAGCTTCGCCTTCCCGTCCGGATGCGCGAACCGGTCGACGTACAGCCGCGGCGTTCCCGGATGCTCTTCGGACGGGCACGGCCAGAACACGCCGCCCTCCTCTCGCAGCCGGTCGTACGTAATGCCGGAGTAGTCGGCCGGAGCGCCCGCGGTGGCGCGGCGCAGCTCCTCGAACACATCCATCGGCGTCTTGAACCGGAAATACCGACCCGCGCCGAGCCGCTCGGCGAGCTCGCACAGGATATGCATGTCGAGCTTCTGTTGG
>JAPSKX010000157.1 GCA_031181325.1 Paenibacillus sp.
GATCAACCCGGAGATGATCGAGCTGTTGAAGGACCCGGACGCGTTGACCCCTTACGAAAAGCTAAGACTGAACGACGAAGTGCTGTACCGACCGTTCAGTTCGTATTTTACGAATTCGTACGTAACCGTTTTCGACCTGAAGGGCAATTGGTTGAGCACAAGTTATATCTTTCCGACGCTGTACGAACAATATACGGAATCGGAATGGTACCGCGACATGATCGCCAAGCCGTATCAACATCGGTGGATGTTTAATGACGAACGTATGCTCTATTCCGATCGCGAACCGATCATTACGCTCGCGAGGACGGTCACGGACCTGCAGACGTCCCGCAATATCGGGATGATCGCCTTCAGCGTGGCGGAGGAGGATCTTCGGCCGCATTTGACGGGACTCGAGGGGAGCGTCTATTTATTGGATCGGGACGGCATCGTCGTCTCCAGTCCTTCGAAGGAGCGGATCGGAGAACCGCTTCCCGAAGATGTAGACCTCCAATCGCTGATGTCGGAGCGCAATGGGCAGAGCATCTTGGAGACCGGAGGCGGCAAGTGGATCGTCAACCACGATACCGTCCAGATGAACGGCTGGAAAATCGTGCAGGTCGTGCCGTACGACACCGTATTTAAAGAAATATTCGACATTCGAAGGGCGAATATCGAAATCATCGCGATCATCTTTATCGTGTTTACCGTCGTGACGTTAACGATTTCGTACAATATTTCCAAACCGCTCAAGCTGATTCGAAAGCGGATGCAAGAGCTGGAGGAAAAGCAGTTCCATTCGACCATCGCCGTCACCGGTCCCAAGGAAATTTCGTCGCTCATCGAGACGTACAACAAGATGGTTCGCGAGATTCGAGGCTTGCTGGCACAGGTGAAGGACGAGTACGAGCAGAAGGAGGAGATGAGATTCAGGGCGCTGCAAGCTCAAATCAATCCTCACTTTATCTTGAATACGCTGAACAATATCAAGTGGATGGCGTATATCCGAGGGAATGCGGACGTCGGAGACATGCTGTCCAATTTGGGCGGTATTTTGGAAGGCAGCATCGGCAGGGGCGGAAGCTTGATTCCATTGAAGGAAGAGATCGATTATATCGAAAACTACGTCGGACTCATGAAGCTGAAATATCACGATAAGCTATCGCTGAAGCTCGAGATCCCCGAATCGTGCATGGGTCTGGAAGTGATCCGCATCATGCTGCAACCCGTCATCGAGAACAGCCTGATTCATGCCATCGACAAGCTCGACGGCCCCGGTCTGATCGCGATACGGGCGTCGCGGGAAGAGGACCGGTTCGTCTTGACCGTGTCCGATAACGGGCCCGGCATGACGCCCGAACGGCTGAGGGAGCTTGAAAGATGGATGACGTCCGGTTCGGAGGGAGCCCCTCCCGAGCGCATCGGATTAAAGAACGTGCACGATCGGATACGGATGCAATACGGTAACGATTACGGATTGTCGATCTCGTCCGATTCGGGAGACGGAACGACGGTTACATTCGTATTGCCTGCGCGGCACGCGGAGAGGAGATTGGACCAAAATGCATAAAGTGATGCTGGTAGACGACGAGATGTTGGTTCGACTCGGCGTGAAGTCGCTCATCCGCTGGGAGGACCACGGGTTCGAATTCATGGGGGACGCCCCGGACGGAGCGAAAGCTCTGGAGCTGATGGCGGGCGGGCCCCCGGATATACTGCTTACCGATATCGTCATGCCGAACATGAACGGCCTCGAATTGATCGAGCAGGTGAAGGAACGATATCCCGACACGCTGATTATCGTGCTCAGCAGCCATAACGAATTCGAATACGTTCGTAAGGCCATGAAGCTGGGCGTGGAGGATTATTTGCTAAAGACGTCTCTTAAGCCCGCGGAGCTGCTGCAGCTGCTCGTCGATGCGAGCGGCAAAGTTCGAAGGAACCAAGCGCGTTCGGCGCAAGTGAGTTCCGTAGGCGCCGCCGAGCCGAACGCGGATTCGCCGACATGGCTGCTCCGATCGGCATTGTCGGCCGAAGCGCCGGACGCCGCCGCGGTTCGGAACGATCCCCTTCTTAAAGATGCCCATCTACTGCTCTTATATGTCAGAGGGATTCGCGAAGGCGTTCCGCAGCACACGGCCGCGCAGTTGCTCAAGCATCTGGTCGAGGCCGAGCTCGAAGGGTGCCTGTACGCCGGACCGATTCAGACGGACGAGCGCGAGTTGGCGGCGATGCTGATGTCGCCGGACGGAGACGAAGATAGACTGCGATCGCGGCTCGACAATCTTGCGAATGCGGCGCTCCGTCTGCTGGGCTTCTCTCTAAGCGGGTATATCAGCGAACCGGTAGACGGTTGGATGGAAGCGGGGGAGCGGTTCGCGGAGCTGAAGCGGAACGTCGAAGAGAGGGAGGGCGTCTTTCGTGCCAGAGAGACGTCCCGGGACGATATTAAGATGCTTCTGGAGTACATGAACGAGCATTACGCGGAAAATTTGTCGCTTCGCTCGGCAGCGGGCATGGTCAAGATGAGCGAATCGTATTTGAGCACCGTATTCAAGAAGGAAACAGGGAAGAACTTCTCGGATTGGCTGAACCTGCTTCGCGTCGACAAGGCGGCCGCGTTGCTCGTCGAGACGGATTTGCCGAGTTATCTCATATCGGAACGGGTAGGCTATGAGAACAGCAACTATTTCGGACGAATTTTCAAAAAAATAAAAGGCGTCGGACCCCAAAAGTATAGGACCCTATACGGGAAGGGAAGACTCATAAACGAAAATTTGTGAACGGTTTCATCGAGTTCATCTAAATATTATGAACATTCCGTTCGGTAGATAAAGATTGTGAACAAAATCCGAAAACGAGTTCCTGTCCCCCCTCGAAAGCAGAGCCTATAATGGGCTCAGAACCCCCGCTTCGAGGGGTTTCGCTAGTACAGGGGGGTGAGCACGCATGATCGCAGGATCGCTCGCGCAATGGCAGAGACAGATTCCGTTCGCGCATCCCGTCTTTCGCCAAGCGATCGAGTTCATGGAGAAGACGGATTTCCGCTCGTTGGAAGACGGCAAGTACCCGATTCAAGGAGACGATCTGTACGCCTCGGTCATGACGCTGTCGTCGAAGCCGGCTTCGGAGCAGCCCGCGGAGAAACACGAGTCGTATCTCGACATCCATCTGCTGCTGGAAGGCGCGGAGACGATCGGATGGAAGCCGGAGGACGAGAGCGAGTCTCCTTCGCAAATTTACGATTCAGGGGGCGACTACGCGTTATACGCAGAAGTAAGGAACGAATCGTACCTAAAGCTGCAACCCGGCATGTTCGTCGCGTTGTTCCCCGGAGACGTGCATCGTCCTGGGATAACGGACACGAGTCCGGCGGTCATTCGGAAGGTTGTCGTGAAGATTCGTTGTGCTTTGCTCGAGATGTAAGCGTTCTATTCCATCAGGCAAGAAAGAGAAACTAAGAATTTCGATAAGGGGGCTTTACTCATCATGTCGAAACGACATCCATGGCAAGCAAGCATCGCGTTCGGTCTGATTCTCGCGTTAGCGGCCGGCTGCTCGGGCAATGCGGGCGACAAGGAACCCGCCGGCAACGCCGACGACGCGGGGACCGCAGGCTCCAAAGACAGCGTGGAGCTGTCCGTCTGGCTGACGCCGCAGTGGAAGGGCGTATACGAATCGACGGAGGACGGCGCGGATTACGACAGCTTCTTCAAGCATGCCGCGGAGAAGTTCGCCGAGCAGTACGATAAATACGACGCCAAGATCAATGTGCAGGTCGTCGCCGGCGATCAGCGGGACGAGCTGCTGAACGTCAACTTGAGCGGCGGCACGCCGCCGGACATTTTCTTTGAAAGCGTGTTCGCCATGGGCGATTACGCGCATCGCGGAGCGCTGCTTCCGCTCACGGAGATCGTCGACGACGCGGCGCGAAGCGATATCGCGCAAGGCTACTGGGATAACGTTACGTTCGGCGACGACGTATACTTCTATCCGTTCGCTCATAACCCGGGCACGCTCGCATACAATGCCGACATGTTCAAGGCGGCCGGATTGGAGAGCTTCGTCGGCGGGGAGACGGAGATCAAGACGTGGACGCTCGCGGAGTACGAGCAAATATTGGCCGGTCTGAAAAACAACTTGCCGAAAGATCAATACTCTAATGCGTATCCGATGGCGCTCTACGCGTTAAACAATCAAGGCGACACTTGGAATCTGGCTTACCTGAGAATGTTCGGCAATCCGTTCTTCGACGACGACGGCAACATCGTACTGGACGACGAGCGAGGCAGGAAGGCCGCGGAATGGTTGAAGATGGTGTACGACAATGGGTACTCGAACCCGGGCGCCGAATCTGTATCGTCCAACGACGCCAACGCGATGTTCCAAAATCAGCAGCTGGGGATCAGCTTCACGAACGCCGTTCTGTTCAACAACGCGAAGGCGGACATGGCGTCCGGCAAAGCGCCGGCGTTCGACATTCGGCTCGCGAACATCCCGTCCGAGGGAGGCGACCCGCTGACGTTCACGTACGTGGTCGGCGCCAGCGCGTTCAAGACGGGCGACCCGAAGCGCGAGGAAGCGGCGAAAGACTTCATCAAGTTTTTCTCTACGGATCCGGAGCTGGTCAAGGCGTCGAAGAACAGCGTACCGGTTCGTACGTCCGTCGCGAACGAATTCAAGGACCAGTATCCGTTCTTCGCGGCGTACGACAAGAACGCGGCGCATATGTTCGCCTTCACGGGCAACGTTCCGGGTTACAGCGAGTTGAGACAGGTGTTGTTCCCGGAGCTACAAGCGCTTTATATCGGCGAGAAGACGGCGGCCGAGGCGGTAAGCAGCTATCAGAAGAACGGCAATACAGTGATTGGGAAGGCGCGGGAAAACTCCACGCTCGCCAAATAATCCAGCCTTCCCGAGAGAACCGAAATTCGTTTCCGATGCCGCGGCGTACGAGTCGCCGGGGCATCGGAAAGAAAGGTAACGGATAACCATGAAATTGAGAAACCACTACCTGAGAGAAAATATAACCGGCTATCTGTTCATTTTGCCGCAACTCCTGCTGTTTCTGCTGTTCGTCGTGTATCCCATCCTCGAGGGAGTCAGACTTAGTTTATACAAGGTGCAATATCAACAGGAGACTTTCGTAGGCTTCGACAATTACGTCACGCTGTTCAACGACCCGGTATTTTTCAAATCGATCGTGAACACGGTCATCTTCGTCGTCTTCATCGTGTTGTTGACGGTCGTCTTCTCTCTGTTCGCCGCCTCCTCCGTATTCGACAAGAATGCGAAATACGTGTCGTTCATCCGCGGAAGCTATTATATTCCGGTCATGGTATCGATGGTCGTCATGAGCATGGTGTGGAGCTTCCTGCTCAACCCGGCCAACGGGCTCATCTCCTACGCCGCCCGCGAGATGGACTGGAGCGTCGTCAATCTGCTCGGGAATAAAAGCACGGTGCTGCCCGTCATTATCTTCGTCACGTTCGCCACGAACGTGGGGCAGGCTATTATCTTATATATCGCATCCATGATCGGCGTGCCCAAAGATTTGTTCGAGGCCGCGGAAGTGGACGGAGCCAGCCGCTTGCAGGTCATCT
This sequence comes from Paenibacillus sp., assembly GCA_031181325.1. Classification (GTDB taxonomy): domain Bacteria; phylum Bacillota; class Bacilli; order Paenibacillales; family YIM-B00363; genus Paenibacillus_AE. Next base: position 5,586 of record JAPSKX010000157.1, read on the forward strand.
TCCGAATCCTGATTCCGCTCGTACAGCCGACGACGATCTACATCACGATCATCAACATCATCGCCGTCCTGAAAATCTTCGTCGTCATTCAGCTTCTGACGGGCGGCGGGCCGAACAACGCATCGGTTACGATGATGTACTATCTCTATAACAACGCGTTCAAGTTCAACCAACTCGGCGTCGCGTCCGCGGTAGGGGTAATCATGTTCGCCATCACCATGCTGCTCTCGGTGCCTCAGCTCCGGGCGTTGTTCAAGGATAAGTGAGGGATCAACCATGACGCAATCGAACACGAAGTCCCCGACGAAAAAAGAAACATTCGACATCGTATCCAACGTCATCGTCACGCTCTTCGCCGTAATGAATCTATTCCCGCTGTACTGGCTGTTCACCAGCTCGCTTAAGAACAGCTCCGACGTCGTGAAGATGCCTCCGGATTGGTGGCCGAGAACGTTCACCTTCTCTAACTACGTCGAGGTGTTCGAAAGCCAGCCGGCGCTGCGCTGGACGTTCAACAGCCTCTATGTGGCGGGCTTGTCCACCGTCCTGCTCGTCGCGACGAGCGCCATGGCGGCTTACGCCTTCTCGAAGCTGCGCTTCAAGGGAAAGAACGTCATCTTCGTCTTGTTCGTCTCGAGCCTCATGGTCCCGAAGGAAGTCATGATCGTGCCGTTGTTCCGCATCGCGCAGGATCTCGGTCTGGTGAACGACTTGCACGGCATGATCTGGCCGAACGTGGCGACCGCCTTCGGCGTCTTCCTGCTCAAGGGCTTCTTCGATACCGCGCCGGACGCGCTTCGCGAAGCGGCCCGCATCGACGGCGCCGGCGAGACGAGAACGTTCCTGCAAATTATGCTGCCGATCGTCAAGCCCGGCATCGGCGCGTTGTTCATCTTGAACTTCGTCCAGGTTTGGAACGATTATTTATGGCAGCTCGTCGTCGGCCAAGACAAGGAAATGAAGACGCTGATGGTCGGCATCGCGACGCTGATGCAGGATTTGAATCCGAACTTCGCCTACAAGATGGCGGGCGCGACGGTCGCGGCCATCCCGATGCTGCTGATCTTCGTCTTGTTCCAGCAATATTTCACCCGCGGCATCTCGATCGGCGCGGTGAAAGGATAGAGGTGCGAGGAGGAATGCCGGAGAAGCACTGGATCGCTGTGGATGTCGGAGGAACGGACATCAAATACGCCGTCTTCGGAGCGGATGCGGAGATCCTTCGTCACGGGAAGCGGAAGACGCCGGGGGGCGCGGCGAACGTCGCCATCCCCGACGCCGTCGTCGCGATCGCGGAAGAGCTGACGGATCGGTTCGGCGCCATACAGGGCGTCGGCATCAGCACGGCCGGCGTCGTCGACCCGGAGAGCGGGGAAATCTTGTATGCCGGAGGAACGATTCCCGAATATCGGGGAACGAATCTGAAGCGGGTCGTAGAGGACCGCTTCGGACTCCGCGCGACGGTCGCGAACGACGTGAACGCGGCGGCCGTCGGCGAACGCTGGAGAGGCGCGGCCGCGGGCGTCGACGATTTCTTCTGTATGACGCTCGGCACGGGCGTCGGCGGCGCATTGTTTTGCGGAGGCAAGCTGGTAACCGGCGCCCGTTCCCGGGCCGGGGAGATCGGCCACTCCTTATTCGACAAGGGCAGCGGCACGACGTACGAGCAGCGGGCGTCCATGTCCGCGCTGCTGAAGCGGGCGGCGCTGGAGCTGCCGGGCTTCGACGGCAGCGGCGCGACGCTGTTCGAGGAGGCGAAGGCCGGCAACGCCTCGTACGCGGCCGTGATCGATCGATGGACGGACGAGGTCGCGAGAGGCATCGCCAACGTTACCGTCTTGGCCGATCCGGCGCTGATCGTCATCGGCGGCGGCGTATCGGAGCAGGGCGATAGCTTGCTAGACAAGTTGAAGGCGCGCGTACCGGACTACCTTCCCCCGGGCTTCTCCCCTGCGGAGTTGACGGCGGCGAGGCTCGGCAACAAAGCCGCATTGTACGGAGCGGTATCCCCATATTTCATATAAAGAGATGGAGCGATAGCAGATGAGCAATATCGAGACGTTCGGCGGCATTTATGTAGCGATGTACTCCGCCTACGACGAGTCCGGAGAGGTCGACGCGGAACGAGTGAAGAAGCTGGCTCGTTACTATGTCGGGAAGGGCATTAAAGGCTTGTACGTCGGGGGAAGCTCGGGCGAAGGCATCCTGCAGACGGCCGAGGAGCGCAAGCGGACGCTGGAGGCCGTTATGGCGGAAATCCGCGGCGAACTGAAGGTCATCGTGCATGTGGGCGCGAATTCGACGCGCGAGAGCGAGGAGCTGTCCAGACATGCCGAGCTGCATGGCGCAGACGCGATCTCCGCCGTGCCGGCCATCTATTACCGACTGTCCGAAGCCGCGGTCGAAAACCATTGGCAGCGCATGATCGACAGCAGCCGCCTTCCTTTCCTCATTTACAACATTCCGCAGACGACCGGCTTTCAGCTGTCGACGAATCTGCTCCGGAAGCTGGCCGCGCAGCCGAAGGTCATCGGCGTGAAGATGTCCGGCGAGAGCACCTTCGAGCTGCAGCAGTATAAAGTCGCCGGCGGGGACGATTTCCTCGTCTTTAACGGCCCGGACGAGCAGTTCCTCGCGGGACGGATCATGGGCGCGGACGGCGGCATCGGCGGTACGTACGGCGTCATGCCGGAGCTGTTCGTCAAGCTGAACGAGTTGTATGCGAACGGTCGCGTGGCGGAAGCGCAGCGGCTGCAATACGACATCAACGCGGTGATTAAGAAGCTGCTTGCTTACCCGTCGCTCTACGGCGCCGCGAAATACATCCTGTCGCTTCGCGGCGTGGAGACCGGACAGCCGCGATTGCCGCTGCTGCCGATCCGTGAAGAACATCGCGAATCGATCGCCGCATTGAACGACGACATCCTTGCTCTCGTCGCTCGCTGCGGCGATCGATAACGGAGAGCGACGATGTTGGACGTGATCCGCGGCGGGTTGGTCGTATCGTGTCAGGCGCTGGAGCATGAGCCGCTGCACAGCCCTTATATTATGAGCAAGATGGCGCTTGCGGCGAAGGAGGGCGGAGCCCGCGGCATCCGGGCGAATTCCAAGGCGGACATCCTGGCGATCAAACGGGAAGTGGATCTTCCCGTCATCGGGATCGTGAAGCGCGATTATCCGGACAGCGAGGTGTTCATTACCGCGACGCGAAGGGAGATCGACGAGCTGCTGGAGAGCGGCTGCGAGATGATCGCGATGGACGCGACGCTGCGCAAGCGGCCCGGCGGGGAGACGGTCGAGGCATTGATCGCGTATTGCCGCGAGCGCAATCCGAACGTGCAGCTCATGGCGGACGTCTCGACCGTCGAGGAAGCGGCCGCAGCGGAGCGGTCGGGCTTCGATTGCGTCTCCACGACGCTGCACGGCTATACGCCGCATACGTCGCACACCAAGCTGTACGAGCATGACTTCGCCTTCTTGAAGGCGGTGCTCGAAGCGGTGAAGGCGCCGGTGGTCGCCGAAGGCAATGTGCTGACGCCGGAGATGTACCGCCGTTGTCTGGAGCTCGGAGCGGCTTCCGTCGTCGTCGGCGGGGCGATCACGCGTCCGAAGGACATTACGGCGCGGTTCGTGCAAGCCGTCTCCCCTACGTCTTAGGCAGGGACCGCAAAGCGTATGCAAGCATACGTTGAACGCGGAAAGATCCAGGCGCGCAGCGCCTGGATCTTTCTTCGTGAATGCCCGGCACGGGCGTCATCTATGGGGAGAAGTCCGAGCGAGGGTGTCCGGCCGGCTTCTTCCCAACATCGTCGGTCGAGGCTTATAATAGGACGATCATAGCAATCCTATCGGAGGCGTCGGCATGTCGAACCGGTTGTACAGTATCGTCTTATTTTATTTTTTCATCTATATGAACAATGCGGTGTACGGCACGTTCGCGCCGGTGTACTTCGAGAGCATCGGCTTTACGAATACCCAGATCGGTCTGCTGCTCAGCGCGGGACCGTTAGCCGCCATTTTGGCGCAGCCGGTCTGGGGGACGGTCAGCGACAGGGCTCGAACGAAAAACAGCGTGCTGCTGCTCCTGCTGGGGGGCGGCGCGCTGTGTATGCTTCTTTTTCCGTTGTCGGTCAGCTTTGTCTTCGTCCTGATCCTGATCTGTCTATTCATGTTTTTCCAGACTCCCGTGTACGCGGTCGGCGACGCGATCACGCTCGAAGTGCTGGACAAGCGGGGCGCCGGCAACTTCAGCCATATCCGGATGGCGGGCACGTTCGGCTTCGCCGTCATGTCGGTGTGGTTCGGCTGGATGGCGAAGGAGCATATCGAGTGGATGTTCCCCGTCAATGCGGCGGTGTTCGGCATTTGCCTGCTGCTTGTACTGCGGTTCCCCGTCGTGGAGGGACATCAGAGCCGCGGTCCCAAGATGCATATGGGGATGCTGCTGCGCCATCGCAAGCTGATGTTGTACATGAGCATGAGCTTCGTGCTGCATCTGACGATGGGGTATTATTACGCGTTCTTCCCGCTGTATTTCAAGGAGCTCGGCGCGGACAGCGCGTGGGTGGGCTGGTCGATGCTCATCTCCTCGTTCAGCGAAATTCCGTTCTTGCTCTTGTCGGCGTATCTCTTCAAGAAGGTGCCGATTCCTTATATTTTACTGGGGGCCGGGATTGCGACGGCGCTCCGGTGGTTCCTGTACTCCGTCATCGACGATCCGGTCTGGGTGTTCCCGACGCAGCTGCTGCACGGCTTGATCTTCATCGTCTTGACCGTCACGATGGCGATCTTCATCAACCGGGAAGTGCCGGCCGAGCTGAAGGCGAGCGGACAGACGCTCCATGCGCTGTTATGCCTGGGCGTCGCGCGCATGATCGGCAGCTTCGTCGGCGGCGCGGCCAGCGACGCGTACGGGATGCGCGAGGTGTTCCTCTACAACGCCTTGGTCGCGGCCGGCTGCGTCGTCGTCTTCGCCGCGATCTTCTGGCTGCAGCGGGATCGGGCAGGCGGTACAGCAAGGGAACAGTGAGCTCTCGCGGGGGAGAGTGCTGTCGAACGACAACTCATAGAACACCTGATTCGGAGGGGACGCAATGATGAAGGTATTCAGAACTAGATAGATAATGAACGCAGCGATGGAGCGCTCCATCGCTTTTATTGCGATCAGGAAGACAAAACTTTGTTGTGCACAAATAGTTGCGATGCGATGTCGCCGGTAATCTATACTGTGGTTGAAAGGAGGAATCTGATGGATTGGCTTGAACGGATGAACCGGGCGATGGACTATATCGAAATGAACTTGGCAGGGGAGATCGAACTGAGTGAAATTGCGCGTAGAGCATGTTGTTCGTCTCATCAGTTCCAGAGGATGTTTTCGTTCATTACCAATGTTACATTAGCGGAGTACATTCGGCGCAGAAAGCTCACCCTTGCCGCACTCGAATTGCAGAATAACGGGGCGGCTAGAGTGATTGATATCGCCATGAAATACGGCTACGAGTCCCCAGTTTCTTTCGCGCGAGCGTTTCAATCGCTTCATGGAATCACGCCGGCAATGGCTCGACAAGACGGAACTGTTCTTAAAGCCTATCCGCGCCTCTCCTTCCTGATCACGATCAAAGGAGTAGATGCGATGAAT
>JAPSKX010000016.1 GCA_031181325.1 Paenibacillus sp.
CTTCCGCGGGCGTCTCGGCGGCGGAAGCGCCCGCGGAGGCGGCGATCGACCCGTACCGCATGCCGGAGCTCGCGACGTTCACGACCTTCAAGCATCTGGGCGCCGACGCGAAGCTGCCGGAGGGCGACACGGTCGAGGACAATCAATACACGCGATACTTGAAGGAGAAGGCGAACATCGAAGTCGACATTCTGTGGTACGCCTCGGGCAACGACTTCGATCAGAAGTCGAAGCTCGCGATCGGCAGCGGCGACATTCCGGACGTCATGTTCGTCGACGAGCAGACGTTCAAGACGCTCGCGAACGCGGGGCAGCTGGAGGACTTGACGGAGGTATACGACAAGTATAAAGCGCCGCTGACGGAAGAGCTGTACGCGTCGACGAACGGCATGGCGCTCGAGAAGGCGACGATCGACGGCAAGCTTCTCGCCATTCCGAACATCGCGGTGCAAGCGGATGCGCTCAGCATGGTCTGGGTGCGGCAGGATTGGCTCGACAAACTCGGCCTTCAGGGGCCGAAGACGGTTGCCGACGTCGAAGCGATCGCCAAGGCGTTCGTCGACAACAAGCTGGGCGGCGACGGCACGATCGGCTTGACGGCCGGCACGCTCGACGCGCCGATGAAGGCGCCGCGCCACAATCTCAAAGGGTTGTACGGCGCATACAACGCGTTCCCGGGCAACTGGGTCCGGGACGCCGGCGGCAATATCGTATACGGCTCGATCCTGCCGGAGACGAAGGCGGCCCTCGGCAACATCCGCGACATGTACGCGGCGGGACTGATCGACAAAGAATTCGCGATCCGCAAGGATACGGATCAGATGGTCATCTCCGGCAAAGCCGGCATGTTCTTCGGTCCATGGTGGTCGGGCGGCATCGCGCGGGATACGTACGCCAACTTCCCGGACGCGAACTTCAAGGTGTACGCGATCCAAGACGACAAGGGGCAAATCAACAACTTGCAGCTGCCGGTCAGCAGCCGATTCATGGTCGTTCGCAAGGGCATGAAGAACCCGGAAGCCGCCATCGTGTACATCAACACGTACATTCGCTCGGAGCGCAAAGCCGAGCCCGACGCGATGAAGCTCGACGCGACGATTTCGACGGAATTTTGGCCGATCGGCAACGGCACGTTCGATTACGCCGACGCCGTCGAGCGGAAATCCGACATGCTGAAGAAGGCGCTCGCCGGGGAAGTGAAGCCGGAGGAGCTTACGCCGGAAATCAAGCTGCTGTACGATTTCGCGAAGGCGGACGAGGCCGCGCCTCGCGTCGACCTCGCCGGATGGGGCCGCTTCTGGGGCTATACCGAGCCGGCCGAGCTGCTGAAGCTGCCGATGAACTCCGTCTATAACGAATACACGACGACGACGAAGACGATGGAGCGCAAGTGGGCGAACCTGAAGAAGCTGGAAGAAGAGTACTTCTACGCGATCGTGATGGGCAACCGTCCGCTCGACGACTTCGACGCGTTCGTATCGGAGTGGAAGGCGCAAGGCGGCGACGAAATTACGGCCGAGATCGCGGCGGAAGTAAAGTAAGACAGCTACGGAAGAAGAAGCGCCGACGGATGGCCGGACGCCGGCGGCGCTTCTTCGTTTCCGTCAAAACCACGGAAGGCGGGCGCCTATGACGAGAAGCTTCCAGAAGCATTATCACCTCATGCTGCTGCCGGGCATGGTGCTGCTGATCCTGTTCCATCTCGTACCGATGTTCGGCGTCATGATTGCGTTTCAAGACTTCAACATCGGTCGGGGGCTGTGGAACTCGCCTTGGATCGGCCTCGAGAATTTCGAATACTTGTTTCAGATTCGGGACAGCCGGACCATTTTCTATAACACGATCTTTATCTCGATGGGGAAAATTATCGCCGGACTGATCGTGCCGGTGACGTTCGCGGTGCTGCTCAACGAGCTGCGGCTCGCGCTCTTCAAGCGCTGGGTGCAGACGATCGTCTACCTGCCGCACTTCCTGTCGTGGGTCATCCTCGCCGGGGTCATGATCGACATGCTGTCCACCGACGGCATCGTCAACCATGCGATCGCGGCGTTCGGCGGCGAGCGTATCATGTTCCTCGCCAGCAACGAGTGGTTTCCATGGATCATTATCGGCTCGGACACGTGGAAGGACTTCGGCTTCGCGGCCATCGTCTACCTTGCGGCGCTGGCGGGCATCGACCCGACGCTGTACGAGGCGGCGGATATCGACGGAGCGACGAGATTTCAGAAGATCCGGTACGTCACGCTGCCGAATCTCGTGCCAACGATCATATTGCTGGCCACGCTCAGCATCGGAAATATATTGAACGCCGGCTTCGACCAAATTTTCAACTTGTACAATCCATTAGTGTATCCGAGCGGCGACGTGATCGACACGTACGTCTACCGGGTCGGGCTCGTGCAGGCGCAATACGGCTTCGCGACCGCCGTCGGCTTGCTGAAGTCGGTCATCGGCTTTGTCCTGATCATCCTCTCGTACCGGATGGCGTACCGATTCGCGAACTACCGAATTTTCTAGGAAGGGAGGTGCGGCTCGATGGTGCAAGACAAGACGTGGTCCGCTCGGCTGTGGGACGGGTTTCTCATCGCCCTCATGGCGGTCGTCTCTTTCGCGTCGCTGGCGCCGATCATTCACACCGTCGCCGTCTCGTTCAGCAACATGTCCGCGGCGGCGGGCGGGTTCGTGACGTTCTGGCCGGTCGGCTTCAACTTAGAATCGTATAAGAAAATTATCGACGATCCGCATTTCGCGGGCGCCTTCCTCGTGTCGGTGAAGCGGGTGCTGCTCGGCGGGGGGATCAACTTCGTCTTGACTGTGCTGATGGCGTATCCGCTGTCGCGCAGCGCCAGGGAGTTCGGGATGCGTCATTATTACATGTGGTTTCTGCTGTTCACCATGCTGTTCAGCGGCGGCATCATCCCGCTCTACCTCGTCGTGAAATACTTGGGCATGTTCAACTCGCTCTGGGCGCTCGTGCTGCCCGGCGCGGTGCCGGTGTTCAACGTCGTGCTGCTGATGAACTTCTTCCGCAACCTGCCGAAGGAGCTCAGCGAGGCGGGGCTCATCGACGGCGCGGGGCCGTGGTATATGCTCGTGCGCATCTTTCTGCCCTTGTCGCTGCCCGCGATGGCGACGGTGACGCTCTTCAGCTTGGTCGGCCATTGGAACTCGTTCTTCGACGGGCTCATCTTCATGCGAAGCGTCGAGACCTATCCCCTGCAGACGTACATCCAACAGCTGGTCGTCCAGTTGAATCCGGAGTATCTGGACTCGACCAATCTGGAGCTGCTCGACAAGCTGTCCGACAAGACGCTGAACGCGGCGAAAATTATGGTGTCCATGATCCCGATTCTCGTCGTATATCCGTTCCTGCAGCGTTATTTCATACATGGCATTATGCTCGGCTCCGTGAAGGAATAAGGCGGACGAGTTCTTCTTACGAAAGCCTCTCTCCGAGCCTCCTCGCTTGCTCCAGCCACTTCGCCCGCCGCTCGGGCGAAGAGGGCTTCACCGGTCCGAACTCGGTCGTCCGAACGGGCGTAACGCCGCAAAACTGCAATATATTTTGCTTCATAACGCGCAGACCCGCCTTCCGATATACCAATCGGTTGTACCACGAGGGGGTGTCCGTCGTCACAAGCAGGCGCGCGGTCTTGCCGGTGAGCAGCTTATCCCACAGCGCGGAGCCGGTTCGGTATTTGAACGCGAAGCCGGGCAGGAACACGCGGTCGACGAACCCCTTCATGACGGCGGGCATCGCGCCCCACCAGGTCGGGTACACGAAGACGAGATGGTCGGCTCGGCGAATCGACTCTTGCGCAAGAAGCAAGTCGTCCTCCAATTCCGTCCGCTGACGGTACCCGAATTTCAAGCTCGGCTCGAACGCGAGCTCGCCGATGCGAAGGACGCGGACGTCGGCGCCGGCCTCCTTCGCCCCTTCGACGTAGGCGTCGGCCAGGGCGGCGCAGAAGCTCTGCGGGTCGGGATGTCCGTTAAGGACAAGGATGTTCTTATGCATGGTTCGTGGAAGCTCCTCTCGGAATGGGTTGTATTCAGGATACGACTTTGACTATGATGGAGGTAATGACGGAACGCGCAGGAATATTGCGCAATCGCGCAATTCGGACGCGCATGGAAGGAGAACGTCGAGTTTTGCGAACGAGGACGATAGGCATCTCGATTTCGATGGTATACCCGATCCTGAAGTCGGTCGCGGAGCGGGGATTCGACGCGGATCGGTTTTGTCGATTCGCGTCGTTCGACGCCGCGCTGCTTCGGGACCCGGAGTCCCGCATCGACGCCGCGGAGCTGGAACGACTCATGCTGGCGGGAGCGGCGTTCACCGGGGACGATCACTTCGGACTTCGTCAAGGGCGGCATACCGAGATCGCCGATCTCGGCGTGCTGGGGTACGTCATGATGCACTCCGATACCGTGCGCGAGGCGCTTCAAGCGTATCGCCGGTATAACGACATTCTGTGCAGCGGCTTCCAGCTGGAATGCGAACCGGAAGGCGGCGACGTCCGGCTCCGGTTCGTGCTGCAGAAGGAGAACGGGAGCTTGTCGCGGCATTGCGCGGAAGACATGGCTTCCTCGGTGTATCGTCTGTTGTGCGCCATGAGCAATCGCCGATTCCCGCTGGAGGAGGTCGCGTTCGCGCATGCCGCGCCGCCGGGCGATGTCGAACCGTACGTAGAGGCGTTCGGGCTCGCGCCTCGGTTCGAGGCGGACGACCACGCGATCCGCTTCCGCAAGCACCTATTGGACAGTCCGATCCTATACGCGGACGCCAAGCTGCGGCATCTGTTCGAATCGGTCGCGGCGAGGACGCTGGAGTCGCTGTCGACGGGCCGCGCGATGACCGATGCGGTGTTTCGGCTGCTGCTGGAGCGCATGCCGGCTTCGCTCCCGACGCTCGCGGAGACGGCCGCCTCGTTCCATATGAGCGTGCGTTCCTTGCAAGCGAAGCTGAAGGAAGAGGGGACGTCATACAACGATCTGGCCGCCGCCGTTCGGAGGGAGCTGGCCGAACGATATTTGCGGCAGCCGGAGCATTCGGTAGGCGACGTCGCTTACTTGCTCCACTTCTCCGAGCCGAGCGCGTTCCAAAACGCATTCAAGCGATGGACGGGCGTGACGCCCGGGCAATATCGGGCGAACCTGACGATGTGATACAATGAATGCAACGACGATGAAGGACGGATGCCCGGTATGAGCCCGATGAACGACGAACAGCTGGAGAAAATACGGAACGACCGCCGGCAGCAAATTATCGCCGCCGCGCTGAAGACGTTCGCCGACAACGGCATTCGACTGACGAAGATCGGCATGATCGCGGCGGAGGCGGGCGTCAGCCACGGCCTGGTGTATCATTATTTCGATTCGAAGGAAGAGGTGCTTCACGAGAGTCTCTCGTGGGCGATGGCGGGCACGGACGAGCTGTTCCGCGAAATCGGTGCGATGCCGATCCCGCCGCTCGAGAAGGTGAAGACGTTCGTCAAGTTCGCGTTGACGGAAGGCAACAGCGACGTCTTCCGCGTCATTCAGCACGTTCAGCGATCTCCCGGCATGCCGGAGAAGACGTTGAAGCTGATCGCTCAAGGCGGAGCGGTATACGCGCAGGAGCTGCTTCCGCTCGTCGCGGCGGGGCAAGCCGACGGGTCGATCGTCGAGGGCGATCCGCAAGAGCTGCTCGAGCTGCTGCTCACCGTTCTCTCGGGGGTAATGATGGAGGGCGACCGGGACTGGTGGAGCCGAAACCTGGACCGGAAGGTGGACCTGTTGCTGCGCATGATCGCCGCGTCCGAGGACAAGCCGTAACTTTCGGCCGTTGACAAATCGAGGGAATCCCTCTACCCTAATATTGACTGAATTAATCAATCAAAATTGTTGGGGGTGTTGGCGATGAGGGATGCCATGATAACCGCTTCTGGGGTCACGAAGAGCTTCGGCGGCAGGAAGGTGCTCGACGGGATCGATCTCGAAGTGAAGGAGGGATCGATCTTCGCGCTGCTCGGAGAGAACGGCGCGGGCAAGTCGACGACCGTTCGCATCTTGACGACGCTGCTCCGGTCGGACGGGGGCCGGGCCGCCGTTGCGGGTCGCGACTGCGACAAGGAAGCGGCGGCGGTTCGAAAGCTCATCGGCGTGACGGGGCAGTTCGCCGCCGTCGACGAGCTGCTCACGGGGCGGGAAAATTTACGGATGATGGCGAGGCTGTATCGGTTGGACCGGCGTACCGCGAACGAACGGCTGGAGCGGCTGCTCGAACAATTCGAACTCGCGGAAGCGGCTGACGGGCTCGCTCGAACGTATTCCGGCGGCATGCGGCGCAAGCTCGATATCGCGGTCAGCTTGCTGGCGGAACCGCGGGTGCTCTTCCTCGACGAGCCGACGACGGGACTCGACCCGCGCAGCCGCATGAACCTATGGGATATGATCGAGCGGCTGGCGCAGGCGGGCATGACGGTCTTCCTAACGACGCAATATCTCGAAGAAGCGGAGCGGCTCGCGGACCGGATCGCCGTCGTGCACCGCGGCCGCATCGCGGCCGAAGGGACGGCGGCGGAGCTGAAGCGGCTCGTCGGGGGCGGACGGATCGAGCTGTCGTTCCGCAGCGCCGGCGATGCGGTCGGCGCTGCGAAGCTGTTGAACGGACGTGCGGACGCGCTCGACGTCGTCGTTCCCGTCGCTTCGGAGGATGCCGCGTCGGAAGAGCTTCGGCTCGCGCTCAACCTGCTGCACGACTTCGGGCTCGAGCCGGCAAGCATCGAGATCGAGCGGCCGACGCTGGACGACGTCTTCCTCGGACTGACCGGCGAAGCGCGGAAGGAGGCGCAAGCGGGATGACGGCATTGCGGAACGTCTTGGGCGAGACGGCGGCGGACGGATGGACGATGTTCCGAAGACTGCAGAAACACCTGTACCGTAATCCGGAGATGATGCTGGTCGGCATCTTCCTCCCGATCATCTTGATGCTGATGTTCGTGTACGTATTCGGCGGCGCGATCGCGACGGGCACCGACTACGTCAATTACGTCGTGCCCGGCATTATCGTCACCTGCGTCGGCTACGGCGCGTCGATGACGGCATCCAGCGTCAATCTGGATATGAAGGGAGGCTTGTACGATCGGCTTCGTACGATGCCGGTCCGTCCGGCTTCTTTGTTGATCGGTCACGTGGCGAACAGTCTCGTGCGCAACGGAATCGGCGCCGTTCTCGTGCTGCTCGTCGCCTTGGCGGTCGGCTTTCGTCCATCGGCGGGGTGGAGCGAGTGGATCGGCGTTACGCTATATCTCGTCTTGTTCTTCCTCGCCGTCTGTTGGTTGGCCGTCCTCTTCGGCTTGCTGGCGAACAATGCGGAGACGGCGGGCGCCTTCTCCTTCTTCGTTATGTTCTTGCCGTACGTCAGCAGCGCGTTCGTGCCGACGGAGACGATGCCCTCGTGGCTCGGCGCCTTCGCCGAGCATCAGCCGGTGACGCCGTTGATCGAGACGCTGCGCGGCCTGCTCGTCGAAGGCGGCGCAGCGGGCGGGCAGGCGACGGCGGCGGCGCTTTGGTTCGGCGGACTGCTGATCGCCGCGTTCGCGTCGTCGTCGTTCGTCTTCGCGCGCAGACGGTAGCGGGTGTTGGAGGGAACGGACGCTGCTCTTCTATGTATGTCGAATATTGCCGAGGAAATAATTCGTATGGCCGGGTTTTGTCGAGGAAATGGAGCGTCGAAAGAGGCTTCGCGTAAATGGCAGCTATTGCCCGATCGTAGCGTCGGAGCGGCTGCCTTCCGCCGGCAAGCCGCCGGCGATGGCCTCCCCCGCCCGGAAGCGGATCGAGGCGACGACGGTGGCCGCGATCAGCAGCAAGCCCGACAGGATTAATCGGAACGACGGGCTATTGCCGAGCAGGAAGTAATCGAGAACGCCGGTCGCGGCCGGCTCCAGACAAAACAAAATGGAGACCGTCACGGGGGACAGTCTGCGCTGGCCGACGACCTGAAGCAAGTTGGCCGCCAGCGAAACGAAGAGAACCATAAAGAGAATCCCGGCGATCGTCGACGGTTGGTTCATTAGAGCCTGCATGGCCAAGCCCTCCGGTTGTACGACGGCATAGACGGCGGCGGCAACGCAAAAATAGACGGCGCAGCCGACGATCCCGAGGTAGGACACTTGGACGACCGTCGCGCGATCCTTCGTCAGCATGCGGTCGATCAGCACGATCATGTATGCATACCCGATCATGCCGAGGAAAGCAAGAGCGTCCCCGATCTGGACGTCGCGTTCCTGCGGTCCGAGCAGGAGGAGGATCGCGGGGAGCGCGATGAGAATCGCCCATCGCTCGGGGCGCGTCGGCTTGCTCCGGCCGTGTACCCATCGCAGCAGCGGCACGACGCCGATGATGAAGCTATTGATGACGACGACTCGCGTCGGCGTCGTGTATTGCACGGCGTAGATCGAGAAGATGCTCAACGCGAAGATGGACAGTCCCAGCCAGCCGAGCCCCGTCCTCCATATCGCGGCCGGAATCGTTCGAATCGCGCGATGGAACAGAAGCGTGTAGATCGCAGCGACGGCGGTATACCTCCAAAATTGATATAAGAGCTGCGGATAATCCGCCGTCGACGTCTTCATAACGATGTAAGAGAGCGCCCAAATCAACACCGCTCCGATAATTGCCGCATACCCGACCACGCGAAGACCCCCTGCGAATACGTCTGAAATCCTCCAATAGCGTGACACAAAACCTCCTCCCCCGCAATGATACAATTTCGATATTTATGAACACACGGTACCTCTTGCGACTGACTTGTCGTTCGGATGATTAAGGATTATATTGAGAAGTGTCACGAACGCGCGATCGCGCTCGAAGAGATCGCCGCGGAGCTGCGCGTGCATCGGAATTGTCTCGGCCTGCCGGTTCGAACGAAACGTCGGCGACCGTTCGTGACAGCGCTTTAACGATTGCCGGTCGAACCAAGGCGAAGGCGCTCGTCCGGACCGGAAAGTACATGGAATACGAAATCAGCGAGACGGTCGGATTCCGGAACTCGACGTATATCCGCCCCGCGATCAATTCGATCGCGAGGCGCAGTCCGTCCGAGCTCGTCCGGCCGATAGCGGAAGGCGAGGAACGCAACATGACTGAATATTTAGGCGGAACGCTCTCGCGGCTGCGCGCGGTCGATACGGCGGAGCGGATCGGTCCCGGGAAGAAAGCGTCGGACGCCCGGACGACCGAGGAATTCGCGGCGTCGGGGGCGGCGTTCGTCGCGGACGGCGGCAATACCTCGGCGCTCGAGACGGCGTATTACGCGGCGATGCGCACGCTGCTCGATTGCATCGTGCCGAACCGCGAAGGAAATCCGATCCTGCAGGAGGGCGGCGTCTATCACGGCTGCTGGATCGAGAGCACCGGCACGATCAACGTCGAGCTGCTGTCGCGATTCCTCCCGACCGTCGCGCAGGCGACGTTCGAGCAATTCGCGGACCTGCAGCGTCCGGACGGACTCATTCCTTATAAGATCACGGCCGACGGCGCCGTATTTAAGCAAATCCAGCTCGTCACGCCGCCGGCGCGAAGCGTCTGGACGCATGCGGCGCTGCATGGGGGGGACGAACGTTTCCTGCGGAAAATGTACCAAGCCCTCGCGCGCTACGACGACTGGCTGGCGACGTATCGCGATACGCGCGGCACCGGCTGCGTGGAAGCGTTCTGCGCCTTCGACACCGGGCACGACTTGTCCCCGCGCTTCTGGCATACGCCGGATACGCCGTTCGGGAACGACCCCGCGCGGTGCGACCCGCAATCGCCGGTGCTGCCGTTCCTGGCGCCGGACCTGACGGCGAGCGTCTACTGCTCGCGCAAGTACCTCGCCCGGATGGCGCGGTCGCTCGGCGACGAGGCGGCGGCCGCGGAGTGGGAGACGAAGGCGGAGCGGATGTCGCGAAGCCTCGTCGAGCATTGCTACGACGAGACGGACGGCTTCTTCTACGACGTCGATCGGCACGGGAACTTCGTGCGCATTCAGTCCGACGTCCTGCTGCGCGTGCTCGCCTCCGAGGTCGGAGACGACGCGTTCTTCGCGTCGTCGCTGCGGCGGTATATTCTGAACACGCGCAAGTTTTTCGCGAAATATCCGTTCACGTCGATCGCGATGGACGATCCTCGGTTCGACCCGCATTCGACGTACAACTCGTGGGCCGGGCCGAGCAACTTTCTGACGCTGCTCCGCGCGCCGCGCGCGTTCGAGCTGCACGGCCGGCACGTCGAGCTGACGTGGGCGACGCAATCGATCGTCTCCGCGGTCTCGAGGCTGTCGCGGTTCGGGCAGACGCTAAGTCCGTGGACCGGCGAAGAAGGCTTCACCGAAGCGTATTCGCCGGCGGCGATCTGCGCGCTCGATTATGTCGAGCGGCTGAGCGGCATCCTGCCGACCCCCGGCGGCGAGCTGTGGTGCACGGCGCTGCTGCCGTGCGCGGCGGATCACGGCGCGGTGCTGGCGGAGCGCGTCGGCTACCGGCGCGACGTCGACGGACGTCGGTTCGAGTTCGTCCACGGCGCGTCCGGCGGCGAAATCTACCGCGACGGCGAGCTGCTGTACCGGATCCCGGCCGGCGTGCGCGCCGTCTTGCGCCGCGACGGCGAGCTGCGCGCGATCGTCGGCATGGGCATCGCGCCGGCGGAAGGCGACGTGTGGGTGCGCGGCGCCCTGCATGCGATTCGAGCGTCGGGCAACGAGACGCTCCGGTACGACGCCGACGCGCGAGCCTTCGCGTCCGAGGGCGGGCCTGGCGTCGTGCCGGTGAGCTGGGAATAGAAAAGGAGAGACGTTCATGACGGAATCGACATCGCCGAAGCTGACGTTAGGCGACATCCATATGCGGGACCCGTTCGTGCTGCCGCACGAAGACGGTTGGTATTACTTGTACGGTTCGACCGACGAGAACATCTGGAGCGGCCCGGCGACGGGCTTCGACGCGTACCGGAGCAAGGATTTGGCCGCGTGGGAGGGACCGTTCCCGGCGTTCCGGCCGCAGCCGGGTTTCTGGTCGGATACGAATTATTGGGCGCCCGAGGTGCACCGGTACCGCGGGAAGTATTATATGTTCGCGACGTTCAAGGCCGAAGGCGTCCGCCGCGGCACGCAGATTTTGATTTCGGATTCGCCGCTCGGCCCGTTCCGGCCGCACAGCGACGGCCCCGCGACGCCGCGCGAATGGGAATGCCTCGACGGCACGCTGTACGTGGACGACGCGGGGAAGCCGTGGATGGTGTTTTGCCACGAGTGGGTGCAGGCGAAGGACGGCACGGTCGAGGCGATCGAGCTGTCCGAGACGCTCGACCGCGCCGTATCGGCGCCGGTCACGCTGTTCCGGGCGTCCGACGCGCCGTGGGTCGAAGCCGTGAACAGCGCGAAGCACGGCACGGGCTACGTCACCGACGGTCCGTTCCTGCATCGCTGCGCGGACGGGACGCTGCTGATGCTCTGGTCGAGCTTCCGCGGCGGCCGGTACGCGCAAGGCATCGCGCGCTCCGAGTCCGGCGGCGTGCTCGGACCGTGGCGCCAGGAGGCGGAGCCGATCTACGAGAGCGACGGCGGGCACGGCATGATCTTCGCGCGCTTCGACGGCGCGCTGCGGCTCGCGCTGCATACGCCGAACCGCACGCCGGACGAACGTCCGGCGTTCGTCCCGGTCGAGGAGACAGGCGGACGGCTCGCGGCCGGAGGCCGATAAGTCTGCGGCTGTCGACGGAATACGGTACTGTATGACATCCATATCGAAGGGCGGGGTTCGGATGAGCGAGAACGCGGCAGGCGGAGTATTAGGGACCAACATGGTGGCGCAGGTCGGCTTGCTGGTGAACGACATCGAGCGGACAAGCGAAGCGTATGCAGCATTCTTCGGCGTGCCGAAGCCGGAAGCGGTCTGGACGGATGCGCCGGAGCTCGCGCAAACCGAGTTCGAGGGGCGGCCTTCCGCCGCGCGGGCGAAGCTGGCGTTCTTCCGCATGGGGAACCTGCAGCTCGAGCTGATCGAGCCCGACGAGACGCCGAGCACCTGGCGGAACCACTTAAACGAGCGCGGCGAAGGGGTGCACCACATCGCCTTCGTCATCGACGGCATGCGGGAGAAGACCGAGGCGCTCGGCGCCATGGGCTTTCCGCTGCAGCAGAAGGGCGAGTACGCGGGAGGCCGATACGCGTACATCGATACGACGGATGCGTTGAAGGTGCTCGTGGAGCTGTTGGAGAACGATAAGAAATAGGCGTCGGCGCTTACCGGCCCCCGAGGAGATGTTCCGGGGGCCGGCTTTTCGTTATTGGCCGCAGATGATGCAACGGTTATGGGAGGGGCGGCTTCTTCATGACGAGCACCGGCACGCGCGAGTGCTGCACGACGTAATGGCTGACGCTGCCGAGGAACAGCTCCGTCAAGCCGCTGCGGCCCCGGCTGCCCATCACGATCAGATCGCTGCCGACTTCGCCCGCGAAGGCGAGCACCGCCTTCGCCGCGCGCCCCTCGGCGATGAACGTCCGCCACGGGTTCGGCACGCCGCGGAGCATCTCCCGCGCTTCCTCCGCGATCAAGGCCGCCCGGCTCTCCTCGTATTCGATGAGCGGCGCGACCGGCAACTCCGGATGCCACGTCACGGGGCTCGGTCGAACATACAGCACGTCGATGCGTGCGAACGGCGCCGCCTCGGCGAGCTCGATCGCCTTCCGGAGCGCATTGCGGCTCGGCTCGGAGCCGTCATAGGCGACTAAGATGTTGCGGAACAGCATGCTCCCCACCGCCTTCGCGATCTCTTGCCGCTATTATATTCGCAGCAGGTCGATTCGGGCCGTGACCGAACGCACAGCGGCGCAAGCCGCCTCATGTATCGGAACGGCGGCGGCGAGGCACGCTGTAAGTAATTCAGCGGAAAGGAGTGAATCGGCTTGGCGAAGAAGCGCAAGAACCCGGCCGCCGAGGCGCTGTTGTCGTCGTACGACGACGTAGCGAGCAGGGAATCGGGCGACGATGCGGGCGCCGCGGAGACGCGCGAGCAGATCCAGGACGACTACTATGCGGGCGGCAACGACGTAACGTTCCTGCGAGACGGAGAAGATCTCGGCAAGAGCGACGGGTATCGGCCGACGTAATGCATGAGGACCGTCGTCCGGAGGGAAACCTTCGGCGGCGGTCCTTTGCGCTTCGTCCCGGCTTACCAAGCCCTCGCGTATTGCTTCGGAATCGGCGCTTCGGCGCCGAGCGTCTTCGCCGCATGCAGCGGCCAGTACGGATCGCGCAGCAGGGCGCGGCCGAGGAAGACGAGGTCGGCGCGGCCGGCGCGCACGAGATGCTCGGCGAACGCCGGCTCGTCGATCAACCCGACGGCCCCGACGGCGATGTCCGCCTCGCGGCGGATCGTCTCGGCGTACGGCACTTGATAGCCGGGATACGACTCGACGCGCGCCGGCACGACGCCGCCCGTGCTGCAATCGATCAGGTCGACGCCGAGCGACTTGGCCCGCCGCGCGTATCGGACGAAGTCCGCCATCGGGGTGCCGCCTTCGGCGTACTCGTCGAGCGACAGGCGTACGAACAACGGACCTTCCCATACCTCGCGAACGGCGCGAATCGTCTCGGCGAGCATTCGGAAGCGGCCGTCCAGATCGCCGCCGTACCGGTCCGTGCGCGAATTCGTCAGCGGCGACAGGAACTCGTTCAGTAAATATCCGTGCGCGGCATGCAGCTCGACGACGTCGAAGCCGGCGTCCTTCGCCCGCCGTGCGCCGTCCCGGAACGCCGCGACGGCGGCCTCGATGTCCGCTTCCGACATGGCCTCGGGCGTCCGATACCGCTCATGGAACGCGATCGCCGACGGCGCGACGATGCGTCCTTCGGCCTCCGACTTCCGACCGGCATGCGCGAGCTGGATGCCGGTCTTCGCGCCGGCGTCGCGGCAGGCGTCCGTCACCTGACGGAGGCCGGCGACGTGGACGTCGGACCAGATGCCGAGGTCCTCGTTCGAGATGCGGCCCTCCGGCAGGACGGCGGTCGCCTCCGTCATGACGAGGCCGACGCCGCCGGCCGCCCGGCCGGCGTAGTGCGTTACGTGCCATGGCGTGACGGCGCCGTCCTTTTCGAAACAGCTGTACATACACATCGGCGACATCACGATTCGGTTCCGCAGCAGGACGCCGCGGATGTCCATGGGCGAAAACAACGATGATGACATATGGAATCCCTCCTTTATTAATTTTCACATAAAAAAAGGAAATCTCCAAACGGAAGCGAATATATTCTGTTGGTTAAAAAGACCTACATCCGTAAGGAGCTCCCCATGGACCAAATGTTTAACGGGATTGATTTCCTCTCGGCCCTCGCTTTACTGTTTCTCTTTCTGTACGTGTTATTCACGAACGAAATTCGGCAATTGCATAAAGTATATATCGCTTTCCATTTCGCCATGATGTCTTGGCCCTTCGGCATGTTCTTGATGTCGATGACGCCGGATCAAGCGTACCAGTGGTATTTCGTGAACTTCTCGTTCCTCGGCATCTCCTTCCTCGGGTACGCTTGGCTGATGTTTTCGCTCATGCTGACGCGGGGACTGTATCGGATGAAGAAGGTCGGATACCTTATCCTGGGGCTGCCGGCGCTCGTCGCGGCGGTGCTTATTACGCTCAACCCTTGGCACGGGCAGTTCGCGACGACGTCGACGACGTGGCTGGACGAGCGGGTGTACGGTCCCGTCTTCTGGTATTTGGGCGCCATCAGCGTGCTGTATTTGCTTCTCGGCAGCGCTGTCATGGTGCGGACGTTGTTCAAGACGAAGGATTTCGCGTTCCGACGGCAGATCGTGTTGTTCCTGCTCGGGCAGACGATTATGTTGGCGCTTACGGCGCTCGACACCGTCTATACGTCGACGCCTTGGTTTCCGAATATGGAAGACGTCTCCGGCCTCACCTCCCTCGGCATTGTCTTCTCGGACATCTGCTTCGTGATCGCGATTCGGAAAAACAACGCGTTCCGCATCGTCTCGATCGCGCTGCGCGAAGTGGTGGACAGCATGGACACCGGTATCGTCATCCTCGACGACCGGCATACGGTGCTCGACCGCAACGCGGTGGCGAGCCGCTTCTTTCCGCTCTCCGTCGGTCAGGCGTTCCCGATCGAGCTGCTTATGGAGGGCGCGCTCGAGCCCGGCTTCGGACGCAGCTTCCTAAGCGCTTATTTCAACGAGACGGGCAAGTTTTTGCAAACCGAGGTGTTGGTGCGGGAGAACGCGCCGATTCACGTATCGGTGAAGATTACGCCGATCTACAGCGACGCCGGCACGTACGTCGGGCGCATCGTCACGCTGCAGGACGTGACGGAGTGGCGCCGCCTCGTGCACGAGCTGCACGATCGGAACGAGGACTTGACCGCGCGCAACAGCGAGCTGACGCTTATGCAGGAGGAGCTGTCGCTCGCGAACCGAAAGCTCGAGCTGCTGGCCACGACGGACCCGCTGACGGGATGCTATAATAGAAGATATTTGTTCCAGATGCTGGAGTACCAGATCGCGGTCGAGCAGCGGTATCGCGTGCCGTTCTCGCTCATTCTGTTCGATGTGGACCACTTCAAACAAATTAACGACACGTACGGGCACCATATCGGAGACGAGGTGCTCCGCCATACGTCGACGCTCATCCGCGCCCGGCTGCGGGAGAGCGACATCTTCGCCCGTTACGGGGGCGAGGAGTTTACGATCTATTTGCCGCACACGGAGCATCGGGACGCGATCCGCCTGGCGGAGCAGCTGCGAAGCATCGTGGAATCGCAGGTCGTCGAGTCGGATCGCGGCGATATTCAAATTACGATCAGCATGGGATTGATCAGCGTCGACGGAGACAGCTATGCGGGCGTCAACCCGAAGCAATTCCTCGTCGAGGTGATGCGCAAAGCCGACGCAGCGCTGTATCAGGCGAAGGAGCAGGGGCGCAATCGCATCGTCGTCGCGTAGCGCCGCGCGAACGGCGCCGATTCCATGCGGGGAACGGAGGACACCTTGAAGACAGTAACGGTAGGCATCGATATCGGCACGACGAACAGCAAGGTCGGCGTGTTTTCGGAGGACGGACGTCAGCTCGGCGTCGTAAGCCGTCCGACGGAGACGCTGCGCGACGAACGGCTCGGCATGAGCTACTACGAACCGGAGCGGATGTGGGCGTCGCTCCATTCGGCGCTGCAGGAGGCGCTGGAGCCGTTCGCGGACGCGCGGGTGGCGTCGATCGGCATCGCTTCGATGGCGGAGAGCGGCCTCGTGGTCGAACGGTCGACGGGGGCGCCTCGTTCGCCGTTCCTGCCGTGGTTCGATACGTGCTCGGAGCCGCAGGCGGCCTTGATCAAACGGGAGTCGGATCCGTTCGAGCGGTTCGTCCGCTCCGGGCTGCACGGGAGCTTCAAGCTCGGGCTCGCGAAGCTGCTGTGGATTCGGGAGCACGCATCGGACGCGCTCGTCGGGGGCGATCCCGTATGGCTGTCCGCGTCGGGCTGGATCGCGTACAAGCTGACGGGCGTCATGGCGTTCGACGATTCCCTCGCGGCGCGCACGTACGCGTACCGGATCGACCGTCGCGCATGGGACGTCGAGTGGGTACGGCACTTCGGCTTGCCGGAGGGGCTGTTCCCCGAGACGGTGCCGGGCGGCGCGCCGATCGGCGGCGTGCTGTCGGAGCTGTGCGGCGGCCCCTTGTCGGCGTCGACGCAGGTCGCGATCGCGGGGCACGACCACGTCGCGGCGGCGCTCGCCGTCGGCGCGATCCGGCCGGGCGCGGTGTACGATTCGATGGGCACGGCGGAGACGCTCGTCGGCACGCTCGACGCCCGCGAGCTGACGCGGGACGACTTCGCGTCCGGTCTCTCGTTCGGGGTGCATATCGCGCCGGGCCGGTATTTCTGGATGGGCGGCCAGTCGTCTTCGGGCGGCTCGGTCGAGTGGCTGCGCGACGTGCTCGGCGACCCCGCGCTGTCGTACGAGCAGGTGCTCGCTTTGTGCGACGCCGCGGCGCCGGGACCGACGGGCGTGCTGTACTTTCCGTATTTGGCGGGAAGCGGCGCGCCGCTGCCGGATTCGAAGATGCGCGCCGGCTTCGTCGGCCTCGCCAAGTCGCACGGCCGCGCCGACCTGATGAAGGCGGTGCTCGAGGGGACGGCGTACCAGCTCGAGATGATGAAGCGGAGCGCGGAGCGGCTGACGGGCGAGTCGATCGACCGGCTGCTCGTCGTCGGAGGCGGCACGCGCAACCCGCTGTGGCTGTCCGTGAAGGCGGACATCACGGGCTGCGAGCTGTCGCTGCCGGGCGTGCCGGAGGCGTCGCTGCTCGGCGCGGCGCTCGCCGCCGGCATCGGCGCCGGCGTCTACGCGGACGCCGAGCAGGCCGTCGAGGCGGCGCGGCGCGGCCTCGCGGCGGACGGCGCGGCGGCGCGCACCATTGCGCCGGACGCGGAGCGCGCGGCGGCGTACCGCGCGCTGTACGAGCGCGGCTTCGCGCCGCTGCAGGCGCCGCTGCGCGCCTTCTTCGCCGGCGCGTAAGGCGTCGTTGCGGGAGCGGCCGCCCGCGAGCGCGCGCCTGGGCGCGAACGGGAAAACCTCCCTTTACTTCGCACAGGATGACGCGGAATCGACACTTTACATGGAAAACCTCCATCTAGACGGGTGCCATTAGCCTCAAACCGAGGATGAAGGCCGATTTAGAAGGAGGTTTTCCTTTTGATTGGCTCCGACAGGCGTCGGAGCTCGAAAGAGCCCGCATGACCGAGCCCTTTCGCGATTCGCTCGAGCCGGCTGCCCGATCGTCGGGAGCGATGTTCCTCGATCCAAGCGTTCAGCTTGTTATCGTACGTTGTCATACTCGTTCCTCCTCCGAAACGTAAAAACGTCCCGACTGACTCGTTAGGAGTCGATCGGGACGTTCTTCGTCTTGGCACCATTACAGGTTGCGAGGCGTCGGCGGGCAAGAAGAGTGTTAAAAGGACGGGGCGGCGCAATAGCGAGCAGGCGCATGGAAGTTCGGCGCGAAGCTTCCCCCTACGGTCACCCGAGCGGGAAGCGTTGCAGCGCCTCGTAGGCGGGGCGGCGGCCGAAGTGCGTCCGGTAGAGGACGAGCTCCTCGACGCGCCAGGGCGACGGCGCCGGGGCGAGCGCCGCGAGCCGCGAAGCATGGGCGGCGAACGGCGCGTCGCCGCGATACTTGCGCGCGGCCGTAATATGCGCGCGGAACGCGCGCGCGTCGCGCGCGACGCCGCAGGAAGCCGCGGCGCGGTCGACGCGCTCGTGCAGCGCGCGCAAGGCATCCGCGGCGCCGTCGACGCCGCACCAGAGAATGTCGGGCGCCGCGCGGCTGCGCCCGAAGGCGTCGAAGCCCCCGAGCGACAGCTCGAAGGGGGCGAGGCCGCGCGCGGCGTCCGCCGCCGGCGCCGACAAAGCTTCAATAAGCGACGGGTCGACGTCGCCGACGAATTTGACGGTGGCGTGGTAGTCCGCCGGGTGCGTCCAGCGGGCGAACGGCACGTCGTCCCGCAGCGCGGAGCAGGCGCGCTCCAGCGCCGCGCGAGCCTCGTCGCCGAGCGCGACGGCGAAAAACAGTCGTACGGTAGAAGTCATCCGCGGTTCACGGCTCCGTTCTTTGCGGTATTGGCGGTGGAGTGACGGTCGTTGAGATCGGTTGTCGGGAATCGGCCGGTTTCGGTGTCGACGGTTCGGCGTTGACGATGGGCAAGTTCGAAATCTGCAACCGCTTCAAAAGTTGTAATAGAATTGTAACGTTCATTTCATATTCATTTAACACAGGTCGATTATAGTAAGGATGACCCCCTTTTTGATTATATATTCGATATTGCGCCTGCGGCCTAGCCGCAGGCGTCTTTCTTTTTATAGTAACTTTTGCTAGCATTTTACAGGATGCGATGGTAAAATTTTCATAGACTTGCAGCGATGCGAAGCAAACCGGAAGGAAACGGAAGTGAAAGGATGTGCCAGCCGCAATCGATCGGTTCGACCGCCTGATGACGTTATACGGCGACCGCGTGTACCGGAAAGCGTACGGGATGGTCAAGGACCCGCATCTGGCGCAGGACGTCGCGCAAGAGACGTTCCTCAAGGCGTACCGCCATATGGACGCGGTGCAGGACGAGCGGTGCGCCGGGGCGTGGCTGACCAAGATCGCGACGAACGCGGCCATCGATCTGTTGCGCAAGCGCCGATGCTGGAACGGCATTCCGATGGAGCAGGAGCCGCTCGCGGGCGTCTGCGGGGCCGATCGCGAAGGCGTGGAGGACGTCGTGTGCCGAAGGCTCGGGGCGGAAGATCTCATGAAGCAGATCGAATGGCTGAAGCCGGCTTATCGCGAGGTCGTATGGATGAAGGTGCGGTACGGTTCGAAGGATGCGGAGATCGCCGAGCGGCTGGGCGTGTCGATCGGCACGGTGAAATCGAGGTTTCATCGGGCGAAGCGGTTCATTCGGCATCGGATGGCCGGCGATTCGCTTGCCAGAGACGGAACATCTCGAGCGAATTCCGCAGATGCGCCGCTTCTTCCTCGGTGAGGGACTCGATCTTCCCGTCCCAGATGGCCGCGTAGTAAGGCGTCGCCCGTTCTCGCAGCGTTTCCGGCTGCGGGGGCGTCGGCGTCGGAACGTCGGGGGCGACCCCTTCGCGTCCGAGCAAGTAATCGACCGTAACGTCGAACAGCTCCGCGAAGCGAAGAAGCGCGTCCATATCGGGTCTGCGGATTTCGTTCTCATAACCGGATATCGTCGATTCGGCGAGCTCGAGGCGCTGCCCCAGCTGCTTCATCGTCCACCCGCGTCGCTTGCGAAGTTCTCGAATTCTAGCGCCGTACATGCGCCCACCTCCGACTTCATTATACTTTGCACAATGCAAAATGTGAATTTTCTTCGGAAAACTTTGCGAAATGCGTTGAAACCCTATGGTCTTTTCGGGTAAAATAGGGAAAACAATGCAAAACGCGAAGGCGGTCGAGGCGATGGAAAGCATGTTGAAGCTCACGAGGGAACGATCCGGCATGACCTTGGAGCATGCGGCCAAGAGACTTTGCATTTCGCCGGGGTACCTGTTGCAGATCGAGAACGGCGCCCGCGGCGTTGGCACGCCTCGGGCGATGCAAATCGCGGAGCTGTACGAGTTGGAGAAAGAGCAATTATTCGTTCCGATCCGTTTCATGGCGCGTTACCGAAGCAAAGGAGGGAAATCATGAACGAAACACCGTTTTGGTTTTGGGTGATCGGCATTATCGTCGTGTCCATCTCGGTCGCGCTCGAAATTCGAACGCGGCGCAGTATGAAGCAAGAGCGGAAGCAATAAGCGGCGAGCGGAACCCGCGGACACCGGCAGACACCGCGGAGTCGCTCGCAGTCTCGTTAATAATCCCGGCGCTACCGGTGACGGAGCGCGCGGGATTTTTTCACTTTCGGCAAGACGCCCGGCGGCTGTTTGCGAATCCAGCGCAGGAACGGGACGAGCGCCGGGTCCGCGCGCAGCGCTTCGATCGTCGCGAGTCGCGCGGCGAGCTCCGCATTGGCGTACGTGGCATGAATCATCTTATGGCACGGGATGCACACGTTCGCCGTCGGCAGGAGCGCGCCCCCTTCTTCCTTCGGCGTCAAGTGATGCACCGTCGTCGCCACACCGTCCCGGCCGCACAGCTCGCACGTCCCGTCCGCTTCCCGCTTCCCTCGCATCGTCGCCGTCGCCGGCCGCTTCGTTCGCACGCGCATGCCGCGCCCCCTTCCTGTTCCCCAACATTGCCTGTTCTTGTCCGTCGTCGCTTCTAAAGCGAACCGCAATAGGGGATGCTATTTGGAAAATGCACCAAAGGCAGGTGATCCCCTTGAACGCCGTCTGGTATGCGATCGGCGCGCTGCTCGGCTTCGCGTCGCATCTGTGGTTGGGGTAAGCCTCAATGTGATATAATGGCAGCAACGTTCGAGAAGGAGGACCTTCCATGAAAGTGGGACTGTTGTTCGGTTTGCTCTGGGTGCTGCTCGGCAATCCGTTCGTTGCCATTCTCGTGCTGTTGCTGCTATTATACTTCCTGGACCGGAGTTTTATCGGATTGTTCCCGAGCTTCATGCAGCCGATTCGGCGAAGCCGCAGGCTGTCGAGGGCGCTCCAGGACATCCGCGAACGGCCCTTCGACGTATCCGCGAAGCAGGAAGCCGCTCGGCTCTATATGGAGAAGAAGCGGTGGGGAGACGCGCGGCGCTTGTTAGAAGAAATAATGCCCGCGATGGAGCATTCGGCCGAGGCGACTTGCGACCTCGGCATTTGTCGCGTGAAGACGGGCGATCTCGAGCAGGGCGAACGCGACATCCGGAAGGCGCTGGAGATGAATCCGCGCGTCCGGTACGGCGAGCCGTATTTACGTCTGGCCGAGGCGCTCGCGCAAGCGGACTCGGAGCGGGCCGTCGCCGCGCTTCAGCAGTTCCGGGAAGCGAATTCGTCGTCGTGCGAGCTGTATTATAAGCTCGGTCGGCTGTACGAATCGCTCGGTCGCAAGCAAGACGCGAAAGCGGCCTACGGCGAGGCGGTCGACGTCTATCGGGCGCTGCCGAAATATAAGAGGAAGACGGAACGCCGCTGGGCGCTGCTCTCGGCCGCGCGGAACGCCGTCGGGTAAGAATACGGAGGAATGAGCGGTGGGGCGGGAATTTTCGGAAGCCTTTTTGATTTTGTTGGTCATCGTGCTTACGTTTTTTATTACGACCAGCGTCCTGAAGCGCAAAGCGCGCAAGAAGCGGGACTCGTAGGCGCAATCGCGCGGCGGGCGGCGCGGGGAAGGGAGACGGAGGAACGATGTATTACGTGAACGAAGAGCAGATCGCCGCGAGGCTGCGGTTTCTGCCGACGGTGACGAAGGCGCTGCGGGCGCTCGCGTCGGGCGCGAAGGCGGGCGCCGGGGAGGGCGACGCCGAAGCCGGTTTGCTGACGCATTTCGCGGAGGAACGGGCGCTCTATCTCGCGATCGAAGCGGTGACGGACGTCGGCAGCTTCTTGATCGACGGGTTTATGATGCGGGACGCGAGCAGCTACGAGGATATCGTCGACGTCTTGCGAACGGAAGGCGTGCTTCCGGAAGAGACGGCGGTCGGCCTCAAGGCGCTCGTCGGCTTGCGTCGCGCGCTGACGCAGGACTACATGGATTTGCCGCGGAACGGCTTGCGGGACGACTTGGAACGGACGGCGGCGCTGCTCGAGCGCTTCCCGCCGCTCGTGACGGCGTTCATTCGGAAGGAATTGCAGCCGTTCGCGTAGGGAAGGGGCATGGATATCGGTATGGAAAATGTAAAATTGACCTCGCTGTCGACCAAAGGCGGCTGCGGCTGCAAAATCGGACCCGGCGAATTGTCCGGCATTCTGTCGAGCTTGCCGAAGACGGAGCGGGACCCGAATTTGCTCGTCGGCACCGAGACGAGCGACGATGCCGGCGTCTATAGATTAACGGACGAGCTGGCGCTCGTGCAGACGGTCGACTTCTTCACGCCGATCGTCGACGATCCGTACGCGTTCGGACAAGTCGCGGCGGCGAACGCGCTCAGCGACGTGTACGCCATGGGCGGGAAGCCGACGACGGTGCTGAATCTCGTCGCGTTCCCGATCGCGAAGCTCGATCGCTCCGTGCTCGCGGACATTCTTCGCGGCGCCGGCGACAAGGTGCGCGAGGCGGGCGCGACGCTCGTCGGCGGGCATTCGATCGACGACAACGAGCCGAAGTTCGGCCTCGCCGTCACGGGCACGATCCACCCGGATCGCGTGCTGACGAACGCCGGCGCGAAGCCGGGCGATCGGCTTATTCTGACGAAGCCAATCGGCGTCGGCATTCTGACGACCGCCATTAAGCGGGACAAGCTGTCGCCGGAGGAGATCGAACGGGTCACTGCGGTCATGGCGACGCTCAATCGCCGAGCGGCGGAGACGATGGAAGACTACCCGGTGCACGCCTGCACGGACGTGACGGGCTTCGGCCTGCTGGGCCACGCGCTCGAGATGGCGAAGGGCAGCGGCGCGGGCATCGTCATCGATTCCTCGCGGGTGCCCGTGCTGCCGCGCGCCAAGGAGCTCGCGGCGGAAGGCGTCGTGCCCGGCGGCACGAAGAACAACTACCGGCACGTCGAAGCGTCGATCGATTTCGCGCCGACGCTAGACGAGCTGGATCGATACATCCTGTGCGATGCCGTCACGTCGGGCGGGCTGCTCATTTCCGTCGCGGGCGACCGGGCGGAGGCGCTGCATGCGGCGCTGCGGAACGCGGGCGTGGAAGCGGCGCTGATCGGCGCCGTCACGGACGCGCACCCCGGACGCATCGTCGTTCGGCACGGGGAGGAAGCGTAACGCCTTGGTCGAGGACATCACCGTAGAACAATTCGTAGAGCTGCTCGGGAAGGGCGATGTAACCCCGATCGACGTTCGCTCGCCCGGCGAATTCGCGGAAGGCAGCGTACCGGGCGCCGTGAACGTGCCGCTGTTCGACAACGAAGAGCGGGCGCAGATCGGCACGATCTATAAGCAGCAGAGCGTCGACGCGGCGAAGGATCGCGGGCTCGAGATCGTATCTGGAAAGCTGCCGGCGTTCATCCGGGAGCTGCAGCAGCTGCCGGGCCGCAAGGCGTTCTTCTGCTGGCGAGGCGGCATGCGGAGCAAGACGGCGTCGACGCTGCTCTCGATTCTCGGCGGTCGCATCTACCGCGTCCAAGGGGGCTTCCGCGCTTACCGCAGCTGGGTCGTCGAGACGCTGGAAGCGTACGAGCTGAAGCAGCCGCTGATCGTCTTGAACGGGCTGACCGGCACGGGCAAGACGAACATCCTGCGGTCGCTCCATGCGAAGGGCTACCCCGTCCTGGACCTGGAGGGGCTCGCGGCGCATCGCGGCTCCATCTTCGGCGGCGTCGGCCTCGAACCGCGCAATCAGCGCACGTTCGACGCGCTGCTCGTGCACGAGCTCATTCGGCTGCGACACAGCCCCTATATTTTAATGGAGGGCGAGAGCCGGCGCGTCGGCAAGGCCGTGCTGCCGGCGTTTCTCGTCGAGGCGAAGGAGCGGGCGCCGCAGCTGTTCCTCGAGCTGCCGATCGACGCGCGGGTGACGAACATCGTCGCCGATTACGAGCCGGAGCGCTTCAAGGCGCAATGCGTGGAGGCGTTCGAGCGGATCGAACGGAAGATTCACACGCCCGCGGCGAAGGACATTCGCGACGCCCTAGCGCGTGACGACTTCCGAACGGCCGTGCGCGGCTTGCTGGACTATTACTACGATCCGCGGTACGAGCATACGATTTCGGAGTACGAGGCGGAGCGGACCGTCGTCCGCGCGGCGACGTCGATGGAAGCGGAACGGAAGATCGAAGCCTACTTGAAGAGGGCCTACCCCCACGCGAATTAAGCGGGAGGGCGGCCCTTTTTTTTGCGTACATTCCACTAACCGGTTAGCGGTTGAAGAAGGGAGCAGACCCATCGGCCGTTGCTCCCCGCGTTATGCTCACCACTTCGACGGGTCGAACCGCTCCATGTCGACGCCTTCCCAGACGTTGCTCACTCGGACGAGCTGCGGCTGCGGGAAGACGAGGAAGGCCGTCGGCAAATACCGTTCGCCCGCCGTCGTAGCGGGTTGGTTCCGAATCTCGTAACCGGCTTCGGCATCCCGCGTGACGAGCACGGTGGAGGCGCCGCCGTCGAGATTCGCCGCGACGACCGCGCCGCGGTCGAGGAACAGCTGCTGCACGTCGTACAGCGTGGCGCCGACGCTGTGCGTCTGACGGCCGTCGATGACGGCGAACAGCACGGTGCCGTCATCCAGCTGCGCGACCGCCGTGCGCGGCGCGAGTCCCCAGCCGTCTTCGTCGCTGTCGACCAGCCCTTTGCCGTTCACGATAAGCCGGGGGCGGAACGATACCGCCTCTTGCAGCCCCAGGCGCTGCAGCTCCGCAAGCGTGTATTGCCCGACGATCAGCGCGCCTTGATCCGTGAAGCCGACGACGTCGATCTTCTCCTCCGGCGGGACGTCGTTGTACAGCACCTGCCCGCCGGACATGACGAGGCCGGTCGGCTTGAAGCCGTTGCCGCTCCAATTCGGGTCCGAGAAGCCGCCGCCGTTGACGCCCGCGACGGCGCCGAGCCGCTGCATCATGCGGCTGACCTTCTCGCCGCGGCCGACCGCGCCCGGCACGCCGATTCGAATGCTTCGCGGGTCGGGCACGACGAGCAGCTTGCCGGCCCAGCCTTCGCCCGAGATGTCCTCGACGCGGTACAGCGGCTTCGCGGCCGCTTCCTCCGCGCCAAGGCTCGCGGCCGCCGGCTTCGGCACGACCGGCCGAAGCGGCTCGCGCGCCATCGCTTCGAACCGGCGCTCGTATTCGGCGAGCCGCTCCCGCAGCGCGGCTTCTCCGATGACGTATTTCGCCCAGTGGCGGTGCTGCGTCGTGATGAGCGTGTCGGCCGCAAGATAGCGGAGCCGCGTGCCGGACGGCGCGCACCAGAGCCAGACCGCGACGAGGGCGGCTGCGGCGACCATTAGAAGCGCGGCGCGCAGGGCGTTCCGTCTCGCGCGGAAGCTCGACGACGGCGTTACGGCGCGGCGAGGCGCGCGCCGAAGATTCAGGGCCACGGCGAGGCCTCCTCTTTCCAAGATCTATCCGATACCGAACGAGAGAATGCATTCGCTCCTACGGACGTGCCTCCCGGAGGAAAGGTTGCGCATACCTAAAAAAAGACAATCTCGCTAAGGGATTGCCTTCTGCGATTCGCTCCGCGTCTTAGGCGAGCGGCACCGGCGCTCGGCCGAGCAGCTTCTCGAATTCCGCCGGCGGCAGCGGCTTGCTGTACACATACCCCTGCACCTCGTTGCAGCCGCGTTCCTTGAGGAATAACAGCTGCTCCGTCGTCTCGACGCCTTCGGCGAGAGAACGCATCTTCATCTGCTGGCTCATCGCGATGAGCGCGGTGACGATCGCCGCGTTATCCTCGTCGGTCGTGACGTCGCGGATGAAGCTGCGGTCGATCTTCAGCGTATGGACGCGGAACCGCTTCAGGTAGCTGAGAGAAGAATAGCCCGTGCCGAAGTCGTCGATCGAGATGAACACGCCGATGCGCTTCAGCTCCTCGATCGTCTCCATCACGAAGTTTACGTTCTTCATCGCGACGCTCTCGGTAATTTCGAGCGCGAGCCAGGCGGGGTCGAGTCCGGTCTCCGCCAGCGTCTCCTGAATCGTGGCGACGAATTCGGGATGCTGGAATTGCTGCATCGAGATGTTGACGGATACGCATAGATCGTGCCCCATGTCGTGCCAGCGCTTATTTTGCATGCACGCCTCTCGAAGCACCCAATTGCCGATCGGCACGATGACGCCGGTTTCCTCCGCCAGCGGAATGAACTCGCCCGGTTTCACGAGGCCGAGCTCGGGATGTTCCCAACGCACCAAGGCTTCCATTCCGAAAATGTTCCCGCTCTCCAAATCGACAAGCGGCTGATAATGCACGCGGATCTGGTCGCGGCTCAGCGCCTTGCGCAGATGCGTCTCGAGATGCAGCCGCTCGAGCGAGCGGAAGTTCATGTCCGGGTGGTAAAACTCGAACGTGTCCCCGCCCTTCTCTTTGGCGCGGTACATCGCCGTATCCGCGTGTTTGATCAGCGTGTCGGCGTCTTCGCCGTCCTCGGGGTAGAAGCTGACGCCGATGCTGGCCGTCACGAACAGCTCATGGCCTTCATGGTCGTACGGCTTGCTGACGATGCGGCCGACTTCGCGCGCGAATGCGGCCGCTTCGGCTCGGTCGAGCACGTCGGGGATGAGCCAGATGAATTCGTCGCCGGAGAACCGGGCCATCGTATCTTCGGGGCGGACGAGCGTGCGGAGCCGCTCGGCCAGCACTTGCAGCATGCTGTCGCCAACGTGATGCCCGAGCGTATCGTTGATAACCTTGAAGCGGTCGAGGTCGAAGAACAGAATCGCAGGTTTGCGGTTGAACATGCGCGCTTGTTCGAAGCAGGCTTTGACGCGGTCTTCGAACAGCATCCGATTCGGTAAATTCGTCAGGGCGTCGTGGAAGGCCAGATGGTTGATCTTCTCGTTCGCGCGTCTGCGTTCTTCGGCGATCTGCATCGCGGTATACGAACGAAGGAAAATCGGGTTCTCGTTCTCGGCCGTTAGCTCGCTCATCAGGTTCGCGAGCGGTTCGTCGCCGTCCGAGCCGAGGGACGAAGCGCGGTTTCGCGCGTCGAGCATCTTCATGATATTCATGACGTGCTGCTTGTGGATGCGCGCCGCCGTGGCGGTCTTAGGCGCCGGGTCTCGGTCCGAATTCGCACCGAGCGTGATTTTCCCGCGATCCGAGTCGTAGGAGGCGATCTGGTTGACGTTCACGATGTTGTGCGTGTCCAGCATGCGGAAGCCGTCCTCGTACAGCCACTCTTCGATCGCGTCGAAGGACAAATTTAAATAAAATTGGTCGGTCTTTGTATGTACAAGATATAGCTTATCTTTTATCATATCGATCTTCACGACGTCGGAAGAATCGATCGTAAAGACATCTCCTCGTTTGACGTCGCGGGTTACCGGAAGTCTTTGCGCCACTTCTATCATCTCCGAGCCTATGGAAAACCTCAGTTTACTATTTTCATTGTACCAGTATTCGCGAGAAATGCGTAATAGTAAACTTGTCCTGTTTTCCCTATATTTCGACACGGTTCTCCAAAGTTCCTCTGCCGCCCGCTCGCAGTGACCGATTCGGTCCGTCGCACATATTCTGGTTAGCAGCGAAGTTCCCAACCTAGAGCAGAGGGAAGCGGTTCAATGTGTCAAATCATCAGCCCATCGCCATACTGGACTCGGGCGTAGGCGGTCTGACGGTCGCCAAAGAAGTGATGAGGCAGCTTCCTCAGGAGAGGGTGCTGTATTTCGGCGATACGGCGAGAGCGCCCTACGGGCCGCGCTCCAAGGAAGAAGTCGCGTTATTTACGAAGCAAATCGTGGAATATTTATTGCAATACGATCCTAAGATGATCGTGATCGCATGCAATACGGCGACGGCCGTCGCGATCGACGACATCCGCTCCGCCGTGTCGGTGCCGGTGCTGGGCGTCATATTGCCCGGATCGCGAGCCGCCATCAAGCGGACGAAGAACGGACAGATCGGGGTCATCGGCACGGAAGGCACGATTCGAAGCGGAGCGTACGACGCCGCGCTCCGTCGGATCTCCCCGGGCGTCCGCGTCGTCAGTCTGGCTTGCCCCGAGTTCGTGCCGCTCGTCGAGCGGGGCTTGTTCCGCTCGGAGGAGGCGTACGACGTCGTATGCGAGGGGCTGGCGCCGCTGCGCCGCGAGACGATCGACACGCTCATTCTCGGGTGCACGCACTATCCGTTCCTCGCGGAACGGATTCAGGAGTGCATGGGGGACGGCGTCGCGCTCATCTCCTCGGCGGATCAGACCGCCCGCGACGTCAGTACGCTGCTCGCGCATACCGGTCAGCTGGCGTCGTCGAGCGACGTGCCGGCGCATCGATTTTTTTGCAGCGGGGAACCGGAGACGTTCCGGTGGATCGCCCAGGAATGGCTCAGCGAACAAATTCAGGTGACGCCTGTCATGTGGCAAGTGCCGAAAATCGACTAACGGGAACGGGAGGGTCATGACGTCATGACAACGGAACGCAGCATCGTGTCGTTCGAACGGCCGTACGGGTACGCGGAGATGAACCGCGATGTAGAGCGGCTTCGCGGCGCGTGCCCCGATCTCGAGGTGACGCGCTTCGGCTCCAGCGTCATGGGCAAGCCGCTGCTCGCGATCCGCGTCGGCGGCGGACCGAAGCGCGTCTTCGTGAACGCGGCCTTCCACGCGAACGAGTGGATCACGACGCCGCTCGCGATGCGGTTCGTCGAAGAGGCGGCGCGCGCGCTTCGGGACGGCGCGCCGCTCCTCGGGCGCGACGCGGCGGCGCTGTTCGGACGCGTCGCGCTTTGGGTCGCGCCGATGGTCAACCCGGACGGCGTCGAGCTCGTGCTGAGGGGCGCGGGGGAAGAGCACCCGCATCGCGCCGAGCTGCTCGAATGGAACGGGGGCAGCGAGGACTTCTCCGGCTGGAAGGCGAACGTCCGGGGCGTCGATCTGAACGATCAGTTCCCGGCGTTCTGGGAGGTCGAGCGGAACCGGCGTGCCGTCGGCGGACCCGGGCCGCGCGACTACACGGGCGAGGCGCCGTTGTCGGAGCCCGAAGCGAGAGCGATCGCCCGGTTCACGGAAGCCATGGATTTCGACGCCGTCGTCGCGCTTCATACGCAGGGCAGGGAAATATACTGGAACTATCGCGACGCGGAGCCGCCCGAGTCGGAGCGGATCGTCTCCCGCATGGCTTCGGCGAGCGGATACGAAGCCGTCAAGCTGACGGGCAGCGACGCCGGCTACAAGGATTGGTTCATCCATCGGTGGGGGCGCCCGGGCTTTACGGTCGAAGCGGGGTTCGGCGAGAATCCGCTGCCGCTCGCGGCGTTGCCGTCTATGTACGAGGAGACGTCGGCGCTCCTGCTCGAAGCGTTGTTGGCATACGCGGAGAGCAACTGATAAAATATAATCATGTGTTTCGATTCGCGGCTGCGAAGGAGAGGTACGTCCAACAATGAAGAAGTGGCTCAAGCTATCTACATGGGCGAGGCTTGTAACCCGGACGACCGCCTACCTGTTCGCTCCCGACATTCCGCTTCGCGAGAAGGCGCTCTTACTCGTGCCGGCGGCGCTGTATTGGGTGCTGCCGGACGTTCTTCCGTACGTCCCACTGGACGATATCGCGGTGACGCTCTTTCTGTCGAATTGGTTTTTGCATCGAATCGAGGACAAATATCCGCGGAAGTCGAAGGAGTAGACGAGCATGAAGTGCAAGATTACGCGTAACGCGGCCAAGATGTTGTTGAAAGAGATGGAGACCGAAGAAAACAAGGAGCTGAAGCTGCGCGTCTACGTGACGCACGCGCACGGCGACCACGCGCATTACGGACTCGGATTGGACACGCCGGGCGAGGACGACGTCGTCGTGGAGACGGACAAGGGGATCGACGTCATCCTGAAGAGCGGCGACAAGTTCTTGGACGGCGTCGTCATCGACTATTTGTACACGCCCGAAGAAGGGTTCGTCATCACGAACCCTTCGCAAGGGAACCACGGCGATCACTAAGCCACTTGGCATAGCGTATCGGCTGGACCAGAGCGTCCGCGTATGCTTTCTCTCCGGAGAGCGCGCGGACGATTTTTTTTCCCGGTTTAATATTGACCTCGATAATGCGCACGGCCCCGCCCTTCTCGACGGCCAGATCGATGCCGAGCTCGACGAACCGCTTTCCGTAGGCGGCTTCCAACGCATGCGGCAGCCCGTCCGCGATGCTCCGGCATTCCAGGACGATGCGCTCCGCCTCGGCCTCGCCGTACAGATGGGCGACGAAATTCGCCATCGGCCGGACCGTTCCGCCGCCCGATACGTTGGACGCGATGCGCCCGAGCCCGCTTTGGCGAACCGCCATCTCGGCGAGCCGCCACGCGTCGCCTTCCGTCTTCTGCACGAGCGCCCGAATGTCGTAGACGCCGCCTCTCGGACAGCGAATGTCCATCCACCGCTGCACGACCGCCGACGACGGGCGAAAGCGCGCGTTCAGCCGCCGAACCAGCGTCGCTGCGTCCAACGCTCCTTGAGCGAACGGACCTTCCTGCCACCGGTACGACCTGGCGCCCTGCGCGTCGCGGCTGATTTTCATGATGCCCTTGCCTTGCTTGCCGTCCCGCGGCTTCACCATGACCGCTCCGTATCGGGCGGCGAGTCTTATAGCAACGTTCGGCGAACGGAGCAGCGCAGTCTCCGGCACGTATTTCGCGTAAGGCGTTCGCAGGAGCCGCTCGTGAAGCGTCCACTTATGGCCGAGCGCATAGCCCGTGAAGGGGATGCCGCTGTCGAGCGACTTGATCCGTTTCGCGCGGCGAGTCGCGTCCGGCGACGTATAGAAGCCCATATCATGAACGATGTCCGGGAGCCGACAACGCCGTCTCCGCCAGGCGCCTTCCTCGTACCGGTACGCGTCGACCCGGCGCATCCGCAGATCGACGTTGCCCGGTCCGAACAGCAGCGTCGTCTCGAAGCCGAGCCGCTCGGCCTCTCTCGCATACAACGTATATCGGCGCGGTTGCCGGGAGGCGTGCGTCATGATGCCTAATATTGTCATACCCCTCTAACCCCTTCCCGTAGCTTAGCCTTACGTATATCGTATGCGTCCCTCTCGCTTCCGGTCCTTCCGCGCAGGCTCGTATTCATAGGCGGCGTTCGGTATACTGATTACCGAAAGCTCGCAAGGGAGTGATGATGATATGTTAGAAAATGCAGAGCGATATGCGGACGCGCTGTTCGAAGGGAAGGCGGACCCCGACCTCGAGCGCGTGCGCGCTTCGATCGAAGCGAGAAACATGAGAGACATCTCCGTCAAGCCGGGGTACGGGCGCCTCTTGACGCTGCTCGCCTCGGCTTCGAACGCCGCCGCGATTCTCGAGATCGGCGCCTTAGCGGGCTACAGCGGCATCTGTCTTGCGCGCGGCCTGCGTCCGGGCGGCAAGCTGACGTCGCTCGAGCTCATGCCCGAATATGCGGAGTTGGCGCGTTCGAATCTCGCGGCGGCCGGCTTCGGCGATGCGGCGGAGTACCGAGTCGGCGAGGCGCTGACGAGCCTTGAGGCATTGGAGGCGGAGGGGAGAACGTTCGACTTCTTCTTCATCGACGCGGACAAGGGAAACTACCCGAATTACTTGGAGTGGGCGTTGAAGCTCGGCCGCCCCGGCGCGATCATCGTCGGCGACAACACGCTCCTGAAGGGCCGCATCGTCGAGGAGCAGTCGACGTCTCCGTCGGTTCGCGCCATGCGCGTCTTCAACGAGAGAATCGCGACCGACCCTCGCCTGCAAGGCGTCGTCTTGCCGGCATACGACGGTCTCTCGATCGCCCGCATCGTCTGACGGCGCCGCGGCCGCGCTCTTGGCGCGGCCTTTTTTCGCTGCGGTTCCGCCAGCCCCCGCCCCGCGCATGCCGCCCTACACGCCGATCCGGCTCCTTCGTCTTTCGCTCCTCGGCTTTCGTTCTTGGCCACTTTTTCATCCTTCCCCTTGCCCCCCATCGTGTCATTTTTCAAATTGTCCTTCGCTCAGGATGGGAAGATCGAGAGCGTTCGCGTCGCGAAACGACCTTCACTGAAGTCGGTTTCCTGAGCGAACGGCATTTTCAAAAATAGGCGGAGCTTCCCCTTAGGAGTAAAAAAAAGTGGTTGAATAGGGAACGTGTGTTCTGTATAATGAAGAAAAAGGGATCGGCATGAGGAGGGAGCTCGGAGTGAATGCGGACGAGGCATGGGAAAAGGCGTACGCGATCGACGATTGGGACGTATGGAACGGCAGGTTCGATCCGGAGCAAGTGTTTCCG
This sequence comes from Paenibacillus sp., assembly GCA_031181325.1. Taxonomy (GTDB): domain Bacteria; phylum Bacillota; class Bacilli; order Paenibacillales; family YIM-B00363; genus Paenibacillus_AE. Next base: position 32,475 of record JAPSKX010000016.1, read on the forward strand.
TCGGAGGAGGTGTGCCGGCAATACGTCATTCGCAAACGTTGGCCGCACGGTTACGTCTGTCCGCGATGTTATTCGCTTAGCAGCTACTCGATCGAGAAACGCGGGCTGATGGAGTGCGCTCGGCCGGATTGCGGGTATCAATCGTCGATTACGGCCGGCACCGTTTTCCATGGGACGCGGACGCCGCTGAAGAAGTGGTTTCTCGCGATCTTTTGGGTAAATAGAGATCGGCTGGTCCATCCGATCTTCTTGCGCGAGAAGCTCGGCGTATCCTATAAGACCGCTTGCTCGATGCTGAGGAAAATTCAAGAGGCGCTCGACCACTTCTGCGTCGCGGTCGCCTCGGAGCTTCGCCATCCGATGGAGGCGATCTTCGTCCATCCGGACGTCGAAGCGGCCGCCGATTTTCCTAGAGAGGACGTAATGCGATACGAATGCGTGGAGGAGGGGGAGCCGCCCCGGGCAGGGAAGATTACGAGGGAACAATGGGTGGAGCGGCATGAGATCAAGCGGATCTTCTTCCATGCGCGAAGGTCCTGTTTTCTGCTGAACGTCGTCGCTTGCGTCGCGTCGCCGCCGCTGAAGGTCATGACCCGCGAACGTTGGGCGCGATACGCTTCTTGCGCAGCGTAGTCCACGTCCACGCGGCGTTCGCGAGCAGCATGCCGCAGGCGAACAGGAAGATGCCGCGAATGCCGATCCAGCCCGCCAAGGCGCCGCCGAGCATGGGGCCGAGGATGTTGCCGAGGCTGAGGAAGCTGCTGTTGAAGCCGAAGGCGCGGCTCTCCATGCCGTCCGGCGTGTAGACGCGCAGCAGCGCGTTCACCGAGGGCAGCATGCCGCCCATGAACAAGCCGAGCAGGAAGCGGCTGGCGAGCAGCTGCCAGACGTTATCGACGAACGCCTGCGGCACGAAGGCGAGGGCCGCTCCGATCAGACAGACGGTCAGCACCTTCTCGTAGCCGATTCGGTCGGCGAAGCGGCCGAGCAGCGGCGAAGCGGCCATGTTCGCGAAGCCGGTGACGGAGCCGACGAGTCCGGCGTAGAAGGCGAGCAGCTCCGGGCCGTGCAGCTCTTGTACGAATAACGGGATGAGCAGCATGGAGCTAAGCATCGACACTTGAATGCCGACCGTTACGGCGAACAAGGCGGGAATTTGCGGCGCCTTGACCAGTCGTCTGAAGCTGGCCCCGAGCGAGAGGTTCGCCCCTTTGCTCGCGACGCTTCCGCGTTGGAAGTTCTCCTGCACGACCGCCCATGCGAGCGCGCTCGCCGCGAACAGCAGCGTGCCGGTGATGTAGAAGATCGGACGGTAGCCGACCCACTCGGCCAGCGACCCGCCGATGAAAGGCCCTAGGATCGTTCCGGCGACGGCCCCGGACTGCAGGGTGCCCATGGCGAAGCCGATTCGCTCCTTCGGGGCGGAAGCGGACATGAGGGCGGTCGCCGCAGGCACGAAGCCCGAGATGACGCCGTTCATCATGCGAAGCAGCAGGAGCTGCCACGCGCTCGTCGCGAAGCCCATTAGCAGCATGACGATCGCCATGCCGAAGCCGGAACGCAGCAGCATGATTTTCCGGCCGTAGCGATCGGCAAGTCCGCCCCACAGCGGCTGCGCGATGAACGATGTGATGAAGTTGGCGGCGAAGATGGCGTTCGCCCACCAGGCGACATGCGTCGGATCGGAGACGCCCAATTCTTCTTGCACATATAAAGAGATGAACGGCATGATCATCGTCATGCCGGACATGACGAGAAACTGACCGAACCATAGGACGGCCAGGTTTATTTTCCAACGTTCCATGGGGGGACCTCCAGACGAAATTACGGTTTCTTCAGTATACACGAAAACATGCGTGCATAAATTTGCCAGCTGTCGGGAACTGTAATGGATGACGCGCTGATTCGCGCTATATTTCGTTAAGGAGCTGACCTATCCCGTGAAATTCGGTGCCCATGAAGTGATGGAAGTCTCGGAGATTTTGTCCGAGAAGATGAATTTGATCAATCATTTGGCGTTGTATGAGCAAGAGGCGCAAGACGAGCAGCTGCGTTCGATGATTCGCCGCCACTTGGACATGGCGATCGGGGCATACGACAACATGGTCGCGTACACGCACGATTACAGTGCGCGGCAAGGCATGCAGCCGCCTTATCCGCAGCCGGACGCCAATCTGGAGCGGTTGAAATACGGACTTCGCAACCCGCAGCCGGTCGCTCCGCAGCGTACGGGCCGGTTCAACGACACGATGATCGCGACCGCGCTTCTCACGGCGCATAAGGCGTCGGCGACGTGTCACATTCAACGCGGTCTCGAGGTGACGGATCCGAACTTGCGCCAGATGTTCATGAACGGTGCCATTTCGTGCTTCAACCAGGCGTACGAAACCTTCCTCTTTATGAATCAGCAAGGCACGTATCAAGTGGCCACGCTTCACGATCATACGGCGAAGACGATGCTTCATTCGTACATGCCGATGAACGCGCAGGGCATTATGATGGAAGAAGGCATGACCGGAGCGATGCAAGCGCAGGGCGGTGCCGGTGCTTCGGGTACGGCTGCCGGCATGCAACAGTCGATGGCAGGGCAAATGCAGCAGCGATCGAACCAAGGGCAAGCGATGCAGGCGGGACAAGCCGGCATGACGCCGAACGCCATGAATATGCCGCATATGAACGGTCATTACATGAACCAATAAGCTTGGAAAACAGGGAGAGCGCCCCATCCGGACGCTCTCCTTTTGTGTTAAAAATACTGAAGGAAATATATTATGGTTCAGCTCGCAATCTTGCTCGCATGAACGTAGTTGACTGTACCTATTTTATGGCAAATTGCCTGTTCTCGCTTCGTTCGCTATAATAGAATTAACGAACAGATGTTCCAGTGAGGAGTAAGGACTTTGGCAAAGAGTGAAGTAGGTATCCCGAAGCCGGGCAAAAGGTATGCGTCGAAGCGGCCGACCCGCGACGAATTTATACTGGAGGAACTAGGAGAACAACTGATCGAGGCGAAGAACGAAGAAGCCAATGTCCTGCTGACCGTGTGGGACTCCGATCAGGTAGCGGGGAAAATCGTGGATATGGATGCTCGAACGCGAAAGGTGCACATAGTCGATCGGTATGGACAGACGGTGAAGGTGCCGTTTCTGGACATCATGAAGGTGGAGAATGCGGGGGACTGAGCGTCTCCCGTATTTCTATTCTCGCTCGCGAAATTGCTCGCAACTATATCGCGGGCATACGGAAAATACGAAAAATAAGAAGCGAAGAAACGAAACAATAGAGGAAACAAAGGTCCTATGGAACCAAAGGAACAATGCCAATTTTGTGTTATAATGACAGGATGCGACAAGCCGAATAAGGAGCAGGTGGAATGAGGGGAACACGAACGGAAACGATGCGCCGCCGGCGGGCGTCGGGGCGGAGGCGGAAGCTGGCGGCGCTCAATGCGGCGTTATTGGTCGGCGTCGGCGCCGTGATCGCCTGGAACGTCTGGGCGTCCGACTCCGGCGGTGAGGCGTCGGGGGAGCGGCCGATGCAGGAGAACGCGGCGAAGCCGGGGCGCGCGGAGGCCGGGATGCCGGCCGGCGAGGACGCCGAGAACGGACGGGACGCTGCAGCGAAAGAAGCGCCGGACGAATCCGGTGCGTCTCCCGAAGCGGGCGAAGGCGAAGCGGCCCCGGATTCGGAGTCGACGTCCGGCGGGGATACGGCGTCGCCGGAGGCGGAGGCGCCGGGGACGGGCGGCTCCGACGGAGGAGCGGCCGGAGCGGGCGGTACCGGCGAAGAGGCGGACGACGGCGGGCGCGTGACGCTGGCGTTCGTCGGCGACGTGCTGCTCGGGGAGTCGGTCGGCGCGGCGATGCTGCGGAACGGCTTCGACTACCCGTACGCGCACGTGAAAGAACGGCTGCAGGCCGCCGATTTCGCCGCCGCGAATTTGGAAACGGCGGTTACGGCTCGCGATATGGAGAAGCCGGGGGCGAAGACGTATGAATTCCGCAGCGATCCGGATGCGCTGCCCGCGTTCAAGGAAGCGGGCTTCGACCTCGTGAACCTTGCGAACAACCATACGCTCGACTTCGGGGAGGTCGGATTGCGCGATACGATGAAGCATCTCGACGAGAGCGAGCTGCTGTACGTCGGCGCCGGGGAGACGGCGGACGACGCGTTCGCTCCCGTGTATGTCGAGAAGAACGGGCTGCGCATCGCCGTGCTCGGCTTCACGCGAGTGATCCCCGACGGAGAATGGCGAGCCGGACCGAGCAAGCCGGGTTTAGCCGACACGTATAATTACACGCGGCCGGTCGAAGAAATTCAGAAAGCCGCCGCGGAAGCGGATCTCGTCGTCGTCTTGACGCACTGGGGCGACGAGCGCGTGCAGGAGCCGCATCCGAAGGAGCAGGTCGAGCTGGGACGGCGCTTTATCGACGCCGGCGCCGATTTGATCGTCGGTTCGCACCCGCACGTGCTGCAAGGCTTCGAGCGGTACGGCGACGGGTGGATCGCCTACAGCTTGGGCAACTTTATCTTCACGAAGTCGAAGGACCCGCTCACGTACGAGGCTGCGGTGCTGGAGGCGAATTGCGGCGCGGGCGGCGACTGCAGCCTGAAGCTGACGCCGTATTGGGCGGATTCGCCGCAGCCGCAGCCGATGGCGCCGGAACGGACGAAGGCGCTGCTGGAGCGCCTCGATAAGCTGTCCATAGGCGCGACCGTCGACGTCGAAGGCAACGTCGCGGCGAAGGACGAGTGAACGGCGGCAATCCGTCGAACGACAGCACGTCTAAGTCATACATACGAGGAGACGACGCTATGAATTATCGCAACGTATATTGCATCGGACGCAACTACGCGCAGCATGCGAAGGAGCTCGGCAACGAGGTGCCGAAGTCGCCGATCGTCTTTCTGAAGCCGACGCATGCGCTCGTGCCGTTCGAAGGCGCCGTGCCGATGCCGGTCGGCGTCGGAGAGGTGCATCACGAGACGGAGATCGTGCTTCGCGTCGCGAAGCCTTATCGGCCCGGCGCCGGCGTCGACGAGCTGGTCGACCGCATGACGCTCGGCCTGGACTTCACGCTGCGCGACGTGCAGTCGCAGCTGAAGAGCAAGGGGCAGCCGTGGCTCGCGGCCAAGGGCTTCCGCCATTCGGCGCCGATCTGCGAGTGGATGCCGTTCCCCGGCGCCGACGCGCTGCAGGATGCGGAGTTTCTGCTCCGGAAGAACGGCGAGACGGCGCAGCGAGGGTACGCGCGCGACATGATCTTCTCCTTCCAGACGCTCATCGACCATCTCGGCGAGACGTACGGTCTCGGCGAAGGCGACGTCATCTTCACGGGAACGCCGGCCGGCGTCGGCCCGGTCGCGGACGGCGACGCGCTGGAGCTCGTCCTGGAAGGCCGGACGATCGGCAGCTGCACGATCGCTATGAAATCATCCAAGCCGTCATAAAAAACAAGCGAGGCGCTCCGCACGGGGGATGCCTCGCTCGTTCGTATTTAGGCGTACGCTTCCGGGATCGCGTCTTGGTAGGCGTCGCGGATTTTCAAAATGTGCGGCAGCTGCTCGAAGAACGCGTCGACGACCTTCGGGTCGAAGTGCTGCCCTCGTTCTTCCTTAAATAAGTTCAAGATGCGGTCGAGCTCCCATGCCTTCTTATATACGCGTTCGCTGCCCAGCGCGTCGAATACGTCCGCGATGGCGGTGATCCGGCCGTAAATATGTATTTCCTCGCCCTTCAATCCGTTCGGATAGCCGCGCCCGTTCCACTTCTCGTGATGCTGCGAGGCGACGACGGCGGCGATCTTCAGCAGCTCGCGGCGGGAATTTTTCAAGAGATTGTGCCCGATCGTCGTGTGCGTCTTCATAATATCGTATTCTTCGTCCGTCAGCTTGCCCGGCTTCTTCAGCACGGCGTCGGGAATCGCGACCTTGCCGATGTCGTGCATCGGCGACGCGAGCTTCAGCTTCTCGGCTTCCTCTTGCGGGATGCCGAGACCGAGCGCAAGGATGTACGAGTATTCCGCGACGCGTTTGACGTGGTTGCCCGTCTCCTTGGAGCGGCTCTCGCCGATCTCGCCCATCGTGAAGATGATTTCCTTCTGCGTCTCCTCGATCTCTTGCTGAAGCATGACGGATTCGATCGACTTGCCGGAGTAGTTGGCGGCCAGCTTCAAGTATTCCAGATCTTTGTTCGAAAATACTTCCGCTTCCGTCAGCTTGTTGATCGCTTGGTACGCCCCGATGATGCGTCCCTCGTTGTTCTGGAACGGCACGACCATGAGCGCCTTCGTATGATAGCCGGTTCGCTTGTCGACGGCGATGGCGCCGCTCTGCAATACGTCTCGGTAAGGCACGTTCGTGTACGCGTCGTCGATAAAGATCGCTTCCCCGGAGGCGATGGACATGCCGACGAGACCGGAATTGAGCGGGATCCGAATTTCCTTGACCCCGTGAGCGACCGTCGTGAACAGCTCGCTGGAACGTTCGTCGATGAGCCACACGGAGCAGCGATCCGCCACGACCATCTCCCGGCCCATGTTCGCCATGAGAATGAGCACGTTGTCGAGGCTGCGCTCGTTGGCGATCTTAGCCGTGTATTCGAAGATGACGCTGAGCATCTGCTCGGACGTAAGGTCCTGCTTCACCTTGACTATTTCTAATTCGTATTCATCGTGCATCGCGTCGGCACCTCTCCGGCTGGTTGCTTCATCCTGTTAATTTGCAACCCTATTTTATCAGAGCGCTCGCGGATTATCGACGGTTTTTTCGATGCGGAAAAAATTTTTTGAATATTGAGACGTATCATTATATGATGGATGTATGCATAAAGACTAACCATGGAGGTGGCGCGAATGGCGAATACGGACGGGAAGTATATATTCGTGTTTACGGGGCCCGACGGCTCGGGACGGAAGTCCGTGGCGGACGCGGTCGGCCTTACCCTGGGCGTCAGGAAGGTCATCTCGTATACGACGCGGAGCAGACGGCCGATCGAGGAGGACGGACAGGATTACTTCTTCGTGAGCGAAGGCGAATTCCGGGAAGCGGCGGCGGGCGGACAGTTCGTCGAGCATCTGACGATCGACGGCTTCCGGTATGGGATTAAGGAGGCCGACATTTCTTCCGGGTTCGAGAAGGGAAGCGTTTACGTCATTCTGAACCGGCATGGGGCGGATATTTTGCGAGAGCTGTACGGCGATCGAGTCATTCGCATATTCATCTATGCGGACCGCAATACCGTGCGCGAACGGCAAGAGCGGGACGGATTGTCCGAGCCGGAGATCGAACAGCGGCTGTCGCATTACGACGAGGATATGGCGTACGGTCCGCAATGCGAGCATTCGGCGGAGAACATCAACGACCTCGGTCATACGATTTTCCACGTGACGAACGTACTGGAAGAGTATTTACAGCGGGACCTGGTGGATAAAGATTAAGCGATGTTTGCAGTAAATGCTTCGAAAAAGCTCGAGCGCTTCGGCGCTCGGGCTTTTTTTCTTTCGCGCGGCGCGGGAAGTTTCCTTATTCGCGGGCCGAACGGTCCGAAACGGCTTATTCGAATGAAAAAAGTAGTTTGATGTTCGCTATTACAAGCGTGCTGCGGCGGAAAGCAGAGCCGTCGGTTCCTGCGATAAAACCGCAACGGGTATTATGTTATATATAATATCATAAAAAAAAGGATTTCACCACTTAATGTCATATTCGTGTAATATAAATAAAAATAATCCTAATTCAGTGTCAATTATATTGACATCATATTTTCCTGCTTCTATAATCTGGATATCGAACGGTTCGCTACACACAGAGAAGCATCGTTCGGAAACCATTGGGGAGTGGTGCGGGGATGAAGAGAAGGTTGTCTATGTTGTTGTCGGGTATTGTAACTGCGTCCGTGGCGTTGACGGCATGCTCGACGCCGGGGGCTTCGACGACGACGGAGAGCGACGCCGGGGGGACGACATCGACCGAGGCGGGGGAGACGATCAAGGTAGGCATCTTGCACAGTCTGAGCGGGACGATGGCCATCAGCGAAGTGTCGGTGCACGATGCCGAGCTGCTGGCGATCAAAGAAATCAACGAGAAGGGCGGCGTGTTAGGGAAACAAATCGAACCGGTCATCGAGGACGGCGCATCCGACTGGCCGACGTTCGCCGAGAAGGCGCGGAAGCTGATTTCGAGCGACAAGGTGGCGACGGTGTTCGGCGGCTGGACGTCGGCGAGCCGCAAGGCGATGCTGCCGGTGTTCGAGGAGTTGAACGGCTTGCTCTGGTACCCGGTGCAATACGAGGGGCTCGAGAGCTCGCCGAACATTATGTATACGGGAGCGACGACGAACCAGCAGATCGTGCCGTCGGTCACGTGGCTGCTAGAGAATCGAGGGAAGTCGTTCTTCCTGCTGGGTTCGGACTACGTGTTCCCGAGAACGGCGAACAAAATCATCAAGGCGCAGCTCGAGGCCGAGGGCGGTACGCTCGTCGGCGAAGAGTATACTCCGCTCGGGCACACGGACTACTCCACGGTGATCAGCAAGATCCAAGCGGCGAAGCCGGACATCGTGTACAACACGCTGAACGGCGACAGCAACGTGGCGTTCTTCAAGCAATTGAAGGATGCGGGCATCGGCGCGGACGATATGACGACGCTGTCGGTGTCGGTCGCGGAGGAGGAAGTGCGCGGCATCGGTCCCGATGTGCTGGAAGGGCATCTGACGGCATGGAACTACTACCAGACGACGGAGACGGAAGCGAACAAGGCGTTCGTCGAGGCGTACAAGGCGGCGTACGGCGCCGATCGCGTGACGAGCGATCCGGCCGAAGCGGGCTACATCGCGGTATACCTGTGGGCGGCGGCGGTCGAGAAGGCCGGCACGACGGACGTCGATAAGGTGAAGGAAGCGGCGGCGGGGCTGACATTCGAAGCGCCGGAAGGCCTTGTAACGATCGACGGCGAGACGCAGCACATTCATAAGCCGGTCCGCATCGGCGAGGTGCAGGCGGACGGCATGATCAAGGAAATCTACAGCACGCCGGAGCCGGTGAAGCCGGACCCGTACCTGAAGGGCTACGAATGGGCGGAGGGCCTCGCCGACAGCGAATAATCGAGGCCGGGGAAGGATCGGACGCACGACGGCTTACGAGGCAGGATGGCGGGCGGCGGACCTTCGCCGCCCTTCTTGTCCCCCCAAGGAAGGGATGTGACATATGGAAGTATGGTTGCTTCAGCTGTTTAACGGCATCAGCGTCAGTTCGATTCTGCTGCTCGTCGCGCTCGGCCTCGCCGTCACCTTCGGGCTCATGAACGTCATTAACATGGCGCACGGCGAGCTGATCATGATCGGCGCGTATACGGCGTACGTCGTGCAAAACTTGTTCTTCGCTTACGCGCCGAAGGCGCATTTCGACTGGTATTTCGTCCTGGCGCTGCCGCTGTCGTTCGCGGCCGCGGCGTTCGTCGGCTGGCTGATGGAGATCGGGCTGATCCGGTTTCTGTACGGACGGCCGCTCGACAGCCTGCTCGCGACATGGGGCGTCGGCATGATGCTGCAGCAGGCGGCGCGCAGCGTGTTCGGCGCCCCGAACGTGGCGGTGACGAGCCCGGCCTGGCTGAACGGCGGGCTCGACATCGGCGGCGGCCTCGTCCTTACGTATAAGCGATTGTTCATTATCGCGCTCGTCCTCGCGGTGCTGGCGGCGATGTACTTCTACATCTACCGATCCCGCGCCGGCCGCAATATGCGGGCCGTCATGCAAAATCGCGACATGGCCGCCTGTCTCGGCGTCTCGACGCGCCGCGTCGACAGCGCGAGCTTCGCGATCGGGGCCGGCATCGCCGGCGTCGCCGGCTGCGCGCTGTCGCTGCTCGGGCCGATCGGACCGTCGCTCGGTACGTATTACGTCGTCGACGCGTTCATGGTCGTCGTGCTCGGCGGCGTCGGCAAGCTGATCGGCACCGTCGTCGGCGCGGCGGGGATCGGCATCGCAAGCACGCTGTTCGAAGCATGGACGTCGGCGTCGCTCGGCAAGGTGCTCGTGTTCGCGCTCGTCGTCGCGTTCCTGCAGTGGCGTCCGCGCGGCTTCGTCGCGATGAAGACGCGGGCGCTCGACGGTCAATAGGGGGGATGACGCATGGGTAGTCGCAAAGGAACTGTGCTTGGGCGAGCATTGCCGAAGCCGTGGCTGCTCGCGGCGTACGGCATAGCCGTCGTCCTGCTCCTCGTCGCCCCGATGTTTCTGTCGGATTTCCGGCTGAACCTGCTGTCCAAGTTTTTGGCGTTCGCGATACTGGCGCTCGGCTTGGACCTGCTGTGGGGATATACGGGAATTCTGAGTTTGGGGCAAGGGGTGTTCTTCGGACTTGGGGCTTATAGCATGGCGATGTACTTGAAGCTGGAGGCGACGGGCGGCAAGCTGCCCGACTTCATGAGCTGGAGCGGGCTCGAGAAGCTGCCGGCGTTCTGGGTGCCGTTCGGCAGCTTCCCCTTCGCGCTGGCCGCGGCGATCCTGCTGCCGGCGCTGCTCGCCTTCGCGCTTGGCTGGTTTACGTTCCGCAACCGCGTGCGCGGCGTGTACTTCACGATCCTGACGCAGGCGCTCGTCATCATCGCGGTGACGCTGTTCGTCGGGCAGCAGGGCTTCACGGGCGGCACGAACGGCATCACGTCGTTCAAGACGGCGCTCGGCTTCTCGCTAAGCGATCCGAACGTGAAGACGGCGTTGTACTATATTACCGCCGCGGCGCTGGTCGGCTGCTTCGCGCTCTGCCGCTGGCTCGTCGGAACGCGCCTCGCGCGCGTGCTCGAGGCGATCCGCGACGGGGAGAATCGCGTCCGCTTCTTCGGCTACGACCCGGCGCTGTTCCAGTCGTTCGCCTTCGCGCTGTCCGGCGCGTTCGCGGGTCTCGCCGGCGTGCTGTTCGTGTTCCACGTCGGCATAATTTCCCCGTCGATGATGGGCATCGTGCCGTCGATCGAGATGGTGCTCTGGGTGGCCGCCGGCGGCCGGGGTACGCTCGTCGGCGCGGTCGTCGGGACGCTGGGGCTGAATTGGTCCAAGAGTCTGATCAGCGAAGCGTATCCGGACATGTGGCTCATTTTCCTAGGGGCGTTGTTCATTATTGTCGTCGTGTTTCTGCCGCGGGGGCTCGTCGGGCTGTTCGGCTCGACGGTCGACTTCATACGGAGGAGGAAGCGCCATGACATTGACGGAGTCACGTATCGTGCTGTCGTGCCGGAAAGTAAGCGTCAGCTTTGACGGATTTTACGCGCTGAAGGAGATGGACTTCTCGCTGGCGCACGGGGAGCTCCGCTTCCTCATCGGGCCGAACGGGGCCGGGAAGACGACGATGTTAGACGCGATCTGCGGCAAGGTGAAGCCGAGGAGCGGCAGCGTGCTGTTCCATTCGGGCCGTTCGGGCGACGAGGCGGTCGACCTGACGCGGATGAAGGAGCACGGCATCGCCGCATGCGGCATCGGGCGGAAGTTCCAGGCGCCGTCCGTCTTCTCCGCGCTTACGGTATGGGAGAACATGGAGATCGCGCTCAAGCAGAAGCGGGACGTGGTCTCGCTCTTGTTCGCGAAGCTGACGGGGGTACAGCGGAGCGCGATCGAAGAGGCGCTGGCGATGGTCGGGCTCGCGTTCAAGGCGGATCGGAAGGCGGGAGCGCTGTCGCACGGCGAGAAGCAGTGGCTCGAGATCGGCATGATTTTGCTGGCCGACCCTCAGGTGCTGCTGCTCGACGAGCCGGTGGCGGGCATGACGGACGAAGAGACGGAGAAGACCGGTCTTTTGTTGCAGGAAATCATCAAGAACCGCAGCGTCGTCGTCGTCGAACACGATATGGATTTCGTGAGGCAATTTTCGTCGAAGGTGACGGTCATGCACGAGGGGACGCTGCTCACGGAAGGCACGATGGCCGAGGTGCAGCGGAACGAGCGCGTCGCGGAAGTGTATTTAGGGAAGATGGCGGGGTGAACGGATGCTGACGGTGAGCGGCTTGGAGTCGGGGTACGGAGAGAGCATGGTCGTGCGCGACGTCGGCTTCGCGTTGTCGCCCGGCCGCGTCACTTGCTTAATGGGAAGGAACGGGGTCGGGAAAACGACGCTATTAAAGACGCTGATGGGCGTCATCCGGGCGAAGCGAGGCTCCGTCCGGTGGAACGGCGGAGAGCTGCTCGGGGAGCCGCCGTCCCGGCGCGCTCGGAGCGGGATCGGCTACGTGCCGCAGGGACGAGAGATTTTCCCGCAGCTGACCGTGGAGGAGAACGTGCTGCTCGGCCTCGAGGCGAATCCGCGGCGGGCGCTGCGCGCCGGGGCGCCGGCGGCCGTGTACGAGCGGTTCCCGGCGCTGTACGAGATGCGGTCGCGGCGCGGCGGGGATTTGAGCGGGGGCCAGCAGCAGCAGCTCGCGTTCGCGCGGGCGCTCGTCTCGGAGCCGAAGCTGCTGCTGTTAGACGAGCCGACGGAGGGCATCCAGCCGAACATCGTGCAGGACATCGCCCGGCTCATCGGCGAGCTGCGCGGCGAAGGACTCGCCGTGCTGCTCGTCGAGCAGAGCGTCGCGTTCGCCCGCGGGGCGGCCGACGACTTCCTCGTGCTCGACAAGGGCACGATCGTCGCGCAGGGCGAGATCGGCGGCTTGGACGAGAGCATCATTCATCGACACTTGACGGTGTAGGAGGCGGGCGGCATGCATTTAACGGAGAGGGAGAAGGAGAAGCTGCTCGTGACGATGGCCGCGGACGTCGCGAGACGCCGGCTGGCGCGCGGCGTGAAGCTGAACGTGCCCGAGGCGACGGCGCTCATTACGTCGGAGCTGCTGGAGGGCGCGCGCGACGGGCTTAGCGTCGCGCAGCTTATGCAGATGGGCGCGAAGGTGCTGACGCGCGAGCAGGTGATGGAGGGCGTGCCGGACATCGTGCACGAGGTGCAGGTCGAGGCGACGTTCCCGGACGGGACGAAGCTCGTGACGGTGCACGACCCGATTCGATAAGAGGGACCGATCATTCGGAAGAAGAGGAGGCGGGAGTATGCTGGTGCCCGGTGAAATTCGCGCGGCGGCGGGCGACATCGAGCTCGCCGCCGGCAGGAGGCAGGCGGTCGTCAAGGTGGTCAACACGGGAGACCGACCGGTGCAGGTCGGCTCGCATGCGCATTTCTTCGAGGTGAACCGCGAGCTCTTGTTCGACCGGCTGCAGGCGTACGGCATGCGGCTGCATATTCCGTCCGGCACGGCGGTGCGGTTCGAGCCGGGTGAGGAGATGCCGGTGACGCTCGTCGCCATCGGCGGCGCCCGGCTTGCCTTCGGCATGAGCGGTCTTACGGCCGGACCGGCGATCGCCGGCGCGCCGCTGCCGGCAGAGGTGAAGGCGAGGCTCGAGGCGTGGGAGGGGAGCGGACCGTGACGAAGATGAGCCGCGCCGCCTATGCGAACATGTTCGGGCCGACGACGGGCGACGCCGTCCGTCTGGCCGACACGGACCTGTGGGCGGTCATCGAGAAAGACTTCACCGTATATGGCGACGAAATCAAATTCGGCGGCGGCAAGACGATCCGCGACGGGATGGGGCAATCGTCCCGCGCGACGCGGGAGCGCGACGGCGTGCTCGATACCGTTATTACGAACGCGACGATCATCGACCATTGGGGCATCGTGAAGGGGGACATCGGCCTTCGCGACGGTCGCATCGTCGCGGTCGGCAAGGCGGGCAACCCCGATATGATGGACGGGGTCGACCCGCGGCTGATCGTCGGGGCTTCCACCGAGGTGATCGCCGGGGAGGGCAAGATCGTCACCGCGGGCGGCGTCGACAGCCATATTCATTTCGTCTGCCCGCAGCAGATCGACGAGGCGCTCGCTTCGGGCGTTACGACGATGCTCGGCGGCGGCACGGGACCGGCGACGGGCACGAACGCGACGACGGTGACGCCGGGGAAGTGGCATCTGCATCGCATGCTGGAAGCGGCGGAGGCGTTTCCGATGAACTTGGGGTTCCTTGGAAAAGGAAACGCCTCCTTCGAAGAGCCGCTCCGCGAGCAGATCGAAGCCGGAGCGATCGGGCTGAAGCTGCACGAGGATTGGGGCACGACGCCGGCGGCGATCGACGCGTGCCTGCGCGTAGCCGACATGTACGACGTGCAAGTGGCGATTCATACCGACACGCTGAACGAATCCGGCTTCGTGGAGGACACGATCGCCGCGATCGCCGGACGGACGATCCATACGTACCATACGGAAGGCGCGGGCGGCGGCCACGCGCCGGACATCATCAAGGTCGCGTCGCTGCCGAACGTACTTCCGTCGTCCACGAATCCGACGCGGCCGTTCACGGTGAACACGATCGAAGAG
>JAPSKX010000158.1 GCA_031181325.1 Paenibacillus sp.
TGATGACGAAGCATAAGAGCATCCTTCAGGAGGCGATCGTATCGAAGCGCGGCAACCGGTACGTGCTGCCCGTGAAGAAGGAGCATCGCCGGCTCGTGCAGGGCGCCGCGCTCGACGAGTCGGCGAGCGGGCAGACGGTGTTTATCGAGCCGGCGGAGCTGGCTTCGCTGCAATACGAGCTCGGCGATCTGCGGGCGGAGGAGGCGCGCGAGGAGACGAAGGTGCTCGCGACGCTCACCGGCCTCGTGGAGGACCATGAGGCGGAGCTGCGGCTGAACGCGGAGACGGTCGGCGCGTACGACTTCCTGTTCGCGAAGGCGAAGTACGCGCTTGCGATCGACGGCGCCCGCGTCGACGTGAACGACGCCGGCATCATCGATGTGAAAGGCGCGAGACACCCGCTGCTCGGCGGCGGCATGGTGCCGCTCGACTTCTCGATCGGACGGACGTACCGCTCGCTTATTATTACCGGACCGAATACGGGCGGCAAGACGGTCGCGCTCAAGACGATCGGCCTGCTGACGCTGATGGTGCAGTCCGGCTTGCTCGTCCCGGTCGCGCCGGGCAGCGCGTTCGCGGTGTATCGGCGGTTCTCGGCCGACATCGGCGACGGGCAGTCGCTCGAGCAGTCGCTCAGCACGTTCTCGGCGCATGTGAAGATGCTCGTCGAGACGCTGCGGACGGCGAACGGCTCGACGCTCGTGCTCATCGACGAGATGGCGTCCGGCACCGACCCGGGCGAAGGGGTCGGCCTCTCCATTGCGGTGCTCGAAGAGCTGTACCGCAAGGGGGCGACGGTCGTGGCGACGACGCATTTCAATGAAATCAAGCGGTTCGCCGCAGCCGCGCCGGGCTTCGAGAACGCGCGCATGGAGTTCGACACCGAGACGCTCGAGCCGCTGTATCGGCTCCGCATCGGCGAAGCGGGCCACAGCTACGCGTTCGCGATCGCGAGCAAGCTCGGCATGCCGGCGCCGGTGCTCGTCCGCTCGCGCGAGCTGACGGAAGGCGCGCGCCGCCGCGGGGCGGACGGGGCGGACGCCTTCGAGGGCGCGATCGACCTGCCGGCGTTCGTGCCCGGCACGGTTGCCCCCGAACCGCCGCGCACCGCGGCCGCGCCGGAGCCGGAGCCGGAATTCGAGGTCGGCGATTGCGTCTACATCCCTTCGCTGGACAAATACGGGATCGTGTACGCGGCGGCGGACAAGGCGGGCGAGGTCGGCGTGAAGGTGCAGAAGGAGAAGCTGAAGTTCAATCGCAAGCGGCTGAAGCTGCACATCTCGAAGGCGGAGCTGTACCCGGACGACTACGACTTCGACATCGTGTTCGATACGAAGGAGAACCGGAAGAAGAAGAAATTGATGAGCAAGCGGCACGTCGAAGGGCTGACGATCGTGCGCCCCGCGGAGGAGGAGTCCTGAGGGAGCGCTCGCATGCTCGCGATCTCCAAGTGTGATAAAATCATGCTTGGTGATTGAAACTTATGGCGAACGCGAAATTTTACGTCGTATGGGTCGGGAAGACGCCCGGCATCTATACGTCATGGAACGACTGCAAGGCGCAAGTGGACGGGGTGCCCGGCGCCAAATACAAGTCTTACCCGTCGCGGGCGGAAGCCGAGAAAGCGTACGGGCAAGGCTTCCGCAAGTCGTTCGCGGCCGCGGGCGTCAAGTCGGGCGGCGCTTCCGCGGGGAAGAGCAAGGCGCCGGCCGGCGAATACGACCCGAACAGCATCTGCGTCGACGCCGCGTCGAGCGGCAATCCGGGCATCGTCGAATATCAAGGCGTCGATACGGCGACGGGCGAGCGGCTGTTCCATCAGGGGCCGATCCCGAAGGGCACGAACAACCTTGGCGAATATCTCGCCATCGTGCACGGTCTCGCGTACTTGAAGCAGCTAGGCAGCGACAAGACGATCTACAGCGACTCGCAGACGGCGATGAAGTGGGTGCGCGACAAGAAGCCCGCGACGACGCTGGCAAGGGACGCCTCGACCGAGGACATCTGGCGCCGGGTCGACCGGGCGACGGCATGGCTTCACGCGAACACGTATTCCAACAAAATTTTGAAGTGGAATACGGAGGCGTGGGGGGAAGTGAAAGCGGATTTCGGGAGAAAATGACAAGAGAAGCGGAAGGAGAACCGCACGTGGAGAACATGGAGCAGAAACGATACCGGTTGATCGCGATCGACGTCGACGATACGCTGTTGACGGACGATCTCGAGGTGACCGAAGGAACGAGGGAGGCGCTCGCGGCGGCGATCGCGCAGGGCTGCGTCGTCACGCTGGCGACGGGCCGCATGTATCCGTCGGCCGCGAAGATCGCGGCGCCGCTCGGCCTCAACGTGCCGATTATTACGTACCAAGGGGCCTTGATCAAAAACTTGATCGACGGCGAAGTGCTGTACGAGCGCCCCGTGCCGGAAGACGCCGCGCTCGAGGTCGTGGCGTTCGCCGAGGAGCGCGGGCTGCATATTCAAGCCTATGAAGCCGATCGATTGATCGCGCTCGAAGATAACGACAGAGCCAAGGCGTATTCGGCGCTGACGAACGTGCCGTACGAAGTGCAGACCGACTTCCGAGGCATCGCGAAGCGCGGCACGGCGAAGCTGCTCATGATCGACGAGCCGGCGACGCTCGACGCGCTGATCCCGGAGCTGCGCGAGCGGCTCGGGGGACGGGCGCACGTGACGAAGTCGAAGCCGCATTATCTGGAGGTCGTTCATCCGGAAGCGACCAAGGGTCATGCGCTGCTGCATCTGGCGGCGCATTACGGCATCCCGCGGGATGCGACCATCGCGGTCGGCGATTCGTGGAACGATCATGAGATGATCGAGGCGGCGGGACTCGGCGTCGCGATGGAGAACGCCGTAGATAGCTTGAAGGCCGTGGCCGATTACGTGACGGCAAGCAATAACGAAGAAGGCGTCCGCAAGGTCGTCGAGAAGTTCATCCTGAAATAAGGTCGGTGGCGATATGGCGATCGGGACGAGCGTAATCATGCGCATCGAGATGGACAAGACGAAGGTAGGCTTCGGGCAAGTGATTTCGGAGATTGCGAATGCGGGCGGCGACGTCGTGGCGATCGACGTCATCCGCGCGTCGAAGGAGATAACGGTGCGCGACATCACGGTCAACGTGAACGACGCCGATAACGAGCGGTTGACGGAGGCGGTGGCCGCGCTGCCCGGCGTGCGGGTCGTCAACGTGTCGGACCGCACGTTCCTCGTCCATCTCGGCGGCAAGGTCGAGATGCAGCCGAAGGTGAAGATCACGAACCGAGACGATCTGTCGCGGGTGTATACGCCGGGAGTAGCGCGCGTCTGCATGGCGATTCACGAGGACGAAGCCAAGGCGCATACGCTCACCATCAAGCGCAACACGGTCGCCGTCGTCTCCGACGGAACCGCCGTGCTCGGTCTCGGCGACATCGGCCCGAAGGCCGCCATGCCGGTCATGGAGGGCAAGGCGATGCTCTTCAAGCAGCTGGCCGGCGTCGACGCGTTCCCGATCTGCCTAGACACGAAGGATACCGAAGAAATTATCCGGACGATCAAGGCGATCGCCCCCGGCTT
This sequence comes from Paenibacillus sp., assembly GCA_031181325.1. Classification (GTDB taxonomy): domain Bacteria; phylum Bacillota; class Bacilli; order Paenibacillales; family YIM-B00363; genus Paenibacillus_AE. The sequence goes on from JAPSKX010000158.1 coordinate 3,577, forward strand.
CGGCGGCATTAACCTAGAGGATATCTCCTCGCCGCGCTGCTTCGAAATCGAGGAGCGGCTCAAGGCCGAGCTGGATATTCCCGTCTTCCACGACGACCAGCACGGCACCGCCGTGGTCATGCTGGCGGGACTGCTCAACGCGCTGCGCCTCGTGGGGAAGCCGGTGAAGCAGGTCAAGGCGGTGCTCGTCGGCTGCGGCGCGGCGGGAACGGCCTGCTCGAAAATATTGCTGTCCGCCGGCATCGGCGAGCTCGTCTGCGTCGATCGGATGGGGGCGCTCGTGCCCGGGGAGACGTACGACAACCCGAATTGGAACTGGCTGGCGGAGCGGACGAATCCGAATCGCCTCTCGGGGGGCGTCTCCGACGTCATTCGCGGCGCCGACGTATTCATCGGCGTGTCGCGACCCGGCGTGTTGACCGTCGAAGACGTCAAGTCGATGGCGCCGGACCCGATCGTCTTCGCCATGGCGAACCCCGAGCCGGAAATATTGCCGGATGTCGCCGAGCCGTACGTGCGCGTCATGGCGACCGGTCGAGGCGACTACCCGAACCAGATCAACAACGTGCTCTGCTTCCCCGGCATGTTCCGCGGCGCGCTCGACTGCAGAGCGACGACGATCAACGAAGAGATGAAGCTCGCGGCGGCGCGGGCGATCGCCTCCGTCGTCTCGGACGACGAGCTGAACGAGATGTACGTCATCCCGAGCACCTTCAACGACAAAGTCGTCGAACGCGTCAGCCGCGCCGTCGCCGAAGCCGCGATTCGATCGGGCGTCGCGCGCCGAATCCCGAACGACCTGCGATAGGTAACGAAAACCTCGCTCACTCGGCAAGCGCCGGAGGGCGAGGTTTTGTTCGTGTGGCGCGGTGCGGCCTGTTTTATTCGTTCATATACGTGCGGAGCGCGCTCGTGCATTCCTCGACGCCGTCCAGGCGGATGCTGAACCGCTCTTGACTGTATTGATCGCCGACGAAATGCGTGCGAATGAGGCCGGCGGCTCGAAGCGCCATCATATGATGATGTACCGTCCCCTTGGACAAGCCGGTATAAGCGACCACTTCCGTGAAACTTCGCGGCGACGGCGCGAGGAACCGCAGGATGCGAAGGCGGCTCTCGTCGGACATCGCCCGCGTCGCGCGAAGCACCATCGTCGGCGGCGCATCCGGCGCGGCCGGCGGATCGACGGGATATATAATAATGACGAGCGACCGGTACGTCGCCGTCAAATTCAGCGGGCGGAAGTGCTGCCCCGGAATGAGCGCGATCGTCTTGATCCGGTCGTTCGGCTCGAGCACGAGTCCGCCGGTCGCGAGCTCGACCTGCGACACCGGATCGGGAGCGTAGGCGGCTTCCTTCTCGGCGAGGCTCGCGCGGGCGATGCCGTCCCACTCCGGCAGGAAAGCGGCGAAGTACAGCTCGTTCCAAGCCCGAAGCAGCGTTACGGCGCGCTCGACGTCCTCTCCGAGATCGCTCGGCAGCGACCCGATCGCCTGCGGGGAGAGCAGCTCGTACAGTTGGCCGGGGCTCTGGCCCGCAAGCCAATCCAAGAACGAAGGTACGTCTTGCTTATTCGGGCATACGTAAGCGAGCAGGAACAACCGGTCGAACGTATCTTCCGAGCAAGCGCCGCTCGCCGCTTTCCGCTTCGGACCGAATCGATCGTCGGTTTCCTTCAGCCAAGCGTTCCCGATATCGAGGTTGCGCGTCCACTTGCGGCGGCTGTATATCATAAAGCTCAGCAGCAGTTCATACACCGGCGAGTAGTCGAACTGAACGCGATACGTCATGAAGCCGTCCCCTTGTTTTTTTATTACTATCATAAACGAATCGCGCGGTTCGATCAAATTCGACACAGTTGATCCGTTCACGAATTCGCCAATGATTTTCAGTTTGAGAGCGTGACGATTGCGCTTCGAATCCCGTTAGTCAAGCTGGAAACGACGCTGCGGGAAAGCACTTGTCATGGATAGGCGATGTTATTATAATAGGGGATATTCTTATTGTTTGATAAACATAGAACCACATCATCTTTTTGATGATCGTGGAAGTTGAGGGGATGGAGTCTATATGTTGAAAAAGTTTGCGTTCGGTTTATTCGCTCTGCTGCTAGCGCTCGGCGCGGCGGCCTGCTCGAACGGCGAAGACAAAGAAGCGGCGGAACAAGCGCCCGCCGTCGAAGCGCCCGCGGAAGAAACCCCGGCCGAAGAGGCGGCGCCGGCGGAAGACGCCGCCGTCGAACGGTTGAAAGCCGTAAACAGCGTCGCGATCGCGGAAGATAAAGTAAACACGTTGTTCCATCATGACGCCGCCGAGGACGGCACGCCGCTGCTCAACGCGACGACGGGTACGCCGGAAGCCGCGAAGGAGCTGCTGCTCGGCTACTTCGACCCGGCGGTCGCGGACCGCATCATCGCTCACTACGTCGCCGCTCCGGCGACGGAAGCCGGCGTCGTCGTGAACGAACAGAAGTTCTTCGCCTCCTCCGTCGTCGGCGTCGCGCCGGAAGAGCTGAAGATCGAAGGCGACAAAGCCGGCGGCTTTACGATCGCGACGAAGGACGGCGCGAAATTTACCGTGAAGTGGAACGAAGAGCAAGGCCGCTACATCGTAGCGAACGTCGAGTGAACGTCGAGTAAACGAATAACGTTGCATCTCCGAGGCGCCTTCCGCGCGAATCCGATTCAGGACTCGCCGGGGGCGTCTTTTTTCGTACCCTTCGTTCCGTCGGAACGGGAGGGGTAATGCATGGCGGAATTGGGGATGCTATCCGAGAATCTCTCGGCAGCATAGGAGGATGGAAGGCGTGACCCATACCGTAATGGACGAAAAGGTGGACGCGTACAAAATCGGCGTCGGCCGTATGAGCGAAGCGTTGCCGAACGTGGCGGAGGCATACCATAACTTCACCGGCGCCTGCTTCGCGGACGGGGCGCTCGGCGCGAAGGAGAAGCAGCTGATCGCGCTCGGCATCTCGCTGTTCGCGAACAACGAGGTGTGCACGATGTACCATGTGCAGGAGGCGTTGTCCTCCGGCGCGAAGCCGCAGGAGGTGCTCGAAGCGGCCGCGGTGGCCGCGGCGGTCGGCGGCGGACACGCGATGAGCCAAGGCGTGACGCGGGTGCAGCGCGCGCTCGAGGAATGGCGGGGTACGCACTAAGAGAAAGAGGGCCGGAGCGTATCGCTCCGGCCTATTTCGTGTCGTCCCCGGCGGAGGCGACCGCTTCCGGCGGAGGGGGAGGATCGGAGGCTTGCTGCACGGCGAGCGCTCCGGCAGCGTCCTTCGCCGTCTGCAGCTCCCGCTCGAGCGCGCGAATGCGCCGGTTCTGCCGCACGATCCGGATCGTGCCGAACAGGCCGACCACGAAGCCGCCGGCGAGCGCGGAGCCGAGGATGACCACGATGAGCGGGAAGAAGGCGCTCCCGAACACGTAATCGACCGGTACGGACTCGACGTTGACGACCGAGAAGACGGCGATGACGAGCGCGAACAACAAGCCGAAGATGAGCGTCCATTGTTGCTTCATGCTTACTCCTCCTAATGATTCGCGTTGTGAAATTATACCATAGTGATTAGTATATTAGGAAAAGGGATTCTAAGGAGGAGGCGCTCTTGAACCGCGTCGTTCATTTCGAATTGGTGTCGCGAGATCCCGGCGCGACGGCGGCGTTCTACGCCGAGGCGTTCGGCTGGCGGACGGTGCGCGGCGAAGGCGATTATTATCGCCTGATTACGGGGGAGAACGAGGACGGCGCGCGCGGCATCAACGGGGCGACGGTGCGGCCGGTCGCGCCGTCGCTGCCGACGCAGACGGTGAATACGATCCAGGTGGACGACGTTGACGCTTACGCGGAGAAGGTTCGCTCTCTCGGCGGGCGGACGATCTCCGATGTCATCGAGCTCGCGGGCGTCGGCCGCTTCCGGTATTGCGCGGACCCGGACGGGACGCCGTTCGGCTTGATCGAATATCGGGGATGAGGAAGCAACGTCGGAAGGAGCGTGGCGAAGCATGGCTAAGAAATACGTGAATGCGGACGGCTCCGCGAACTTGAAGTCGTTCGCGGAGCTGCGGCGGTGGCAGAAGGAACGCCGCGCGAAGAAGAAAGATTTGTCGTACGTCGTACCGCGCGTCGAGCCGGATCTCGAGCTGCTGCACGGCAACCGGACGGAGCCGACGGTCACGTTCATCGGACACTCGACGTTCTTGATTCAGCTCGGCGGATTGAACATCGTCACGGATCCGGTATGGGCGAAGACGATGGGCGTCTCGCCCCGGCTGACGGCGCCGGGCGTCGCGATCGAGGCGCTGCCGCCGATCGACGTCGTGCTGCTGTCGCATGCGCACTACGACCATCTGCATCTCGGCAGTCTTCGCCGCTTGCCGGGCGACTTCGTCGCGCTCGTGCCGGACGGGCTCGCGCGATGGTTCCGCCGGCGCGGCTTCCGCCGCGTCCAGGAGCTGTCGTGGTGGTCCGAGACGCGCGTCGGCGAGGTGACGTTCGGCTTCGTGCCGGCGAAGCATTGGACCCGCCGGACGCCGTGGGACACGAACACGTCGCACTGGGGCGGCTGGGTGATGCGGCACGGCGCGGACTGCTTGTATTTCGCCGGAGACAGCGGGTACGACACCGTCTTCCGGGACATCGGGGCCCGGTACGGCGACATTCGGGTCGCGCTGCTCCCGATCGGGGCGTACGAGCCGGAGTGGTTCATGGGTCCGTCGCATATGACGCCGGAGGAAGCGGTGCGGACGTTCGCGGACGTCGGGGGGCGCATTTTCGTACCGATGCATTACGACGCCTTCCGTCTCGCGGACGACACGCCGAAGGAAGCGCTCGATCGGCTGCTCGCGGAGTGGGAGCGGCTCGGTCTGCCTCGGGAACGGCTGTGGACGATGCCCCTTGGAAATACGAGGTTGTGGTCTGCGAACGAGACCTCTATAATGGAATAATTACTTAGTGACGGAAGCGTAGCTTCAGGAGGCGTAGAGCGAGCATGAAAAATACGAACAGCAAAATTTTGGATTGTACGATTCGGGACGGCGGGTTGGTCAACAATTGGGATTTCAGCGTCGAGTTCGTTCACGACCTGTACTACGGCTTGAGCGAAGCGGGCGTCGAATATATGGAGATCGGCTACAAGAACTCGCCGAAGCTGCTGAAGGGCGGCGACGCGGGGCCGTGGCGGTTCCTCGACGAAGCGTTCCTGCGCGAGGTCATCCCGACGAAGACGGCGACGAAGCTGTCCGCGCTCGTCGACATCGGCCGCGTGGACGAGAACGACATTCTGCCGCGCGAGCAGAGCATGCTCGACCTCATTCGCGTAGCTTGCTACATTAAAGACGTGGACAAGGGGATCGAGCTGGCCGAGAAGTTCCATAACCTCGGCTACGAGACGACGATCAACATTATGGCGCTGTCGCATGCGCTCGAGAACGAGCTGAACGAGGCGCTGGCGGAAATCGGCAAGAGCAACGTCGACGTCGTGTACGTGGTAGACTCCTACGGCAGCATGCTGCCGAAGGACGTCGCGTACATGACGGAGAAGTTCAAGCGGGCGCTGCCGGACAAGACGCTCGGCATTCACACGCATAACAACATGCAGCTGGCGTTCGCCAACACGATCGCGGGCATCGACGGCGGCGTCGAGTTCCTCGATTCCTCGGTGTACGGCATGGGCCGCGCGGCGGGCAACTGCACGACGGAGCTGCTGCTCGGGTATTTGAAAAACCCGAAGTACGAGGTTCGCCCGGTGCTCGGCTTCCTCGAGAAGCATATGGTCGCGATGCGGGACAAGTGGGAATGGGGCTACAACATTCCTTACATGCTCGGCGGCATGCTGAACGAGCATCCGCGCTCCGCGATGGCGCTCCGCGCCGGAGCCGACAAGGACAAGTACGTCGAATACTACGATCGTCTGACGACGCCGGAGACGGCGTTCGGCGCGAAGTCGGAGTAAGAGGATATATGCATACGAAAGCCCGCCCTTCGGATTCTTTCCGGGGGCGGGCTTTCGTATGTTTAATCTTCGAGCTTCGGAATTCGGGAGAGGAGCTCCTGCATCGTGAAGCTGACGCAGGGGATACGCTCCGAGCGGACGGGATCGTCGGGCTGGTAGACATTCGTGAGCGAATAGGTTTCGCCGTGTAGCTCGTACTGCTCCAGCGTCCCGTTCGCGGGGTCCGCTATCCAATACTCCGGGATGCCGTACTTGGCGTACACGGCTACCTTCCTTAGCTTGTCTCTTCTAGCGGAATAGGGGGACAGGATTTCTACGACGAGATCCGGCGCGCCGACGATGCCGCGGTGTTTAATGATCGACATGCGGCTGTGGTGTACCATGACGAGATCGGGCTGACGGATTTCCCGGTCTGACAAAATTAAGTCGATCGGCGCGTAAATGATGACGTATTCGTTACGACAGCTTTCATTGATCGTGTCCCGCATCGCTGCGCTTAGCAATTGGTGTGTCGACGAGGGGCTCGGCGACATCAACTCTAACACGCCGTCATCCACCTCGTAGCGATTACCGTCCTCCGGCATGGATGCATAGATCTCGTAGGTGACTTCCGTTTCTCGAACGATCGGCTTCTTCCGATTGGTTTGATCCATAAGCGTCCTCCTTCCCTTGCTTTCCCTTCATTATACCAAGTTCCGGAGGACGTGTCCGGGTCGAACCAGCCGTATGAACCGTCCTCGCGTCTGCGCTTGCGTCGTTTCCCCGTGTTCGGCCTCCTCGGGAAGAATTCCGCGGCTTTACGTCTCCCGGCTCTTGGCCATCTGCTGCCAGACCGTGCCGGCGGCGGCTTCGCCCGAGGCGATGCGCTCTACCGCCATGCGCGCCTGCAGCGCGACCTCGAACTCCGGGTCGTCGGCCGCCGCCCGCAGGGCGGGCAGCGCCGCCTCGTCGCCGAGGTCGTACAGGAAGCGCGCGGCGCGCCAGCGCACGATCTTGCTCTTGTCGGCGAGCGCTTCGATCATCGCGGGCTGAGCGGATGCGTCGCCGATGTCCGACAGCGTATCGCCGGCCGTCCGGCGGACCGCGACGGACGGGTCCTTCAGCATGTCGGTCAGCAGCCGCACGGCTTCGGGGCCCTTGACGTCGCCGAGGTACACGACGGCGAGGCGGCGGACGGAGAAGTTGTCGTCCGCCAGCGCCTTCGCCACGACGCCGAGCGTCTCCGGCGTCGGCGACAGCCGCTCGAGCGCGGCGTAGCGGGCCTTCCAGTCGGCGGCGTCGAGCCGCGCCGCGACTTCCGCCGGCGTCAGCGTCTCCGCCTCCGACCGCTCCGGCGCCGCGACCGGCGCATCGCCCATCGCCTGCGCCTGCGCGACGAGCGCCGCGAGGCGCTCGTCGTCGTACGCGGCGTCGAGCTCCGCCGCCACGAGCGCGGCGATCTCGGGGAGCTCGTCGCCGTAGCGCACCCCGCGGTCGACGAGCGTCCGCTCGCGGATCAAATTCGGCGACGCGGCGCCGGCGGTCATGGCCGCGTCGGCGAATCGCTGCGGCAGCGCGACGCGCGCCTCCTCGTGCCCGGCGCGCACGCGCACCTGCATCGGGATGCCGCGGAACATCTGCACCAGCACGTGCGCCTCGCCGTAGGCGT
>JAPSKX010000159.1 GCA_031181325.1 Paenibacillus sp.
AGTTTAATATTCGCGTCGACCGTGTCGAATCCCTGCTCCTGCAGCTCGTATGCCTTCAATTTATTTATAAGCCCGATGCCGCGCCCTTCCTGGCGCATATACAGCAGCACGCCGGAGCCGTTCGCGTCGATGGCCGAGAGCGCCGCGGCGAGCTGCGGTCCGCAGTCGCATCGGTGCGAATGAAACACGTCGCCCGTCAAGCATTCGGAGTGGACGCGCACGAGTACCGGCTGCTCCGGATCGATCGCGCCCTTCACGAACGCGACGTGCTCCTTGCCGTCGATCTCGTTCGTATACGCGACGGCGCGGAACGTGCCGAAGTCGGTCGGCATATTGACTTCGACCTCGCGGCGCACGAGTTTCTCCTTTTCGTTACGGTATTGGATAAGGTCCTTGATCGTAATAAGCTTCAACCCGAACTGATCCGCGATCTTCCGCAGATCGGGGACGCGCGCCATCTCGCCGTCTTCCTTAATGACCTCGCAGATGACCGCGGCCGGGTAACGCCCGCACATCCGCGCGAGATCGACCGCCGCCTCCGTGTGGCCGGCCCGGCGCAGCACGCCGCCCTTCTTGGCGACGAGCGGGAACATATGCCCGGGGCGGCGGAAGTCGCCCGCCTTCGTCCGCGGATCGATCAAGGCCTTGACGGTCTGCGCCCGTTCGGCCGCCGAGATGCCCGTCGTCGTCGACACATGGTCGACGGATACGGTGAACGCCGTCCCGTGGTAATCAGTGTTCCGCGCCACCATCTGCGGCAGGTCGAGCTCCGCCGCCCGCTCCTCGGTAATCGGGACGCAGACGAGACCGCGGCCTTCCTTGATCATGAAGTTGATAACGTCCGGGGTCGCCATATCGGCGAGCGCGATGAAATCCCCTTCGTTCTCCCGGCTTTCGTCGTCGACGACGATGACGGGCTTCCCGAGAATCAGATCGTAGATCGCGTCCTCGATGCAGTCGAACGGTATTTTCGCTTGCTCCATCTCTTCTCTCCTCCTCCGTATCTATGGTCTCTTACATAAAGCCGTGTTCTTTGAAAAAGATTTCCGACAGCCCGCCCCCGCGCTTCTCCGCGTCCCGACCCGGGGCGCCGCCGCCCGTCCAGGCAAGCAGATGCTCGACGTATTTGCCGACGATGTCCGTCTCGAGATTCACCTCGTCGCCCGGTCCTTTGTGCTGAAGCACCGTCTCGGCGAGCGTGTGCGGGATGATGGATACGCGGAACGTCGTCTCCGTCCTGTCCACGACCGTCAAGGAGATGCCGTCGATCGCGATGGAGCCCTTCCCGATAATATAACGGAATAACGTCGGATCCTGCGGCTCGATCGTGAAGTATACGGCGTTGTCGACCGCGCCGCGCCGGCGGATCGTCCCCGTTCCGTCGACATGCCCCTGTACGATATGGCCTCCGAATCGGGTCGTGGGCAGCATCGCCCGCTCCAGATTGACCTTCTCGCCCGGAGCGAGACGGCTGAGCGTCGTCTTCCGGAACGTCTCCGGCATGACGTCCATCGCGACGGATGATGCGTCGTGCCGGATCGCCGTCAAGCACACGCCGTTCACGGCGATACTGTCGCCGACCCGGACGTCTTCCAGCACCTTCTTCGCCTTAATCGTCAGCACGAGCGCTTCGCCTTGCTTGGTTATATGTTGCAACGTTCCAACTTCTTCGATAAGTCCCGTAAACATCTGGCAGCGTCACCTCGTTTCCTTCGCATAGACGGGATAGCCTTCGAACAGGACGTCGCCGTCGAACGTCCGCACCTCGAGTCGGTCCAATCGGATCGCATCGCGCATCGCGGGGACGCCCGGGAACTCGAACCCGGAGGGCCCGCCGGCGCCTACGATCTTCGGAGCGACGAAGGCGTATACCTTGTCGACGAGGCGCGCCTCGAGCAGCGCGCCCGCGACGGCGCCGCCGCCTTCGACGAGCACGGCGGCGATGCCTCTCGCGTACAGCTCGCTCAAGGCCAGCTCGAGGTCGACGCGCGGGCCGGGCCCGCAGTCAACGACGACGGCGCCGCGCGCCTCGATCTCCCGTCTCGCCGCCGGGTCGGCCGCGGACGTCGTCAGTACGATCGCGGGCGGCTCCCCGTCGGAGCGGGGCGACAGCGCCTTGGCGCCGGGCGGCGTCCGCAGCCGCGAGTCGACGATGACGCGGACCGGGTCCCGCTTCGGCGCCTCGTCGCCGCGCGCCGTGAGCGACGGGTCGTCGGCAAGCACGGTGCCGACTCCGACCAGGATCGCCGCGTACCGGTGACGCAGCTCGTGCACGAACGCGCGAGACGCCGCGTTCGTGATCCACTTGCTGTCGCCGGTCGGGGCGGCGATGCGGCCGTCCAGCGTCATCGCCGTCTTCGCGGCGACGAACGGTCGGCCTCGGACGATCGTATGGAAGAACGCTTCGTGCAGCGCTTCGGCTTCCGCCGCAAGCACGCCGACCGTCACCTCGATGCCGTGTTCGCGCAGTCTCGCGATGCCGCGCCCCGCCACCAGCGGATTCGGGTCCTGCGCCGCCACGACGACGCGCTTCACGCCCTCCCGCACAAGGCGGTCGGCGCAGGGCGGCGTCCGCCCGTGATGGCTGCAAGGCTCCAGCGTCACATACACCGTGCTGCCGGCCGCCTCGGCGCCCGCCATGTCGAGCGCATGCACTTCGGCGTGCGCCTCCCCTTGCCGCAGGTGCGCGCCCATGCCGACGATGCGGCCCTGCTTCGCGACGACGCAGCCGACGGAAGGATTCGTACCCGTCTGCCCGAGCGCGGCGTTGCCCAACGTCAGCGCCAGTCGCATATACTGTTCGTCATTCAATGGCATCCACTCCCGTCATCTAGGGGGCGCAACGGAAAAAAAAGACGCCCCTGAAAGCAGGGGCGCCGGATTTTGGTCAACGCAAAGGAACGGTCGGTCCATGCGAATGTGAAAAATTGCACATGGAATCCCCGTTAAAAAATTCGCGTCTCCTTCTCCCATCCAGACTGTCACTGTCGGTCTCGGAGTTTCACCGAGTCCACCGCCGCCCGCGCCAGGCGTCGCCGCCATCGCGCAAAGCGTCGGGTCACGGACTGAGCGCATGATCGATGCGCATCACCGCCGGTCGGGAATTTCACCCGGCCCCGAAGGATATGTTTGTCGTGATAATATCACCTATAACCTCAATTTGCAAGGCTTCGAGTCATTGACAAAACCAAAAAAATCGGCTTCTCCGCGAAGGAGAGGCCGATTTTCCCTGTCGTCGACTTACGCTTCCGTTACGCGCACCGACTCCATCTTGTCTTGTCCGCGGAACGCGTCGACATGTTCCATCCCTTCGACGACTTTGCCGAATACCGTGTGAACGCCGTCGAGGTGCGGTTGAGGCTTGTACACGATGAAAAATTGGCTGCCGCCCGTGTTCGGACCGGCATGCGCCATCGACAGCGCGCCGCGCTCGTGCTTGTTCGGGTTGATCTCGCAATTGATCGTGTACCCCGGACCGCCGGTGCCGTTGCCTCGCGGGCAGCCGCCTTGCGCGACGAAGCCCGGAATGACGCGGTGGAACGAAAGGCCGTCATAAAACCCTTCGTTCGCCAGCTTCTCGAAATTCGCGACGGTGTTCGGCGCGTCCTTGTCGTACAGCTCGATTTTCACTTCATGGCCGTCGGCCATCTTGATCAGTGCTTGCTTCGTCATCTGCGTCCACTCCCTGCTTTACGTTTCTACAGTATTGTACCCGAACGGCGTCGCCGGGACAAATCAAACTCGTCGCTTACCGCCCGTTCACCGCCGGGAGCTTCCGCAGCCGCTCCGGCACGATATCGTTCGCCACCAAGTCTTCGTACGTCTCCCGGCGGACGACGAGCTCCGCGGCGCCGTCCTTCACGAACACGACCGCGGGACGGCGCAGCCGATTATAATTGCTCGCCATCGAGTAATTGTACGCACCGGTACAGAACACGGCCAGCGTATCCCCGGGGGTAACCTTCGGGAGGTCGACATCCCAGATGAGCATGTCGCCGCTCTCGCAGCACTTGCCCGCGACGGACACCGTCTCTTCCGCCGCGTCGTTCGCGCGATTCGCGAGCACCGCTTCATAGACGGCGTCGTACAACGCCGGGCGCGGATTATCCGTCATGCCGCCGTTGACGGCGACGTATTTGCGCACGCCCGGGATATCCTTCACGGAGCCGACGGTGTACAGCGTCGTGCCGGCGTCGCCGACGATGCTGCGCCCCGGCTCCACCCAGATGCTCGGCAGCGGCAAGCCGTGCGCGCCGAACTTCTCCTTCACCGCGCCGGTGATCGCCTTCACGTATTCGGCGATCGGCAGCGGCCGGTCGCCTTCGACGTACCGAATGCCGAAGCCGCCGCCCAAGTTGACGACCGCGAACGAGACGCCGAGCTTCGCCTTCACGTCGACCGCGAAATCCGCGACCTTCTCGGCGGCGAGGCGGAAGCCCTCCACCTCGAAAATTTGCGACCCGATATGCGAATGGACGCCGAGCAGCTCGACGTGCGGAGCGGCGACGGACGCCTTCACCGCCTCGAACGCGGCTCCCCCGGCGAGGTTAAAGCCGAACTTCGAATCCTCTTGACCGGTCGAGATGAATTCATGCGTATGCGCCTCGACCCCGGGCGTAATGCGGAGCAGCGCCTTCGCCCGAATGCCCCGTTCTCCGGCCATCGCGTTCAGCAGCGCGATCTCCGTGAAGTTGTCGACGACGAAGCAGCCGATGCCCGCGTCCAGCCCCATCGCGATCTCCTCTGGCGTCTTGTTGTTGCCGTGGAAGTGAATCTTCCGAGCCGGGAAGCCTGCTTCCAGCGCCGTATACAGCTCGCCGTCGGAGACGACGTCGAGCGACAATCCCTCTTCCTCGACGACGCGAACGATCGCCTTCACGCAGAACGCCTTGCTCGCGTACGATACTTCGAACGGCACTCCGGACGCGCGGAACGCGTCCATGAATTGCCGGCAGCGCTCGCGCACGAGCGCTTCGTCTACTACATATAAAGGCGTTCCGAACCGCTCCGCGAGTTCGGCCGTATCTACGCCGCCGATTTCCAACCGGCCGTGCCGGTTAATTGTCGTCGTTCCGTGCAAATGCATCGTCCTATCCCCTTCTGTATCCAGTCGAATCAGTGCATGGCTGTTGCTCTCTGACTGACATTATCATAAACCTAAGGGGAAAAGAAGTCTATTTCTTGATCCGCCCCATCCGCGTGCGGTCCTGCGGCTTCGTGAGCGCCATGCGGAATTGCTGCGTCGGGAACGGCCGGCGCAGCAGGATGTCGAGCAGCGCCTTGCCGTCGAACGGAATGAACGGCCACATGTACGGCGTGTGATGGGACCGCTGCGTAATGAGCATTAGCATGATCAGCAGCGTACCGGCGGCGAAGCCCGGTATGCCGAACAGCGCTACGGCGACGAGCAGCGCGATCCGCACGAGCCGGTTCGCCAAAGCCAGCTCGTAGCTCGGCGTCGCGAACATGCCGATCGCGGCGACGGCCATGTACAAGATGACTTCGTTGACGAACAACCCCGCCTTGATCGCGATGTCCCCGATCAAGATCGCGGCGATCAAGCCCATCGCGGAAGCGAGCGGCGTCGGCGTGTGAATGGCCGCGAGCCGCATCATGTCGACCCCGACCTCGACGATAAGAAACTGCGCGAGAATCGGGATGCGTCCCGTCTCTTGAGGGCCGATGAACGTAAACACCATCGGCCGCAGCTCGGGCTTGAGCACGAACAAAAACCAAAGCGGCAGCAGGAAGATCGACGCGAACACGCCGAAGAAGCGAACCCAGCGCAAATACGTGCCCACGAACGGCGTCTGGCGGTATTCCTCCGCGTGCTGCACATGATGAAAGAACGTCGCCGGCAAGATGATCACGCTCGGACTTGTGTCGACGAACAAGCACACATGTCCCTCGAGCAAGTGATACGCGGCTACGTCGGGCCGTTCCGTATATCGAACGACCGGGAACGGGTTCCACCCGCGGTCGATGATCAGCTCCTGCAGCTCCTTGTCCGCCATGGCGAGTCCGTCGATGTCCAGCAGCTCGATCTTCTCTTTGATCGCCTTCACCAGACTGACGTCCGCGATGTCTTGAATGTATGCGACGCATACATCCGTCTGCGTGCGCCGGCCGACCTTCATCGTCTCCAGCTTCAGCCGCGGATCCTTCAGGCGCCGGCGGAGCAGCGTCACGTTCGTCAACAGCGTCTCGATGAAGCCGTCCCGCGATCCCCGAACGACCTTCTCGACCGAAGGCTCGTCCGTGCCCCGCTGCGGCAAACTCTTAACGTCCATGACGAGCGCCGCCTTCTCGCCCTCGATGAAGAGGGCGCTGCCGCCGGCGAGCACCTTGCCGATCACGGCGGTCATCGTCTCCGCTTTATCCACTTGAATATGCGGAATGTATTGATTGAACAGCTTCTCGGCGGCGTCCGCCGTCAACGTCCCGTTCGGCAGCATCGACAACCGGGACATGATCATCGTCGACACTTCGTCCTTGACGAAGCCGTTGAGGTAATACAGCGACGTCCGCTTTCCCCCGTACGTCATATCGCGCGCGATCGCGTCGAAGCTGGCGTTGAATCCGGCGCGCTCCTCCATCACCCGCTTGACGTCTTCCAGCGATTCCGGAACGTCGTCGGTGTACAAGAACTTCTCTTCCTTGCCCGTATATTGATATAAGTCCGGCTCCAGCGGCTTCTTCTTCGGCGGAATCCCCTCGCGAATGCGTTCCTTCAGCTCGGGAGCCGCTTCTTCGAGCCCGGCTTCCGGTTCGAAGATCGCCTCGAAGTCCCCTTCCGGAATAAAGACGATTTCCTGCTCCCGATTCGGCTCGTGTCCGTTCGTCCTGCTCATGGCGTGCCTTCACTCCTCGCTTCGTCTTCGGTTGCCCGGCGCTTCCATTACTGTACCCGGAACGCCAACCATTCAAACAACGAACCGAGCACCTTGCCGAGCACCATGGCGGCGAGCAGCCAGCGCAGCTGACCGTCGAGGCGCAGCCGCCGCGCGAGAATCGGGAAGACGTTGAGCACCTCCGTCAGCGCCGCCGCGACCGTCCCGACGAAGCCGCCGACGAGCAGCCCGACGCCGATCAAGACGACCTCCGGACAAGAGAGCGTCCATCCGAAGAAATCCGCGCACGTCCAAAACACCGCCCCGAACACGACGGCCAGCTCCAGGTCCGCGCCGCGCGACGTCGTTCCCGTAATTTGCGCGAGACGCGGAATCACGTCGAGCACGACGAGGAACGCGACGAGCCCGCTGCCGACCGCGAGGCCGCTCGCGAGCCCCAAGAACGCCTGCGCCGCCCCCGCGGCGACGGACGGCAGCGTCGCGTTCACCATCGCTCCGCTCATCGGTCGCGTCCCTCCCTTCTCCGCTCGTCCAGCTTCCGATACTCCTCCGTTACGACGTATTGATGTACGCTTTCCTCGTATTTAAACATCTCCACCTCGAGCGGACTGGGCTCTTCGTTGATCTTCTTCTTGAACACATGGTTGAAGAAGATGACCATCCCGAGTCCGATGCCGAACGAATACGGAATTTGCAGAAAATACGGATGATCGATGCTCCGCCCCGTCAGCAGCCATGCGATGCGTTGATGCACCGCCGGCATCGAGACGTCCTCGTGGAAATTCATGATGGCGAGACCCGAACCGAAAAACAACAATAACCACACGAGCGCGAACGCGATCCGGTTCGCCTCTCTTCGCTGCGCGTATAGTTCGACCAGCGCGTGCGGTTCCCCGAACGACTCCACCGAGGCGTCGGGCGCCGCTTCCCGGATGACCGAGACGATGCGCAGAATGTCGACCAATACCAAATTGCCGTCGCCCCGGTCGGGACGATGGACGACGAGATCGTACAGCTTCGCCTCCAACTCCGGCTCCGACAGCAGCTGCGCCACGTCCCGAAGCCGGATCGGATTTCCCTTCGGCAGCCGCGCGCGCTTACGCAGCCGCAAATACACGATAGGCTTCATCGTTGTCCCCCCCTGCTATGTTCCCATAGTATAGGTGGGACGCTCGCCGAACATGCGCGGCTAGGATTCGGGCACGACGATCCGCTCCTTCGCCGACGTCCGCAATAACCGGCGGGCGACGGCGGCGACCCGCTCGACGCCGCGGCGAATCGCCGCTTCGTCGGTGCGAATGATGCTGACGCGCATTAGGAATTCCCTGTGCGGAGAATCGGGCAAGTAAAACCGTTCCCCGGGCACCATCGGCACTCCGGCCGCTTGCAGCGCGAGCGCGAATTCCGCTTCCGGCAGCGTCCTCGGCAGCGATATTGCGGCGAAAATGCCGCCCGTCGGCGCGGTAAGCGACAGCGAAGACGGCAGCGCCTCGCGACAAACGCGGGTCAACTCCGCCAAGCGAGCGCGGTACGTGTCCCGAACGTTCTTCCGATGTACGTCGAACATGCCGTTGCGCAAATACAGCTCGAGCGCGTTTTGCGATAACGACGACGTCCCGAAGTCGGCGCATCGCTTATGCTCGAGGAACGTCTCGACGAGAGGCTGCGGCAGGACGGCCGCCCCGAGCCGCATGCCCGGCAGCATCGTCTTGGAGAAGCTCTTAACGTACGCGACGCGATCGCCCCCGTCTTCCGCGGCGATCGGCTCTTGCTTCGAGCCGATCGCGAGGTCGGCCAAATAATCGTCCTCTACGATATACACGTCGTATTTTTTGGCCAGTCGCGCGATGCTTTCTCGTTGCGCCTTTCCGTACGACCATCCCGTCGGGTTATGGAAGCGGCTCGCCGTGTAGTAAAACTTTATCGAATCGCTGCGGAAATGCCGTTCTAACGCTTCTAGATCGATGCCCCGCTCGGTCCGCTCCAGTCCGATCGCAGGGATGCCGGAGGCTCTTAAGACGCGCAGCATGCCGTGATAAGCGGGCTGTTCGACGAGCACGTTCGTCTTCCCGTTCGGGAACGGCATCGCGGCGAGCAGCTGCAGCGCTTGCTGCGAGCCCGATACGACGAAGATGCGACGCTCGCCGACGAACAAGCCCACATCCTGCAGATGCTTCGCGAGCGCGAGCCGCAACGACGACATCCCCTGCGGATCGCCGTAGTCGAAGAGCGCGCCTTTGCGCTGAAAGACCGCCTTGGTCATAGATTCGAAAAACTCTCGATATGGCATCGTAGATTCGTCCGGGGACGCGGCGTCGAACGGGATCGCGTCGGCGGGCCGCGAAGCCGGACGATCGGGTCCGCTCGCTACGAAGAAACCCGATTTGGGCACGGCGTATATGTACCCTTCCCGCTGAAGCGCTTCGTACGCGCGCAACACCGTATTGATACTGCAACCGTTCCGCTCCGCCATGACGCGAACGGACGGCAGGCGGACGCCCGCCTTCCATGCGCCTTCGCCGATCCGTCGAATCGCGTCCCGAACGATCGTTCCATACTTGCTGCTTTCCAGCATCGGAGCCTCATCCCCTCTTGATTTGTACCCGTACAACCGCGAGAATCTGCGCTTCTTTGCGGTACCCTTTTCCATAATAATGAATCTGTACCCGCCGAACCACCGATATTTCCGCATCTGTACCCGTACAATCGGCGCGGAACGGCGGAGAACGCATGCCGAGAGGAGAAAAAGGAACATGGAATGGACTTGGGGAGAACTTCGCATTACGGACCGAACGGAGCTCGTCGACGTCGACAAGCTGTGCGAGATGCTGGCGACGTCCTACTGGGGGGCCGACCGGAACAGGGAGACGATCGCGGCGAGCGTTCGAGGCTCGCTTTGCTTCTCCGCCTACGTCGGCGAAGCGCAAGTCGGCTTCCTCCGCGCGGTGACGGACCGGGCGACGTTCGCTTGGATTTGCGACGTTGTCGTGGACGAGGCGTATCGCGGGCGCGGCATCGGGAAGCGGCTGATGGAGACGGCGCTCGGTCATCCGGACTTGCGCAGTACGAATATGGGACTCGTCACGCGCGACGCGCATGGATTGTACGAGCGGTACGGCTTCGTTCGACGGGAGGCGATGTCGCGAATGAAAAACCAGACCGCCCCTATTGGGCGATCTGGTCTTTAATGTTCTGCAGGATTTTCTTCTCCAGCCTCGACACCTGCACTTGCGAGATGCCGAGGCGCGAGGCGACTTCGGACTGCGTCTGGTCCCGATAATATCGTAAGTACACGATCAAGCGCTCCCGCTCCGACAACGCGTTGATCGCTTCGCCGAGCGCCAGCTTGTCGAACCAACGCTCCTGCGAGTCGTCCGCGATTTGATCCATCAACGTAATCGGGTCGCCGTCGTTCTCGAACACGGTCTCGTGGATCGAGGACGGCGGCTTGTTCGCTTCTTGCGCGAATACGATTTCCTCCGGCGTCACGCCGAGCTCCTCCGCGACTTCGCTGATCGTCGGCAGCCGGCCGAGCCGCTTCGACAATTCGTCCTTCGTCTTCCGCACCTTGTTCGCCATCTCCTTCAACGAGCGGCTGACCTTGACGGTGCCGTCGTCGCGAAGGAACCGCTGGATTTCCCCGATGATCATCGGCACGGCGTAGGTGGAAAACTTCACCTCGTACGACAGGTCGAATTTATCGATCGACTTCAGCAAGCCGATGCAGCCGATTTGGAACAAGTCTTCCGGCTCGTAGCCGCGATTGAGGAATCGCTGCACGACCGACCACACGAGACGAATATTGCAATTGACGAGCGTGTCCCGGGCGGTCGTCTCGCCGGCTTGGCTGAGCGCGATCAAGCGCTTGACTTCAGCGTCGTCGAGATAGCTGTGGGAGGCGTTCTTCACATCGACATCCATAGCCCATCTCCTAGTTATACATCACTTTTTTCGACTCGATGCGCTTGACCAACTCGATCTTCGTGCCTTTGCCCGGCTCGGAGACGACGTCCATGCGGTCCATGAAATTTTCCATGATCGTAAAGCCCATTCCGGACCGCTCCAGCTCCGGCTTCGACGTGTAGAGCGGCGTTCGCGCCAGATCGAGATCGTCAATGCCTCCGCCTTCGTCCTCTACGGTAAGATACACGGTATCCCCTTCGATCTTCCCGCGAATCGTGACCACGCCGTTCGGGTCCTCGTTATACCCGTGGATAATCGCGTTCGTCACCGCTTCCGAGACGACCGTCTTAATGTCGGTC
>JAPSKX010000160.1 GCA_031181325.1 Paenibacillus sp.
CTTCGCCGAAGCGCTCCGGATTCATGACGAGTGGGAGAAAATATATATCGAAAATATGGACTTCAAGGCGGCGGACGCCTTGACGCTGGAAGTCATTCGATCGCTGTTCGGAAACAAGAACGGTTCGGGGGCACGCCGCGCCGATCATCGGTATTTAGGCGCTGCGACGCCGAGAGGAGCGGTCGACTTCGTCCCGAATCTGACGGAGGGCTTGACGAGACGGGTCCTGATTAAAGGTCGTCCCGGCTCGGGCAAGTCGACCATGCTGAAGAAGATCGCCGCCGCCGCGGCCGAGCGCGGCTTCGACGCCGAGATTTATCACTGCGGCTTCGACCCGAACAGCTTGGATATGGTGATCGTGCGGGAGCTCGGCTTCGCGATCTTCGACAGCACCGCTCCGCATGAATACTTCCCCGAACGCGACTGCGACGAAGTGCTGGATATGTACGTCCGCACCATCAAGCCGGGTACGGACGAAGCGTACGAGCGCGAGCTGAACGACATCCGGCGCCGTTACGCCGCCAAAATGAAGGAATCGATCGGCCATCTGGCGACGGCGAAGTCGTATCGCGACGAATTGGAAGCGATCTACGGCGATGCGACGGATTTCGCCGTCGTGGACCGGATACGGGACGCGATTCGCCGGGACATCGACGCGCTGCGCGGATCGAATCGATGAGCGAAGAAGCCCCGCGGCGACGGCCTCGGGGCTTCCGTAGTTCAGGTTACTACTTCCCATTCCCCCGGATGTTCCAACAGCTTTCTATCGCGGATGACGTCGGCATACTGTAACCTAGGACTGGTCTGTTCCATAATTTCGGCCAGCGCTTCAAGGTGATCGCCGAGAATGAGCTTCTCCACGCGGTTGCCGACGCGGCGTCAGACCGCTGACCGGCTTAGGAATTCGTTCTACGCCGTATTCCGCATTTCCGGGGTCGATGCGTTCCGGCGAAACAGCTCCGGGTTCACGCTATCGACCGAATGGTATTTTTGCACATACTTCCGGATTTTCTTGCCGAGACTGTGCCGCAGCTCCGGATGGCAAATGAGCTCCTTAAGGACGTCGCGTACGGTGTCCGGCGTCGCGACGGCGATCGGCAATTCGGGCGGAAATCCTTTCTTTACATCGTCGCGTACGAATGCAATGACGGGTTTCGCCATCGCCATTGCTTCCACGCTGAGCATTCCGTATGTGCCGCATTAACAACTGGTCTACGATAATGTCGGCCGTGGCGTAATGACGCAATGCTTCCTGGTGGCTCATTCGCTCGATCGGTTTGTACTCGAACGGAAGCCTGATGCGACGGGGGCTGTCCATCCACGATCGTACCGCCATACCTTGGAACGAGAACGCCCCCCAACCGATTGGCTGAGGGGCGTTTCAAATCTGACTTCTTTGATTCTCGATTACGGCAATACGACGAAGTTCGAGACGACCTTCCGCTGGCGGCCGTCGGAAGGGCTGTTCAGCAGCTTGCCGTCGTACACGAAGGCGCTCGACCCGCCGCCGTCCAAGTTGTACGCATCCCGAACGTTCCACTCGAGCAGCTTCGTTTGCGCTTCTTCCAGCGTAACGCCGTTGCTATAGCCTTTTTGCCTGCCGTCGATCACGATGAACAGCAAGTCCCCGTTGGAGAAATGACCGATCATCGTGCGAGGCTCCCTCTTGTTTTTCCATTTGCTAGGAATCTTCTGCTTCTTGCCGTCCTTCAGCAGCGTGGGGACGAAGGTGGCGCCCTGCTCGACGTCCAACGCCTCGACGTCTTCCCTCGATTGGATGTCCCCGCCGACGAGATTCCCCTTCTTATTGAACCCGATAAAACTCAGGCCCGTCTGATAGAAGGCGATGATTTCCCCGTCCACGACGGTGACGCCCATCGGGTACAGCAAGCCGTTCTTGTCCTTGGAGAAGCCTCCGGCGTTGATCGCGAGCACGGCGCCGGTGCGGTCGGCCGCCGCGCTCGTCGTCTCTCCTTTGTGACCGAGCTTGTCGCCAGCCATCACCAATTTGATCGCTTTCGGATCGTGCAGCTTCACCTTCGCCAGATATCCGCGATACCCCGCCTCTTTCAGCGAAAATACTTTCACGGTCGCTTTCTTGCCGAACGTCTGGCCGATCGGATTCCCGAGCTTTGTATTCAATACCGTCTCTAACGTATCTTCCGTCTCCCGGCTTTGCTGTTTGCTGCGATCGAGAAGCGCCCCTACCGCGTCATGCTGCGCCGCGTCGAAGGCGGATTCCTGCCTTGCGGTCTCCGTCATCTCGGTTAAATACATACGAATCGCGTCCAGCTGCTCGGCGGACGTCTCCGTCGTATCCGCCAGCGACGCGTACGCGTCCGCGATCGCGCCGGTCCGCCGTTCGATGTCGGACAGCGTCCCTTCCGCCTCCGCATACGACAGCGTTGCCGGCGCATAGGCGGCATTCAGCTCGGAGGAGCGAAGCTGAAACCCAATCGCGAGTCCGATAAGCGCCGCCGCGACGCATGCGATAGGAATCAGCGGCTTAGTAGACACGCGCCGCTTCCTCCAGCTTCTTAATCGCGCCGCGCAGCCCCTCCAGCTCCTTGCTCAAGTCCGTGATCCGATCGTTCAGCGCCTTCTTCGACTCCGCCGTCGAGCTGAGCGAATCGCCGGCAAGGGACATCTGCTCCTTGACGGCGTTCAGCTCGCCCTCGACGGCGGCGAATTGCTGCTGCAGCGACGAGGCGGCGTCCATATTCGACTGCAGCGACTGTTGCAGCTCCGATAATTTCCGGTTCAATTCCGCCGTATGTTGTTGATTCGCGGATTGGATTCGTTCGAGCTCGGCGCGAACGCCGCCGACATAATAATGCGCCAAGGCGAAAGCGCCGGCCGCGAGCGACGCCCACAACAGGACGATGCCGGCTTTCCCGACCCACTTATAGGAGCGCTGCTTCGCCTCGCTCCGCGGCGGATTTCGTTCCAGTCTGGATTCCACTTCGTAGTACGCTTCGTTCATCGCTTGCTTTCTTTCCTTTCTGTATGACGGTCTGAAAGATTATGAATGTACCTCCATCCTATCATACTTGCAAGCGGCATTTCATAGATTTTGTCGAAACTTGTTATAGATTTGCGGATTCCGGGCTACACTGATGGCATCTTTCGATGGCGAGGTGAGTGCGTTGCGGCCATGGAGGGGCTTGCTCGTTTGGTCGTTTTTTTGCTTCGCGTTAGGCGCGATATTGTTGCCGCCGCCTTTCGTCGGGTTGGCCGATAACAGCGACTTCGCGAGAGCGGTGCAGCCGATGGGGCTCGTCCCCGGCGAGCATCCGCGATACGTTCATGCCTTCCGGCATTTCCGATTGACCGAATCGGCCGAAGGAAGCTTCTTGCGTCTCCTGCAGCCGGACGTCCGGAACGAGCTCGGATACCTCAGCTCGCAGTTCCTAATGACGAAAGCCGCGCTCGCGCTGAACGATACGATCAAGCGCATGATGGGTTGGAATGCTTCCCTATTCGATATCAGGTTTCTTGGCGTCTTATACATTGTGCTGTACGCCGTCGGACTGACGCTCTTCGTCTCGAAGCTCGAGGCGAAGCGAACGCTCGCCCGAGGGGTCGCCTTCGCGGCGACGTTCGTCGTGTTTTGCGACATCGGCTATCTTCTCTATTTCCATTCCTTCTATGGAGAAGCCATGATTCTCGCGAGCCTGCTGCTGACGGCCGGCAGCGTGCTGTGGTGCGTATACGGCGAACCGACGAGGAAGCGCGCATTGCTGCTGTACTACGCGGCGAGCTTCTTGTTCGTCTCGGCCAAAGTCGCGAACGCGCCGATCGGCTTCTTGCTGGCGGCTTTCGGCTTCGTCCTGCTGCCGCTGCGCAGGGATGCCGCTTCGCGGGCGATCGTGATCGCCGGCAGCGCGTCGCTGCTGGTCTTCTCGATCGCCTTCTACGCTTCTGCGCCGTCTTGGATGAAGCAAGTCAATCAGTACCAGTCGATCTTCTTCGGCGTTCTGAAGGATTCGCCTTCCCCGGCGAAGGATCTCGAAGCGCTGGGCATCGATCCGAAATACGCGGCGCTCGCGGGAACGCACGGGTATATGCCGGGAGCGGCGTACGACATTTACGGCGAGACGTTCCGGGAAGAGGTATACGACCGCGCGACGTACGGAGACATTCTCCGATTTTATGCCGCGCATCCGGAACGATTCGCGGAGAAGCTCCGCATATCCGCGGACGCCTCCGTCTTTCTGCGCCCCTCGTACTTAGGCAACTACGAGCCGGACGCCGGGCGGGACCGCTACTCGTTCGCGGAACGCTTCTCGATATGGGAAGGGCAGCGCAAGCGCGCGGCCGGGTTCGCGTTCCCGATCGTCCTGTTCGTCTTCGCGGGGTATCTCGCCGCGATCGCTCGCGCTTGGTATCGTCGGGCGAGAAGCCCCGATCGGCGCGACCCTCGTTCCGTAGCCGCGGCCGGCGCGGCTCTGCTGCTGACGGCGACGGCAGGAATGCAATTCGTCGTCCCGGTGCTAGGGAACGGGGAAGCGGATCTACAGAAGCATATGTTCCTCTTCGCCGCGTGCTTCGACCTGATGCTGATCGTCGGCGCGGTGCGTCTAGCGGACCGCATCCGCGCGAAGCATGCGACCGCGGCGACGGCGACGGCGCTGCTGTTGGTCGCTGCGGCGCAGTGGACGCAAGGGCCGGAATCCGCGTCGGTCGGCGCGGCATCCGGCCTGCGGGTCGGCGATACCGTGCAGCTCGGGCGATCCGAGAATAAGCCGCTGCTGTGGACCGTCATCGCCAAGGAGGAGACAGGATATCTCCTATGGTCGCGCTTCGCGATCGCGGCGAAGCCGTTCGACGCGAAGGACGAGACGCTTCCCGCGAGCGAGCCTTCCGCTTCGTACGGCTCGAACGACTGGGCGACTTCGGACCTGCGGCGTTGGTTGAACCGCGAATTTCTCGCGAATCTCTCTTCGGAGGAACGCAACCTCCTGAACGCCGCTTCCTTGAAGACGCTCGGTTCGTCGCTCCGCCCGGAGCGGCTGCCGATCGGCGATCAGCCCCATTATTGGAGCAGCCTTCCGCGGGACGCGGAACAGAATTACGACCGCGCCTACGGCCGATACGCGGAAGACCTCGTCTTCCCGCTCGACGCGCAGCAGCTGAGCCGATTCGTCGCGGGGAGGGGCGTCTCGGCCGCGAAGAAGACGACGCCCCGGGGGGAGCCGACGGCGTATTGGGTGAGAACGCCGTACGCCGGCAGCGCGAGCATGGTCCGCATCGTCGGGGAAGACGGCTTCGTCTATCATCGGGATGCCGCCAGCGTCCGGATCGGCGTCGTCCCCGCCGCGTTCCTGCGCGCGGACGTCGCGATCCAAGTCGGCTCCGGCACGCCGGAGCGGCCGTACCGCGTAGCGGCCGCATCACCGATTGCTCGCGTTCCGCAGTAAGTACTGAACGAACGCATCGTCTTTCGAGAGCCAAGCGGCGTATCGACGCTTGGCGAATCGCTCGGCGGCTTCGAACGAATCGAAGGCGGATTCCGACGTCTCCCCGTTCGCGTCGATATGCCATCGGTCTTCGGCCGGAAACAGAAACAGCTCGTCTCCGCCGCGGTTCTCGTATAGCACGCCGTACTCCGAGCCCCTGACGTTGTACTCGTTCCTCTCCGCGTCGGGACGCGGCGGATCGAGCGCGAACGGTTCGACGGCGTATGCGCGGAAGGCGTCGTCCGTCAGCGGGCACCCCGCCGCCTTCGCATGCCCGCCGCCGCCGTACGCCGCAGCGACGCTCGAGACGTCGACGTCGTCGTGGATCGTACGCAAACTCAGCTTCTTGCCGCCGACGTTCACGATGGCGATGTAATCCAGATACGGGAACGTCTTCCCGAGCTCGTGCGACAGCTCCGAATGATACGACTCCGCATGGACGACGCCGACGCATCGTTCCGAGACGAACGTCTGAACGAGCTCGCGCTTCTTGCGCCGGACGTACCGTTCGATTTTCCCCTCCTCGAGGGCGAGCAGCTTCTCCTCGAACTCCGTGAAAGCGAACGGCTCTTCTCGCTGCACCCGCTCCGTCATACGGTCTTCGAACTCGTCCAACGACAGCAGAAAAAACAAGTCGTTCAGCCGCTTCGCCGTCGCGTTGTCGTGCTTCTCCCACTCCCACGTATCGTATTGACGGACGAGCTCCACGAATTGCGCGAGCGTCGGCATCGGCTGCAGCAGCCGATGTTGCACCAGATACTCGTAAAAGAGCGACGAGGCGGACGTCTGGCGGCCGTCGTCGTACGCGACTTGTACGCTCGCCCAGGGATGCCGATTCAGCGGCAGCGACGTCTTGTGATGGTCCAGCAGCCGCGCCTTGCCGCCGTTCTGGACAAACCGGCCGATGCGCCCCTCGACCTCCTCGGACACGGACAGGTCCGTAATGAATAAGAAGCCGCCTTTCTTCGGCTTCTCCTTATAAACGTCCATAAAGCGCGAGACTTGCGAATCGATGCTCTGCACGGAATTGTATCGTACTTCGATGTTGTCGCCGAACGCGCAACGCGCGACGATGCCGCAGCCGACGCCGTCGAGATCGTTATGCGTAAATAAATGATGCATGGCATTCGGGTCCCCTTCGCGGCGAAATCTTTTCCATGGGTATGTTGTCCCGAACGGTTCCCGCGTTATGCGAAGCGAGCCCGCCGCCGCTTCCCCGACCTCCGCCCGGCTCCGACTCCTGCGGAAGTCCCTTCAACCTGCGGCGGAACCGATTTACAATAATGAGGATGAGCACGTAATCGACCAACGGGAGACGAGACGAATGAACCCATACGAACAACGCATCCGCATCGAGCTTCACGCTTGGGAGCGGCGCCTGGCGGAGCCTCCGGGTTGGCTCGAGCGCGCCTCGAAGACGATCAGCGGGACAATCAACCAGATCGTCCCGGCGAAGGTGCACGAAGCGATTACCGCCGCCGTGAAGGGGATCGTGCGTACGGCGCTGTTCGGAGCCGAATACACGCCTCAGCGGAAGGTTCAACGGTTCGCCTCGCTGGAGGAAGCCGATCAGGAAGCGAGGAACGCGCTGTCGCTCTACCAGAAGATCGCGGCGGCGGAAGGCGCGGGCACCGGCGCGGGCGGCATCCTGCTGAACGTCGTCGACTTCCCCGCGCTGATCGCCATTAAGATGAAATTTCTGTTCGAGCTCGCGCATATTTACGGGTATGATACGAAGACGTTCTCCGAACGAATCTTCCTGCTGAACGTCTTTCGACTCGCCTTCTCGGGCGACTCGCAGCGCGGACCCGTCCTCGGTACGATCAAGCGATGGCGCTACGAGAAGGAGCTGTGGTCTTCGGACGCCGAATATTACCGGGATATGGATTGGGAGACGTTCCAGAAGGAATATAGAGACTCGATCGATTTTCGGAAAATGCTGCAGATGTTGCCCGGCATCGGCGCGGTCGCCGGCGCATGGGCCAACTACACGATCCTGCAGGAGCTCGGCGAAGTCGCGATGAACGCCTATCGCATCCGGAAGTTGGATGACGCCGATCGCGGCGTCGATTAGCGGCGCCTTGTATATGTACTGATGAAAATCGCGGCGACAAGGCATCCTATTCGTAAATCGATTACGCTAAGGAGTCGAGCGCGATGCCCTTCGGAAATATTGGAGTCACCGGTCTCGCATTGATTATGCTGATCGCTCTGCTTATCTTCGGCCCTTCGAAGCTGCCGGAACTCGGCCGCGCCTTCGGACGAACGTTAAGCGAGTTCAAGCGGTCGACGCGCGAGCTCGTCTCGCTCGACGAGCCGAACGACGTCGACGATAAGAAATAAGGAGCTGTCCCCTGTGGGGGGCGGCTCCTTATGTTGCCGATTACTTCTTCGCTGCGAGCCATTGCGTCAGCGTCGCGATTTCCTCGTCCGTCAAGACGCCCTTGAAGGCCGGCATTCCGTTGCCGCCGTTATTGATCCGATCGGCGATCTCTTCCTCGGACATCTGGGCGCCGACCTGCTGCAAGCCGGGAAAGCCCCCGCCCCCGGCCAAGTCGGTACCGTGGCATGCCAGGCAATTCCCTTCGTATATCGGTCTTGCCGTCGCTTCGAGGTCCGTGCCGCCACCCGCGTCCGCCGCGCCGTCGCCCCCGCCTCCCGTCTCGGCCGGCTGTTCGACCGGCGCTTCTCCGGCCCCGTCGTTCCCGCCGCCTCCGCACGCGGAAAGCGTCAATGCGACAGCGAAGCACACGGTCATCCATCTTACATGCTTCATAGTGTATTCCCCTTTCCAACCGTAGTCTTAGACGAGAATTCCGCCTTTTTGGCTATACGTCAAGATCCCCTCCGCCGAGCGGTAAGCGAGCGCGCCGAGGGTCCCCGTAGGATTGTACCCGCTGTTATGCGCGAAAGCCGAGGCGCCGATCACGAACAAATTTTCCATATCCCACATCTGTAAGTAGCTGTTCACCGCGGAAGTGCTCGGGTCTCCTCCCATAATGACGCCGCCGGTATTGTGCGTGGACTGGTACGTCATAATTTCGTACGGGCCCAACTCCTTCATCGACTGCATCAACGAAGGCTTCATCTCGTTCACGATTTCGGCGCAGCGGTCGGCCAGAAACTTCGCCAGCTGCCGGTCCTGCTCTTCGAAGTCGAACGTGATTCGAATCAGCGGATCGCCGTATGCATCCTTATAGGTAGGATCCAAGTCAAGGTAGTGGTGACGGAACGGCATCGAGGCGCCTTGCCCGCCTACCTTGAGCACGCGATTCGCATACTTCAGCGATTGGGCTTTGAATTCCTTGCCCCACTTCGGCGTATCTTCGGGGACGGTATTGTTTTGAATCGGGCGGAGGCCCGTATTCGTATGGCTTATGCTCCCCCCGTGAATGAAGTTTAATTCGGAGTGGTCGAAGTTGTCCCCGTTATAGTCGTCCAAATTCATGCCGAGCGACCCGGCCCCGGCGAACAGATTGTATTCCTCGTCGTCGAAGAACCCCATCGCGCTGCCCTTTTGCACCTGGTAGGCATAATTTTTCCCGATGACGCCCGTCCCGGTGGAAGGATCGTACGGCTTTCCGATGCCCGACATCAACAGCAGACGCACGTTGTTGAACACATACCCCGTCAGTACGACGATGTCGGCGGGCTGCTCGATCTCTTCCCCTGTCGTGATGTCGGTGTACATGACGCCTGTCGCTTTGCCCCCGGTATGTAAGATGCGTCTGACGTTCGAATGGGTTCGGATTTCGAACTTGCCCGTCTTCTTCGCGACCGGGATGACGGTCACGACCGGATCCGCCTTCGCGCCGAATTCGCAGCCGAACCGCTCGCAATACCCGCAATATTGGCAAGGCGCTCTCGAGATGCCGTCCGGATTCGTATAAGCGGTCGACAGGTTCGCCGACGGCATCGAGTACGGATGCAAGTTCAGTCTCTTGGCGGCGTCCGCGAACCGCTTCATGGACGGCGTCTGGATCATCGGCGGCGTCGGGTACGGGCTGGATCGTTTCCCGCCGAGCGGATTTTCCTCCCCCGAGATGCCGGCCATCTTCTCGAACGCATCGAAATACGGCTCCAGCTCGTCGTACGTAATGCCCCAATCCTGGATCGTCATGTCCTGAGGAATTTTGGTTTTTCCGTATCGTTCTTCGGTCATGCTTCGAATTTGAAAGTCGTACGGCAGGAACCGGAACGTCTGCCCGTTCCAATGGACGCCCGCTCCGCCCAGCCCTTCGCCGAGCAGGAACGATCCGTATTGACGCATCGGCAGCGCCCGAACCTTCTCGTTGCTGCGGAACGTGATCGTCTCCTTCGACAAATCTTGCATCAGCTCGTATCGGAGCGCATACCGCAGCTCGTCGTGTACCATGTAATAATCTTCCGTCGTTCGTTCCGTGCCGCGCTCCAGCCCGACGACGTCCAGCCCCTTCTTCGTTAGTTCCGAGGCGATAATCCCGCCGGCCCACCCGACTCCGATAATGACTACGTCCTTCTTCGGCAGCTTCTTGGCCATCTTCCGTATCCTCCTCGCGCGATCACGTGTGCGCTACATGGTCTTTCAAACTTCTAGGCGGAATCTTCATAAAACCCTTGTCCATGATTTGGGTGTACGACATCTGGCTGCCGGGGTAGCTGCGCATCGTCCAACCGCCCATGTTCTTGTTGCCGCCGTATACCGGGTCGCTGTAGACGCCCTCCAACGTGCTGCTTCGCAGCATGCTGAAGAACCCGCTGGCGGAAATCGTCGTCAGCTGCACCTCGTCGTTCTGGAACGCCGCAAGCACGGCATCCTGCTCTTCTTCCGACAAGTTGACGAAGTTTTTCCCGTATTTGCTTTGACTGTAGTTTTGCATTTCGCGAAGACCGATTTGGAAAATGTCTCTACGTCGAAGTCGTCCCTGATAACCTTGCACCTTCTCGCCGACGAAGAACGGCCCTTGCATATAGTCCCTTGCGTTGAACCCCCATTCGCCGGCCAGCTGGTGGTCGATGAAGAAGGCGACGCCGAGCTCCTTCGCCCCGGGCCCGGTGTCGTCCGCGGGGAAGATTCGCTCCGTGGCGGCTTGCGCGATCGCGAACTGCTCCTGATTGAAAAACATGAGCGCCTGACGGAGATCGTCTTGTTCCGGGGCCGGCGCGGCCGGAGGCGCCGCCTCCTCCGGCTTCGGGAGCAAATAGCCCAATACGCCGCCGAGGACGGCGCCGCCTACGGTATAACCGGATCTGATGAGAAATTGCCGCCGCGACATCCCTTTCGCTTGATCGTCGTTCGCCTTCGGACGTGCTTGTTCGTCCATCGTGATGTCCCCCCGCGCTGATAAATGTAAACTTATAGGTGTTTTTCCCCTATGAAAATCCAATCATACATTAAATCGCCAATGGGCATGGTAACGATATAATAACGGAGGAGGATTTCCCCCATGAATAAAAGTTTACTTATGATGTTCGCAGCGGTTCTCGGAGCCGCGCTGCCGCTGAGCGCATGCGGCGGAAACGGACAAGACGCGGCGAGGAACGTTCAACAACAAAATCGCGCCGCCCCGATGAACGCGACGAACGACGGCGGCGGGAACGCCGCGCATCCGCGCGATGCCGGCGTCATCCCGAATTACCATG
>JAPSKX010000161.1 GCA_031181325.1 Paenibacillus sp.
AATGGCGGAAGGGAACCACGCGTACCCATCCCGAACACGACCGTTAAGCCTTCCAGCGCCGATGGTACTTGGACCGCAGGGTCCCGGGAGAGTAGGACGTCGCCAAGCCGACAAGAACGCCTCAGGAATCGGATACTCGATCTTGAGGCGTTCTTTTTGGCGTTTTCAGAAGGGATACGGTTGTTAGGTGTAGTTACGGTGCATATAACCCGGCATCGGCGACGGTCAATGTAATGATGCTGCCCGGCCGAGCCGAGCGTTTCAACGCGTAAGAGAGGAACAATCGAGGCGCCATCCACCAGAGGTGGACGAAGCCGACCATGGCCGTCGCCGCCGGCGGCGCCCAAGCGGCCAAGGCGGCCGTCGCCAAACCGCCGATGAAGAAGAGATGCGTCTGAATCGAACGGAATTGGCGGAACGGGACGCTTAAGGTCGGTAAGTACCCGAGCCAAGGCCATCCGAACAACCATCCGTATCGCTGCTCGTAGCCCGCTTCTTCCTGCTCCCGACTAAGGAGAGCCAACGTGACGGCGTAATACACGACATGCCACCCGACCATGGCGCCGAGGCCCCAGAGCAAGATGCCGGCAGAACCCTGCCACATGCTGTCCACTAACGCCCACAGCACGAGAAAGCCTAAATACACAAGGCTAATTAGAGGATGACGGCGAATCCTCTTAAGAAGCCTGTATTGGTAGATCACTTTTTCGTTCGGTGTCGTCTCTGCCTGCATAGTCGTTACCGTCACCTCGGCATCGGGTTTCATTCACGCATCCGACCCCGCCCACATATAATTAAGGAACATGGTGGGGATCGAATCACGCATATCGATTCTCAATTATAGCAAGTTCGGCGAAAAAAGTTTAGAGAATTAGAAGAAAGGCAATACTGGGAGTAAAAACGAGAAAGGTGAGCTGCCCCATGAATGCGCTGTATCCCGAAGCGGAGCCGACGACCTGCATGATTTGCGAAGAGACGCGTTCGGAAGGAATTCATATTTGCGGACAGTTTATTTGCGCGGAATGCGAGACGGAGATGATCCGGACCGATGTGAAAGACGAGAAATACCCGTTCTTTATTACCCAGATGAAACGCGTCTGGTATAAGAAAGACGCTTAGACGCCCCGGCTTGCTTGTACGGGTCTCATAGAGTGCGGAAGACTTTCCTACCGTCGAAGGCGATGGAGGGGAGTCTTCTTTTTTCGCGGGGAACGAGGTAAGATGAAAGAAGAGAGATGTGTCGAAAAAGGGGGAATCGGCCCGATGGAAGAGCGGCGCCTACAACCGTCGGACGCCCCGATCGTGAGCGCGCTGGCTGCGTATCGGCAGCGGCGCCGGGCGAGCTTTCATGTGCCGGGCCACAAAGCGGGCGCGGCGTATGCGAACGGAGGCCATGCCGAGGGAGCATGGCTCGGCGCCGTCGGCGCCTTCGACGCGACCGAGCTGCCGGGCCTCGACGATCTGCATGCGCCTTCGGGGGCGATCGAGGAGGCACAAGAGCTCGCCGCGGCTTGCTTCGGGGCGCGGCGCACGTATTTCCTCGTCGGCGGCAGCACCGTCGGCAACCTGGCGGCGATTCATGCGGCGGCGGCCCCGGGGGAATTGCTCGTCATGCAGCGAGACGCGCATAAGTCCGCGATCCACGCGTTGATGCTGCGGAGCGCGGGCGCGGTGTTCGCATTCCCGTCGCCCGATAGGGCGGTCGGACTGTACGGCGGCGTAGCGCCAGAGCGTATCGCCGACGCGCTGGACAAGCACCCGGAGGCGAAGGCGGTATTCGTGACGAGTCCGAATTACTACGGCATCGGCGCGGACGTCCGGGGCATCGCGGAGGCGGCCCATGCTCGCGGGAAAGCGCTGATCGTAGACGAAGCGCACGGCGCGCACTTCGGGCGCCACCCGCGCTTCCCGGAATCGGCGCTTGCTCAAGGGGCCGATGTCGTCATCCAGTCGACGCACAAGATGCTGCCGGCGCTGACGATGGGCGCGATGCTGCATCTAGGCAGCGATCGCATACCGCCGGAACGCATCGAGGCGTTCCTGCGCATGCTCCAGAGCTCAAGCCCGTCGTACCCGATCCTGGCTTCGCTGGATTGGGCGCGGCGCGAGCTGCACACGCGCGGCGCGGCGCTGTTCGAGACGGCGCTTCGGGCGATCGACGCTCTGCCCGGGCGTCTGCACGGGACCGCGAACGGTCGATTCGGCGTCTCCGCGACCGCGGATCCGTTGAAGCCCCTACTCTATGACGGCTTCGGCGAATGGACGGGCTACGACATCCTGGACCGTCTGGCCGAACTCGGCGTCTATGCGGAAATGGCGACAGAGCGGTATGCGGTGTTGGCATGCAGCGCCGCGACGACGGACGAGGATATGGAGCGGCTGACGACGGCGCTTGAAGAAATTGCCGCACGTTTTCCGGCGAAAAAGAAGGAAAATCGGCAAAATTCCGCGAATATGTATACATTAGGGACGCTATCCTTGTCCGCGCCTGTATATTTCAAAGCGGAGGACGCGATTGCGGCTTCCCGGACGGACAAGCAGCGGGAAGTTCCCTGGGAGGATGCGGTCGGCGAGACGTGCGCGGAGATGGTCATTCCTTATCCGCCCG
This sequence comes from Paenibacillus sp., assembly GCA_031181325.1. GTDB lineage: Bacteria > Bacillota > Bacilli > Paenibacillales > YIM-B00363 > Paenibacillus_AE. Next base: position 2,609 of record JAPSKX010000161.1, read on the forward strand.
GCATTCCGATCGTTCTGCCGGGGGAGCCGATTTCGCCGGAGACGGCGGCGGCCGTGCTGCGGCTTCGGGCGCAGGGCGCGGCGGTGCAGGGCGTGAGCGACCGTTCCCTGCGAACGGTCCGGATTCAGGCCTGGGATCGGAACCCTAATCAAGGCTAGGCAATATACTATGTTAGGAGCCTGCAAGTGAAAGGCTTATTCATTACTTTCGAAGGACCCGACGGGTCCGGCAAGACGACGCAGATGCGCTTGCTCGCGGACCGGCTCGCGGCGGAGGGCGCGGACGTCCTGCGGACGAGAGAGCCCGGCGGAACGCCGATCGGGGATCGGCTGCGAGAGATCGTCCTGTCTCCGGAAAACCGGGAGATGCAAGACGAGACGGAGATTTTGCTGTATGCGGCTTCGCGCGCGCAGCATGTTCGCGAAGTGATCGTCCCGGCGCTCCGGCGAGGCCGCATCGTGATCTGCGATCGCTTCGTCGACGCGAGCATCGCCTACCAGGGCTACGGCTTAGGCCGAGATCCCGAGGAAGTGGCGGCGATCAACCGATTCGCGACGGGCGGATTGCAGCCGCATCGCACGTATCTGCTGGATGTGCCGGCCGAGGTGAGCCGCGAACGGCTGCTCGCCCGGGCGAGCGCGGCGGACGGCGCGGGGTTAGATCGCATCGAGCAAAAAGAGAGAGAGTATCACGTACGAGTGAGAGAAGGATTCCTACTGATCGCGAAAGCCGAACCGCAGCGCGTTAAGCTCGTCGACGCGAATCGGTCCGTCGACGACATCGCCGCGGACATCGCTGCGGACTTCGACCGCCTGGTACGCCCATAACCACATTCGCTCAGAGGAGGAATTTAGGATGAAACTTGTAATCGCAGTTGTGCAAGATAAGGACAGCAACCGCTTGTCGAACGCCTTGATTAAAGAAGGGATCCGCGCGACGAAGATGGCGAGCACGGGCGGCTTCCTGAGAGCCGGCAATACGACGTTCATGATCGGGATCGAAGACGATCGCGTGCGAGACGTGCTCGAGGTCATCAAGGCGAACTGCAAGGTGCGCGATCAGCTGGTCACCCCGGTCACGCCGATGGGCGGTACGACGGATTCCTACATTCCGTTCCCGGTCGAGGTACAGGTCGGCGGCGCCGCCGTATTCATTATGCCGGTCGAACGATTCGAACATTTCTAACGATATTACCGAACACGGAGGCGGATCGACGTGAAGATCAATCCCGGCATCCGCCCGTTCGGCCAGGAGCCCCTTCGCAATGAAGGGGCTTCCGGCACCTCAGCGTCCGCTAGGCCGTTCTCCGGCTTCCTCAAGCAGGAACGGGAGGCGGCGTCGCAGGAAGAGCTGGCCAAACGGATGGAACGCATCGCGCAGCAAGGCGAACGACTCGCTCGTTCGATGACGGTGCGCGAGCTTAGAGAATATAAGATGCTGGTTCAACGTTTCCTGGAAGACACGGTGCGCAAGGGCGTCGGCTTGAAGGAGACGCGGGGCTGGGATCGCAGAGGCCGTACGAAACGATATCAACTGCTGGACGAGATCGATCAAGCGCTCCTGTCGATGGCGGACGAGCTGCTGACGACCGAGGGCGGTCGCATCGAGCTGCTCGGCAAGGTCGGAGAGATTCGCGGGCTGCTGATCAACCTGTTCTTCTAGGAGCGAGTCGCATGCCATTTCATAATATTCCCGGACAAGACCAAATCAAGCGGCAGCTGCAAGCGGCGCTTCGCGCCGATACGCTGTCGCATGCTTATGTATTCGAGGGACCTCGGGGGACGGGGCGCGCGGCGATTGCCCACGCGCTCGCGCAGGCGCTGCATTGCCTCGAAGGCGGCGACGACGCCTGCGGACGGTGCGCGGAGTGCCGGAAGATCGACAACGGCAACCACCCGGACGTCATGCGGGTCGATCCGGACGGCGCGACGGTCAAGATCGACCAGGTGCGAGAGTTGCAAAAGCAATTCGCTTATAAAGCTTCCGGCGCGAAGCCTCGGGTGTACGTCATCGAAAGCGCCGATCGGTTGACGCCGCAAGCGGCCAATGCGCTGCTGAAGTTCTTGGAGGAGCCCGGCTCTTCGACGGTGGCCATTCTCATTGCCGAGAACGGACAAGCGCTCTTGCCGACGATTCGGTCGCGGACGCAGCGGATGGTCTTCCTGCCGCTTGCCCCCGACGTGATGGAGGCGGAGCTGCTGAAGGAGGGGCTGCCTCCGGCATTGGTGAAGCCGGCGGTGAGGCTGGCGCCGGGATTGTCGACGGCGCGGGAGCTCATCCAATTAAATTGGTTTGCAGAAATCCGAAACGCAGTGTTACAATTGGCTAAGGAGTCTGCCCGCGGCTTCGCCGCAAGCATGCTGGCCGCACAGTCGGTCGCAGGCAAGGGGGAGATGTCCGAGCACCTCGATACGCTGTTCGATTTATTCGCCTTATGGTGTAAAGATATGATTGTACTGCAACGACAACAGACCGGAACGGTCGTGTTCATAGATCAACTGGAGTTCCATGCTAAGCTGGCAGCGTCCAAGCCGGCCCACCACTGGGTCACTGTCATGGACGAAGCGATGAAGGCGAAGCGGAAACTCCGCGGGCATGCGAATCCCCAACTTGTCCTTGAACGGTTTTTATTCGCGTTGCAAGGAGGGACATGATGGATACGTATCAAGTCGTAGGCGTCCGCTTCAAGAAAGCGGGCAAAGTATATTATTTCGATCCGAGCGACCTGCCGGTAGAGGATCATGAGAATGTAATCGTCGAGACGGCGCGCGGCGTCGAATACGGGAAGGTCGTCATCGGCAAGAAGACGGTTCGCGAAGCGGACGTCGTCCTGCCGCTCAAGCGCGTCATACGCATCGCGGATCAGAACGACGCGAAGGTCGTCGACGACAACAAGGCGGCGGCGAAGAACGCGTTCGACATCTGCGTGGACAAGATCCGCGATCACGGCCTGAAGATGAAGCTCGTCGACGTCGAGTATACCTTCGATCGAAACAAGGTCATCTTCTATTTCACCGCGGAGGGCCGGGTAGATTTCCGCGAGCTCGTGAAAGATCTGGCCGGCGTGTTCCGAACGCGCATCGAGTTGCGTCAGATCGGCGTACGCGACGAAGCGAAGCTGCTCGGCGGGCTGGGGCCGTGCGGACGCATCCTGTGCTGTTCGTCGTGGCTCGGCGATTTCGAGCCGGTGTCGATCAAGATGGCCAAGGATCAGAATCTGTCGCTCAATCCGACGAAGATTTCGGGACTGTGCGGCCGATTGATGTGTTGCTTGAAGTTCGAGCATGACAATTACGAGAGCGTGAAGCAGGACTTGCCGTCCGTCGGCGCTCGCGTCATCACGTCGGCCGGAACGGGCATCGTCGTCGGCATCAACCCGTCGAATCGAACGGTAAGCGTTCGCGTGGCCGAAGCCGGCAACCGGGTGTCCGATTTCCCGCTCGACGACGTAGCGGAGCAAGAAGCGTAAGGGTTGTCTCTTAATCCAGGGGTGGAACGGTGGAAGATCGAAAAGACCTATACAACCAAGTGACGCAGATGGAAGACAAATTCGCGAAGTTCGGCGCCGAGTTGACGGGGCTGCGCAAGCAGATCGTGTTGCTCCTCGAAGAGAACAAGCGGCTCAGCATAGAAAACCAGCAGCTGCGCAAAATATTGCGCAAGGAGAACGGAACGGCGGAGACGCCCGTCGCGGAAGCCGCGGCGGGGCACTCGCCGGGGACGCCCGCGGCCGGTAGCGCGTCCCAGGACACCGCAGGGGCCGTAGGCGAAGGGTACGACAATTTAGCCCGGCTGTATCACGAAGGGTTTCATATATGCAACGTATACTACGGGCATCTTCGGACCGAAGGCGATTGTTTGTTTTGCTTGTCTTTCTTTCATAAGTAGACGGAAGAACCGTAGGACTACACAGCCCTGCGGTTTTTTGCGATTTCGCGCAAAGGTGCGCGACGAGAGAGGTGTGACGGAGATGAGCGTCGGACGGGTCGAGCTGCAGCCGGGCGAACGGGTAGACGATTTATTAACGCAAGATTTGAAGATCATACAAAGCGACGAGGTATTCAGCTTCTCCCTCGATGCGGTGCTGTTGGCGAGGTTTTGCTCCGTTCCGACGAGGGGGGCGGTCGTCGATCTATGCACGGGGAACGGGGTCATCCCGCTGCTGCTGACGACGCGAACGAAGGCGCACATCGCGGGCGTCGAGATTCAACCTCGTCTTGCCGATATGGCGAGGCGCAATGTCGAGCTTAACGGGCTGGAGGCGCGCGTCACGATCGAGTTGGGGGATTTGAAGACGTATCATGAGAAGGCCGGCCACGGCAGCTTCGATCTCGTCACCGTCAATCCTCCTTACCTGTCGGCGACGTCAGGGGAGATCAAGGGCAATCCGCATATCGCGGCCGCAAGGCATGAGCTGTACGCGACGTTGACGGACGTGACGCGGGCGTGCGCGCGGCTGACGAAGTCCGGCGGCAAGGTCGCGATGGTGCATCGCCCGTCGCGGCTCGCGGAGATCGTAACGGAGCTGCGCGCGGCGAAGCTGGAGCCGAAGCGGATGCGATTCGTCCACCCGAGACGCGAGCAAGAGGCGAACATCGTATTGATCGAGGCGCTGAAGGACGGGAGGCCGGAGTTGCGGCTGCTGCCGCCCCTCGTCGTGCACGAGGCCGACGGCTCCTATACGGAGGAGCTGCTCGACATTTTCTACGGACGCAAGGATGCATTAAACGGGTAACGACCCGCTACAGGGAGGGATGCGCAATGACGGACGGACCGGACGAAGCTCGCGTGCAGCGAAGCTTTCGAGACGAGGGGCGGACGCCGTACGGCACGTTATATATTGTAGGAACGCCGATCGGCAATCTGGACGATATGACGTTCAGAGCGATACATATATTAAAGGAAGCTACGTGGATCGCGGCGGAGGATACGAGGCAGACAAGGAAGCTTCTGACGCATTTCGACATCCCCGGCAAGCTGATCTCGTACCACGAGCATAACAAGGCGAAGAGCGGGGAGGCGCTGTTGGACAAGCTGCTGGCGGGGGAGACGGTAGCGCTCGTCAGCGACGCCGGCTTGCCGGCGATCTCCGATCCCGGGGCGGACATTGTGGCGGCAGCCCTCGAACGAGGCGTCCCCGTCGTGCCGATCCCCGGTCCGAATGCGGCGCTCACGGCGCTAATCGCCTCGGGACTGTCCACGGAGACGTTCACGTTCGTCGGCTTCCTCCCGAGGGAGAAGAAGAAGGCGGCGGAGACGCTGACCAAGTGGAAGCGCCATCCGGCGACGCTGCTGTTCTACGAAGCGCCGCATCGCGTCGAAGCGACGCTGAAGCTCATGCTGGACCAATGGGGCGACCGGCGATGCGCATTGGCGCGGGAGCTCACGAAGCGGTTCGAGGAATTCGCGCGGGGCACGATCTCGAGTTGTCTCCGGCACGTGGAGGCGACGGGGCCGATGGGCGAGTATTGCATCGTCGTCGAGGGCGGCGCCGACGGCGCGGACGAGGGCGAAGATGCAGCGCATTGGTGGGCCGGGATGACGCCTGCGGCGCACGTCGCCGCCTACGAAACGAGGGAAGGCTTGCCGCATAAGGAAGCGATCAGGAAGGCGGCCGCGGACCGCAACGTGCCGAAGCGCGAGCTATACAATGCTATACATCAAGATAGAGCGGAATAATTGCCAAAAAAAGTGCCTATGATCGTCGGGGAATTTCCGCGATGATCATAGGCCAATAAGGAGATATAAAAAGGTTAGAATTAACATGGTCATAGAGCTATTATATACTATTTTTTTTATTTTGTCACAGGTGTCGGCATTTCTTTTAAGCATTCGTTGCAAACAATTTTTCCCTTAAAGTAAGTCACGTTGTCGGCGTTGCCGCAGAAGATGCAAGCGGGTTCGTACTTCTTCAACATAATTCGCTCGCCGTCGACATAAATTTCCAAGGCGTCCTTCTCGCCGATGCCCAGCGTTCTGCGAAGCTCGATCGGAATGACGACGCGTCCGAGCTCGTCGACCTTTCGTACAATTCCTGTTGACTTCATCATATGGATGATTCCCCCTAAAATGTAAGAATGAAAACTCGCCATAATTCGACATTATTTTTACTAGTTTCTATGATACCAAGCTTTCCAATAATAGTCAATGCACAATGGCGCGTTTAAAAATGCTTATTGTAAAAGGGTTTTCCGAGGGATTTTAAGGCAACAAAATGAGTTCGGTTATGACAGCGTTATTCGACATACGGATAGGAACAATGTCGAATTAAGTCGAAATAACACGAATAATGGAGGGTGGTATGTCGATGTGGCCGGAAGAAAAAGTATTTAAAGATCCCGTACATAAGTATATTTATGTCCAGGAACCCTTGATCTGGGATTTGATTAACACGCGGGAGTTTCAACGGCTCCGCCGCATTCGACAATTGGGTACGTCGTACTTGACGTTCCATGGCGCAGAGCACAGTCGATTCTCCCATTCGCTGGGCGTATTCGAAATCGCCCGGAAGATCATCAGTCAATTCGAACGCAACCGCTTCGAGGACTGGCCGGGGGAGGAGCGACTGTTGTGCTTGTGCGCGGCGCTGCTGCACGACATCGGGCACGGCCCGTTTTCCCATTCCATCGAGACGGTATTCGGCGAGCACCATGAAGCATGGTCCTGCCGGATCATACAGGGCGACACCGAGGTGAACCGGGTGCTTCGTCAGGTCGACCCGGCGTTCCCCGACAAGGTCGCATCCGTCATCTGCAAGACGTACCCGAAGGAGATCGTCGTGTCGCTCGTCTCCAGCCAGCTCGACGCCGATCGCATGGACTACTTGCTGCGAGACGCGTACTCGACGGGGGTCAACTACGGCATGTTCGATCTGGAGCGCATTCTTCGCGTCATCCGGCCCCACCGGGGGCAGATCGTCGTGAAGGAGAGCGGTATGCATGCGGTCGAGGACTATCTGACGTCGCGATATCAGATGTATTGGCAGGTGTACTTCCATCCGGTGACGCGCAGTTCGGAGATCTTGCTGCGGAATATATTCGCACGCGCGAAATCCTTATACGAAGGCGGACACGCCTTCGCCTTCTTGCCCGAGCCGCTCCGCCGGCTGTTCGCCGGAACGCTCGATACGGAGCATTACTTGCAGTTGGACGAAGCGTTGACGCAAGCCGCCTTCGCGTTATGGGCGAACGATAAGGACGGGATCTTGGCGGACTTGTGCCGCCGGTTCCTTCATCGCAAATTGTTCAAATACGCCACCCCGGCTCAACTCGACGACGCGCTGCTGAACGAGCTCCGGGATTCCGTGCGCCGCGAAGGCTACGACCCCGAGTATTACATGCAAGTCGATTTCCCGAAGGATTTGTCGTACGATGTATATCGCTCGGGTCGAAACGCGCAGCGTAAACCGATTTATTTGTTGAAAAATGGCGGCGACCTGGTCGAGATCAGCGAAGTGTCCGACATCGTGCGATCGATCAGCGGCACGCAGTCGGGCAAGCATCGGATTTACGTGCCCGAACGGCTGCTGGAGGCGGGAAATCCGTACGTTACGGCCGAAACCGACATGTGGTTGAGAGGAGAATGACAATGCTTACCGATACGCATACGCATCTGGATCACGCCTCCTTCGAGGGAGAACGAGAGGAGATCGTCCGACGGGCGAACGAAGCGGGCGTGTCCCGCATGATCAACATCGGCTGCAGCCGGGAGTCCATTCCGGCGACGCTGAGGCTCGCGGAGACGTTCGATTGCGTCGAGGCGGTCGTCGGCTGGCACCCGGTGGACGCGATCGACTGCAAACCCGATGATTTGGATCTCGTGGAGGAGCTGGCCCGCACGCACCCGAAGGTCGTCGCGATCGGCGAGATGGGACTGGATTATCATTGGGACACGTCGCCGAAAGACGTGCAGCACCGCGTCTTCCGGGAGCAAATTCGGCTCGCGCGGAAGCTCGGCATGCCGATCGTCATTCACAATCGGGACGCGCACGCCGATGTCGTTGCCATATTGCGGGAAGAGAAAGCATATGATGTAGGGGGCGTCATGCACTGTTTCTCGGGCAGCTGGGAGACGGCGCAGCTGTGCCTCGACATGAACTTCTATCTTTCGTTCGGCGGACCGATCACGTTCAAGAACGCGAAGCAGCCGAAAGAGGTGCTGGCGAAGACGCCGATGGACCGTCTTCTGGTCGAGACGGACGCTCCGTATTTGACCCCTCATCCGTACCGAGGGAAGCGAAATGAGACGGGTTACGTCAGGCTCGTCGCAGAGGCGGCGGCGGAAATCAAGGGGCTTTCGTTGGAGGATTTCGCGGCGATTACGAGCGCCAATGCGGCATCGTTATTTCGACCGAAACAAGAAAGGGGGAGATAGGTCGGGGAATTGGCGCAAATTGGCGATCTTGCAAGGGGTTATTGCAGGTT
>JAPSKX010000162.1 GCA_031181325.1 Paenibacillus sp.
CACGCGATCGGCCATTACATCGCGGAGCACAATCCGAGCGCCCGGGTGCTCTACATCTCGTCCGAGAAATTCACGAACGAGTTCATCAACGCCATCCGCGACAACCGCGGCGAGAGCTTCCGCAACAAATACCGAAATATCGACATTCTTCTTATAGACGATATTCAGTTCTTGGCGGGAAAAGAACAAACCCAAGAGGAATTCTTCCATACGTTCAATGCACTTCACGAGGAACGCAAACAGATCGTCATCTCGAGCGACCGGCCGCCGAAGGAAATTCCGACGCTCGAGGAACGGCTTCGATCCCGGTTCGAGTGGGGTCTGATCACTGATATCCAACCGCCGGATCTCGAGACGCGGATCGCGATTCTGCGGAAGAAGGCCAAGGCGGAAAATCTGGACATCCCGAACGAAGCGATGATGTATATCGCGAATCAGATCGATACGAACATTCGCGAGCTGGAGGGCGCGCTCATCCGCGTCGTCGCGTATTCGTCCCTGATCAACCAAGACATCAGCGTTCATCTGGCCGCCGAAGCGCTGAAGGACATCATCCCGAATTCGCGCAACCGGGTCGTGACGATTCAAGACATCCAACAGAAGGTCGGAGAGTTCTACGGCATGAAGTCGGAAGATTTCAAAGCGAGGAAGCGGACGAAGAACGTCGCGTTCCCGAGACAGATCGCCATGTACTTGTCCAGGGAGCTGACGGATCATTCGCTGCCGAAGATCGGCGAGGCGTTCGGCGGACGCGACCATACGACGGTCATTCACGCGCACGAGAAAATTTCGGGCATGCTGCAGCAAGACCAGGAGCTGTTCAAGATCTTGCAATCGCTCCGGGAGAAAATTAAAAATCCGTCCTAATTCGACATAAGCGCCTTTATCCGACATGATCCTGAATAACTTCGAAAATCGATTGAAGCCTATACACAGTTTATGCACATGTGGATAGGCTTCAATTTCCGTTTATTTTCGACTTGTCCACATATTCTTGGCCCCTACTACTATGACTACGATTTAAAAAAAGATATTATTACTACTATGTACCCTTTTTTGGAGAGTGAACCCCCTTGAAAATCACGATACAAAAGCAACAACTGAACGAATCGATCCAAGACGTCAGCAAGGCGATTTCCAGCCGAACGACGATACCGATCTTGACCGGCATCAAGATCGAAGCGAACTCCGCCGGCGTCACGATGACGGCAAGCGACACCGATATCGCGATTCAAGCGTTCATTCCCGCCGAAATCGACGGCGAGCGCATTATTTCGATCGAGCGACCGGGCAGCGTCGTCGTACCGGCGAAGTTTTTCGTCGACATCGTTCGCAAGCTTCCGGCCTCCGACGTGCATATGGAGGTCGGCGACCAGTTCAAGATCGGCATCCAATCCGGATCTACCGAAATTCAACTGGCCGGTCTCGATCCGGAAGAATATCCGCTGCTGCCTCGCCTCGCGGAAAACCAGACGCTGTCGATGCCGAGCGAAGTGCTTCGCTCGATGATTCGCCAAGTCGCCTTCGCTGTGTCCACGAACGAAGCGACGCCGGTGCTGACAGGCGTCTTATGGTCGCTCGAAACCGGCAAGCTGAAGTTCGTAGCGACGGATCGCCATCGTCTCTCCAGCATCGAACGGCCGATCGATTGTCCGCCGGACTTGAAATTTCATAATATTGTGATTTCAGGTAAAAACTTGAACGAGCTAAGCAAAATATTGCCGGAGCAAAACGCGCTCATCGACATCGTCGTCGCGGACAACCAAGTGCTGTTCCGCACCGGCAACATTTTGTTCTTCTCTCGGATTCTCGACGGCACGTATCCGGACACGTCGAAGATCATTCCGCAATCGTACAAGACGGAAGCCGTCTTCGCCGCGAAGCCGCTCGCCGACTCGATCGACCGCGCGTACTTGCTCTCCCGCGAGGAGAAGACGAATATCGTTCGTTTGACGACGGCCGACGACGAGCGCTCCGTCGAAATCTCGTCGAGCTCCTCCGAGCTCGGCCGCGTGACCGAGCAGCTGCCGGTCGAATCGCTATCCGGCGAACCGCTTAAGATTTCGTTCAACTCGAAATATATTCTCGACGTGCTCAAGGTGACGGAGGACGATTCGATTCGGATCGGCTTCACCGGCGCGATGAGCCCGATGATTTTGCGTCCGGCGGACGACGGCGGCATTCTTCACTTGATCCTGCCGTATCGGACGACGACTTGACGCGTAACCGGAGGGGACATTCCCGTACATGAAACCAGTTCAGATCGGCACGGAATACATTACGCTCGGACAGATGCTGAAGCTGACCGATTGCATCGATTCGGGCGGACAAGCGAAGGCGTTCCTCGCGGAAGCGACGATTCTAGTCAACGGCGAACCCGATAACCGCCGCGGCCGCAAGCTGTACCGCGGCGACCGCGTCCGCGTCGAGGGACACGGCGAATTCGAGATCGTATGAAGGTTTCGACGCTCTCGCTTCGCAATTATCGGAATTATCCCGCGGTCGACCTCTCGACGGATCATCGCGTGAACGTGTTCATCGGACAGAACGCGCAGGGCAAGACCAATCTGCTCGAAGCGATCTATATGCTCGCGCTGACGAAATCCCACCGGACGTCCAAGGACAAGGAGATCATTCGATGGGGCGAAGATCACGCCGTGCTTTCGGCCGGGGCGGTTCGGAAGTACGGCGATTGCCGTCTTCAGCTCGATATTACGAATCAGGGCAAGAAGGCCCGCGTGAACGGGCTCGAGCAGCGCAAGCTGAGCGAATATATCGGCACGCTCAACGTCGTGTTGTTCGCGCCGGAAGACTTGGAAATCGTCAAGGGCTCCCCCGGGGTTCGCAGAAGATTTCTAGATATGGAGATCGCCCAGGTGCATCCCTCCTATCTTCACTCTTTGAATCAGTACCATAAGGTGCTGGTTCAGCGGAACAACTTCCTCAAGAGCGGCAACGCCCATAAATCGTCGAACGAACCGCTGCTCGCCGTATGGAACGAGCAATTGGCGACTTACGGTTCTAAAATCATGACAAGAAGGCAAGGCTTTATAGCGAAACTGCAAACGTGGGCGGAATCGATTCATCGCGGCATCACCGGAGGCGCGGAGCGGCTGGAGATCGGCTATTTGCCGTCCGTGGACATGCAGGGCAAAGAAGAAGAAACTGTCTTATTCGAGCGATTTATGATAAAGTTAACACAGGCGAAGGAACAGGAGCTGCGCAGGGGAGCGACGTTGGTCGGTCCTCATCGCGACGATTTATCGTTCCGCATTAACGGCAAGGACGCGTACAGCTTCGGTTCGCAAGGACAGCAGCGGACGACGGCCTTATCCTTGAAGCTCGCGGAGATCGAGCTCATTCAACAAGAAACCGGGGAATACCCGGTGCTGTTGCTGGACGACGTGTTGTCGGAGCTGGATCGTCACCGTCAGACGCAGCTGATCGAGACGTTCCGTTCGAAGGTGCAGACGTTCATTACGACGACCGGCGTGGAAGGCATCCGCATGGAGACGCTCGACGACGTGAAGCTGTTCCACGTCAGCGAAGGCGCCGTCGCCGAGAATGCGAGATAACGGGATTTTTTTCGAGAAAAGAGGTGCGCGCCGATGTTCATTCATCTGGGCGGGGAGAAAATCATTCGCGCTTCGGAGCTGATCGCCATATTCGACGTGTCGATCGAGGCTTCTTCTAAGATTTCTAAGGGTTTCGTCGCGCAGGCCGTGAAGGACAAACGCACCGAAGCGATCGGCGAAGAAGAACCGAAGTCGCTCGTCGTCACCGTAGACAAGGTGTATTATTCCCCCATATCCTCCGCGACGCTGAAGAAGCGCGCGCATCAGCCGTTGGCTTTATAATCAACGAATTCATATAGATTTATTTATTTGCGTCGGAAGCAAACTCGATGGAGTGATGAGCAATGTCAGTCAACCAGCATACGTACGACGAGAGTCAGATTCAGGTCCTCGAAGGGTTGGAGGCGGTCCGCAAGCGTCCGGGGATGTACATCGGCTCGACGAGCGGACGGGGACTCCACCATCTCGTATGGGAAGTCGTCGACAACAGCATCGACGAGGCGCTGGCCGGCGTCTGCGATAAGATCGAGGTCATCGTCCACAAGGACAATTCCGTGACCGTCATCGATAACGGGCGCGGCATTCCGGTCGGCGAGCATCCGAAGCTGAAGCGGCCCGCGCTCGAGGTCGTCTTGACCGTGCTTCACGCCGGGGGCAAATTCGGCGGCGAGGATTCCGGCTACAAGGTGTCCGGCGGTCTGCACGGCGTCGGCATCTCCGTCGTGAACGCGCTGTCCGCGCACGTCATCGTGACGTCGAAGCGAGAAGGCAAGATCCATCGGATGGAGTTCCGGAGGGGCGTTCCGCAGTACGATCTACAGATTATCGGCGAAACCGAAGAGCACGGCACGACCGTAACGTTCCTGCCGGATCCGGAAATCTTCACCGAGACGACGGAATTCGAATACGACATCCTGCAATCCCGCCTGCGCGAGCTGGCGTTCCTGAACGCCGGCATCGAGATCGTGCTGCGCGACGAGCGGACGGACACGGAAAATACGTACCATGCGGACGGCGGCATCGCTACGTTCGTCGAATGGCTCAACCGCAACCGCGAGCCGCTGCATATGCCGATCTTCGTCGAAGGCCGCAAGGACCAGATCCAGGTCGAGATCGCGCTGCAGTACAACGACAGCTACACCGAGACGTTGTATTCGTTCGCGAACAATATCAATACGCATGAAGGCGGCACGCACGAATCCGGCTTCAAGAGCGCCTTGACCCGCGTCATCAACGAATATTCGCGGCGGACGGGCCTCATGAAGGAGAGCGAATCGAACTTGACCGGCGAAGACGTGCGCGAAGGCATCACGGCGATCATCTCCGTGAAGATCCCGGAGCCGCAGTTCGAGGGCCAGACGAAGACGAAGCTCGGCAACAGCGAAGTGCGCGGCATCGTCGAATCGCTCTTCGCCGAGAAGTTCAGCGAATTCATGAACGAGAATCCGAGCGTGGCGAAGCGCGTCGTCGAGAAGTCGCTGCAAGCGGCCCGCGCCCGCGAGGCGGCGCGCAAGGCGCGCGAGCTGACGCGGCGGAAATCCGCGCTCGAGGTCAGCTCGCTGCCGGGCAAGCTCGCCGACTGCTCGTCGAAGGACGCTTCGATCTCGGAGCTGTACATCGTAGAGGGCGACTCCGCCGGCGGCTCCGCGAAGCAAGGCCGGGACCGCCACTTCCAGGCGATCCTTCCGCTCCGCGGCAAGATCCTGAACGTCGAGAAGGCGCGGCTCGACCGCATTCTCGGCAACGCGGAAATCCGCGCGATCATTACGGCGCTCGGCACCGGCATCGGGGAAGATTTCGATATCGCCAAGGCGCGGTATCACAAGATCATCATCATGACCGACGCCGACGTCGACGGTGCGCACATCCGCACGCTGCTGCTCACCTTCTTCTATCGGTACATGCGGCAGATCATCGACAACGGCTATATTTATATCGCACAGCCGCCGCTGTACAAGGTCGAGAAGAACAAGGTCATTCGCTACGCGTACAACGAGAAGCAGCGGGATCAGATCCTGGCGGAATTCGGCGAAGGCACGAAAGCGAACGTGCAGCGGTATAAGGGTCTCGGCGAGATGAATCCGGGGCAGTTGTGGGAGACGACGATGGATCCCGACAGCCGTACGCTGCTGCAGGTGTCGATCCAAGACGCGGCGCGCGCGGACGAAATCTTCGATACGCTGATGGGCGACGCCGTCGAACCGCGGCGGGACTTCATCCAGCAGCACGCGAAGTACGTCAAGAACCTGGACGTGTAATCGTTTAGCAGGCAGAAGCCGTCACGCGGAGGAGTTTTCCTTCGCGCGGCGGCTTTTTTATGGCGAATAACGCGTGTTTTTGAGGCGAATAGCGAAACGAGGTGTTCGCTACTTGACGGCAAGCCGTACCTATCGCCGATCGTCGACGCGCTTCCGGCGGTCAAACAGCCCGAAACCTGCAAACCCGCTTGCTGCGACTAACGGAGGTCCCTCATATCATGCTCACTGCGTTAGCAATCATCATTTTTTTTTGCCACGATCGTGCTCGTCATCTGGCAGCCTAGAGGCCTAGGCATCGGCTCGTCGATCGTATGGAAGCGTTCGTCGCGATCATCGTCATCTCGATGCTGCTCGACGAGATCGGCTTCTTCGAATGGTCCGCGCTGCATATGGCGCGGCTCGCCCGCGGCCGGGGGCGCCGGATGTTCGTCTACATCGTCGTCCTCGGCGCCGCGGTGTCGGCCTTCTTCGCGAACGACGGCGCGGCGCTCATCCTGACGCCGATCGTGCTCGCGATGGTGCGGGCGCTCCGCTTCGACGCGAAGATGGTCATCCCGTTCGACCGAAGTTTACGCCGATCGGCTCGCTCGCTACGTTGATATGGCTCCATGTGCTCTCTCGCAAGGACGTCGCGATTTCGTGGATCTATTATTGCAAGGTCGGCTTCTTGTTGACGCTTCCTACGCTGCTTATTACGCTGCTAGGCCTCTATGGCTGGCTGACGATCATTTCATAGTAAGATGGGAAAATGGTTTTGAAAAAGCCTATGGTCTATTCCTTTGCACAGGCAACTACTGCCGAAGCCAAAAGGCGGACGGCTTCCTCCGCGCGCTCGGCGGCGATCGCTTCGGCGGAAAGCGCCGGACTCGAGGCGCACGGCTTGAATCCGCGCGCGGTCGCGGTCATGCGGGAAGCGGGGGTCGACATCCCCGGCCGCACATCGGACGTCATCGACCCGAAGCTGCCGGAGCGCGCCGACTATATCATTACGCTGTGCGGAAGTTTCTCGACGAAGGGAAATAAAGAGCGCGTTTCGCGATTCGCCGGATGTCGGCGGGTCGCTTTTTTCATTTTCCAAGGCATAAAAATTATGAAAATTGTTTCATGTAATGTTATAATAGTTGGGTTAACGAAAGCGAAAAGCGGGTCGGGAGGATCAGCATGTCGGACGAAAGAGTACAATCTATCCAAGAACGCGATATCGGGACGGAAATGCGCACATCGTTCATGGACTACGCGATGAGCATTATCGTCAGCCGCGCCCTTCCTGACGTTCGAGACGGGCTGAAACCCGTTCATAGAAGAATTCTATACGCGATGTCGGAGCTCGGCATGTCGCCGGACAAGCCGTTCAAGAAGTCCGCGCGCATCGTCGGCGAAGTCATCGGCAAGTATCACCCGCACGGCGATTCGGCCGTCTACGAGACGATGGTCCGGATGGCGCAGGATTTCTCGCTTCGCTATATGCTCGTCGAAGGGCACGGCAACTTCGGCTCGATCGACGGCGACGCGGCGGCGGCGATGCGGTACACGGAAGCCAGACTATCGAAGATCGCGATGGAGCTCCTTCGCGATATCAATAAAGAGACGATCGACTTCAGCCCGAACTACGACGGCGAGGAGATCGAGCCGGACGTGCTGCCCGCACGATTCCCGAACCTGCTCGTCAACGGGGTATCCGGCATCGCGGTCGGCATGGCCACGAACATTCCGCCGCACAACCTCGGCGAGGTGGTCGACGGCGCGCTTATGCTCATCCGCAATCCGGACGCGACGCCGATGGACCTCATGTCCGTCATCAAGGGACCGGACTTCCCTACCGGCGGCTTCATCCTCGGGCGCGAAGGCATTCGCCAAGCGTACGCGACGGGCCGGGGCTCGGTCACAATGCGCGCGCGCGCCGAGATCGAGGAAGTGAACGGCAAGGCGCGGATCATCGTCGGCGAGCTGCCTTATCAGGTCATTAAGGCGAAGCTGATCGAGAAGATCGCGGAGCTCGTGCGCGAGAAGCGCATCGAGGGCATTACCGATCTGCGCGACGAGTCGGACCGCAACGGCATGCGCATCGTTATCGAGCTGCGCAAGGACGTCAATCCGAACGTCATCTTGAACAACTTGTACAAGCAGACGTCGATGCAGCTCAACTTCGGCATCAACATGCTCGCCCTCGTGAACGGCGAGCCGAAGATCCTGAACATTCGCGACGCGTTGCATCACTATATCCAGCACCAGATCGAGGTGATTCGCCGCCGGACGGAGTACGACCTGAAGAAAGCGCGCGCCCGCGCGCATATTCTTGAAGGTCTCCGCATCGCGCTCGATCACCTGGACGAGGTCATCGCGCTCATTCGCGCTTCCCGCACGACGGACGAAGCGCGCGAAGGGTTGATGACGCGCTTCGGTCTCTCCGAGGAGCAGGCGCAAGCGATTCTCGATATGCGCCTCCAGCGCCTCACCGGCTTGGAGCGCGAGAAGATCGAGAACGAATACGCGGAGCTGATGAAGAAGATCGCCGAGTACGAGGCGATTCTCGCGGACAACCAGCTCGTCCTGAACATCATCGCGGAAGAGCTGACGGAAATTCGGGAGCGATTCGCGGACGAGCGCCGCACCGAGATCACGATCGGCGAAGAGGCGATTCTCGACGAGGATTTGATCCCGCAGGACGAAGTGCTGATCACGATCTCGCACACCGGCTATATCAAGCGCATTCCGGTAGCGGCGTATCGCAGCCAGAAGCGCGGCGGCCGCGGCGTCATCGGCATGGACACGAAGGACGACGACTTCGTCGAGCATCTCTTCGTGACGAATACGCATAACTACTTGCTGTTCGTGACGAACAAGGGCAAGGCGTATCGCCTGAAGGCGTACGAGGTGCCGGAGCTCGGGCGCACCGCGCGCGGCACGCCGGTCATCAACTTGATCCAGATCGAGCAAGGCGAACGCGTCAGCGCCGTTATTCCGATCAAGGATGTCGGCGAGTCCGACAAGTACCTCTTCTTCGGGACGAAGCACGGCATCGTGAAGAAGACGCCGCTCAGCGACTTCTCCAACATTCGGAAGGTCGGCCTGATCGCCCTCGTGCTTCGCGACGATGACGAGCTGGTCGGCGTACGCCTCACGGACGGCAAGCGGCAGATCGTGATGGGCACGAAGCAAGGCATGTCCATCCGCTTCCCGGAAGCGGACGTTCGCGCCATGGGCCGCGCCGCGACCGGCGTGAAGGGCATTACGCTCGACGAGGACGACGAAGTGATCGATATGGACGTCGTCGAGGAGCATGACGACGTATTGATCGTCACGTCCAAGGGCTACGGCAAGCGGACGCCGATGAACGAATACCGGATTCAGTCGCGCGGCGGCAAGGGCATCAAGACGCTGAACATCACGCCGAAGAACGGTACGGTCGTCGGATTGAAGGTCGTACGGGAAAACCAAGACCTGATGATCATCACCGAATCCGGCACCGTCATTCGAACGAGTATGGAAGGCATCTCCACTATGGGCAGAAATACCCAGGGTGTAAGACTTATTCATACGCGCGAAGACGACGAGGTCGCGACGGTGACGCAGGTGGAGCGCGGCGAAGACGAAGACGAAGAAGTCGTCGGCGAGAATGACATGTCTGGCGACGAAGAGTAATAATTATTAAGGGATTGGGCTTTCACGCCAATCCTTTTTGCTTTATAATGGGGTGCATCCCCGATGGGCGGGGTCCGAAGTCGGTTGAACAAGCGAGGGAATTTTTATGGTCACGGTAGCCGTATCCGTGCTGAAATCCGGAGAACGTTTAGTGGAAGAAGTTCGAACGTCGCTGGGTGGCCTTTTGTTCGAAAAGGGAAAGGTTCTTAGTACAAGAGACCTAGAAATATTGAAGGCATTCCTCGTCAAATACGTCGCGATCGAGGCGAAGCTGGACGAAAGCGGACAGGAAGGGAACGACGAGACGCATCCCTCCAATTTCGTATCGAACGAGTTGGCGCTCTTTTATCAAGCGTACGACGGGCTGTATCAAATCTTAAAGAAAGCGTACCGCGTCATCAGCGCGGGCAGCGATAAGCTGCCGTTGCTCGAGATGCGCACGCAGTTGGAACAGCTGCTGGGATATATCGATTATTATAATCCACTAACGTTCACGGCGCGCCGCGCAGGACCGGACGATTATTTGATTCATAACGGCATTATGGTCGGCCTCTCCTCCTTTCTGTTGGCACGCTGGCAAGGATACCCGCAGAGGGACTGGATCCCGATCGCCTTCGCAGGCATCCTGCACGACGTCGGCACGATGCGGATCGACGACGCGATCTTGAGCAAACCGTCGAAGCTCACGACGGCGGAGTTCGAGGAATTGAAGAAGCATACGATCATTGGTTACAACATCTTGAAGAACATCGCAGGCCTCAACGAAGGCGTCAAGCTGAGCGCGCTGCAGCATCACGAACGCCACGACGGCTCCGGGTATCCGCTCGGCGTGAAGGGCGAGAAGATTCATGCGTACGCCAAGATCGTCGCCGTAACGGATATGTTCCACGCGATGACGACGAGTCGGCAGTACAAGAAAGCCTCCTCCCCCTATCTCGTGCTCGAACAGCTCATGAAAGACGCGTTCGGCCGACTGGAGCCGACCCTCGTACAGACGTTCATCAATAAGCTGACGTCGTTTCATAACGGAACCGTCGTCCGATTGAACGACGGCGCCGTCGCGGAGATCGTATTCACCGACCGGAGCAACCCGACGCGGCCGATGGTCAGCATCAATGGGACGATCGTGAACTTGGCGGTCGCGCGCGACCGATTTATTCAGGACGTGATTTCGAATTAGAAAATGCTACGCTGCGGGTTCGGCCTTTTCGCCGGACCCTTTTCATTCCCTAAAATTGTATTTTGACCGCAAATTCAAAACATGTTATATTAGTCATCCGCCGCTTTCGGTGTAACGTAAACGAACGGCGTAAAAAAAACAGTTGCATTCTATAGGCGAACGTGGTAGGATATAAAAGTCGCTGATTTGAAGCGGCAAAATGAAAAGCTTGCTCCTTGAAAACTGAACATGAGCGATATGCTTAAAGTAATAAAGCTAGCTTGTAATGAGCGCAGTTGAACTACCCTTTTTGGAGAGTTTGATCCTGGCTCAGGACGAACGCTGGCGGCGTGCCTAATACATGCAAGTCGTGCGGACTTTGT
>JAPSKX010000331.1 GCA_031181325.1 Paenibacillus sp.
GGGCGGGTGTTCGCCCGCGGCGCGGCGGCGCTGCAATACGGCGTGACCGAAGGAGCGGCGCCGCTGCGTGAATGGTTGGCCGGTTTTTTGGCGGAGAAAGGGATCGAGACGTCGGCGGATCGCGTGCTGCTGACGACGGGCTCGCAGCAAGCGATCGACTTGGCGTTCCGGGCGATGCTCGACCCGGGCGACGCGGTGCTCGTGGAGCGGCCGACGTACCTCGCGGCGCTTCAATCGCTCGCGTTCGCGGGAGCGCGCGTCGTCGAGGTCGATTCGGACGAGGAGGGCATGCGGCCGGAGGACCTCGAGGCGAAGCTGGCGGCGCATCGGCCGAAGCTGGTGTACGTGACGCCGACGTTCTCGAATCCGACCGGCAAGCTGTGGACGCGCGAGCGGAGGGACGCCCTCGTCCGCCTCGCCAAGCGCTGCGGCGCGCTCGTGCTCGAGGACGACCCGTACGGCGATATCCGATTCGACGCGGCGGCGCCGCGCATCGCGTCTCTTCACGAGTGCGACGCGGCCGTGGACGGTCCCGCGAACGTCCTGTATCTCGGCTCGTTCTCCAAGATCGTGTCGCCGGGCATCCGCACCGGCTTCGCCGCCGGGCCGGCCGATGTCGTCTCCATGATGGCGAAGGCGAAGCAGGCGTCGGATCTTCACTCGAGCGCGATCGATCAGTGGGCGCTGTACGAGCTTGTTACCCGGTGGGATCTCGATGCGCATCGCCGGGACATCTCCGCGGCGTACCGGGATCGGATGGAACGGTTGACGTCGCTGTGGACCGGCGGGCCGTGGGAGCGGCTGCGTTGGAACCGGCCGGCGGGCGGCATGTTCGTCTGGGCGTCGCTGCCGGACGGAGCCGACGCGGCAAGGCTGCTGCGAACGGCGGTCGAGGAAGGGGTCGCCTTCGTTCCCGGCGAAGCGTTCTATGCGGGCGACCCGGCTAAAAACACGATGCGAATCAACTTTACGCACACGCCGCCGACGCTGGCCGTCGAGGCGACCGCTCGCTTGGCCCGAGCGCTGGAGCGCTACGAAGCGGAGCTGGCGGAAACGCGATAAGACGCAAGGAACGGAAAAACGGCAGCCGCGGACTCATTCGAAGTCCGGGACTGCCGTTTTTATTTGCCTCTCCGAGCGAAGCGGCGTTACGCCTGTTTCGGCGGCGCGGACGCGAGCGATACCGCGAGCGCGCCGAGCGCTTGCAGCGCCGTCTTCACGACGATCTGCCCGGCGATGGCGTAGCCGACGGCCTCCCAAGGGAGGAAGCCGGCGCCGATCGGCGACAGGCCGACGACGACGAACAGCGCGCTGTCCAGCGCCCCGCCGACGAGACCGCTGTAGAATACGCGCCACGCCATCGGCAGCCGCAGCCGCGTGTACAGCTCCGTGTCGGTCGTCTCCGACAGCAGGAACGCGGCCGCCGAGGCGATCGTGATCCACAGCGTATCGCCAAGCTGCCACGACGTTAACGCGGACAAGACGAGCGCGCCGAGGATCGCGGCGTACGTGCGCGGGCGGCCGAACGCGCGCTGCACGAAGTCGCGAAGCACGAACGTCGCGCCGATCAGAAGCGATCCGGCCGGCACAAGCAGCGGACCGAGCGCAAGCGGCGCGACCGACGCGGTGACGACGTTGGCGGCGACGATGGAAGCGAGATACAACCCTAGCCAAGCCGCTCTCATCGATTGTCCACCTTCTCCGGGTACATATCGTGATTCAGCAGCCGGTGCTCGGCCATCGCCTCGTACTTCGTGCCCGGCCGCCCCCAATTGCAATACGGATCGATCGAGATGCCGCCGCGCGGCGTGAATTTGCCCCACACCTCGA
>JAPSKX010000163.1 GCA_031181325.1 Paenibacillus sp.
ATTCATCAGATCGAGCTCTCGGATGAGCATGTACGACGGAACGATGCCGCCGCTGAACAGCATGGTGAACAGGAAAAACCACGTGTAGATCGTACGGCTGCGGAAGCCGTGCGCGTCCTTCGACAGTGCGTAGCCCGCCGCCGTGATGAGCAGCATCCCGACCGCCGTGCCGAGGACGGTCCGCTTCACGCCCATCCACATCGCGTTGTGGAAGTTGTCGTTCGTCAGCGTCTTCAGGTACGCCTCCGTATTGAAGCCGATCGGCCACAGCCCGACGAGGTTCGCATTCGCCGGCGCCGCCGCGCTGAAGCTTACCGCCAAAATATGAATCATTGGAAGTATACACGATATGCAGATCAACGTAAGCAGAAAATAGTTGAACGCGCTGAACGCTCGATAGCTCCCGGATTTATAATACATGCCTTGCGCTCCCCTTCCGGCCGGATCAGAATATTTTGTAGCCCGCGTATTTCGCCGCCAGGCGGTACGATGCGACGATCAGGACGAGTCCGACGAACGACTTGAACATGCCGACCGCCGTGCCGAAGCTGTACTGGCCGTTCAGGATCGCGGTCCGGTAGACGAACGTGTCGATAATGTCGCCCTTGTCGTACACGAGCGGCGTGTACAGGTTGAAGATTTGGTCGAAGCCCGCGTTCAAGATGTTGCCGAGCGACAGCGTGCCGACGACGATGGCGATCGGAAGCATCGCCGGCATCGTAATGTGCACCGTCTGCTTCCATCGATTCGCCCCGTCCACCTCGGCCGCTTCGTAGAGCGAAGGATTGACGCCGGCGAGCGCCGCGAGGAAGACGATCGTGTTGAAGCCGAAGTTTTGCCAGATGTCGCTCACGACGACAGTGAACCGGAACCAGTTACCGTCGCCGAGCCAGAATACCGAATCGAGTCCGATCGCGAGCAGCATCCGGTTCACGATGCCTTCGCTCCCGAGCATGTCGGTCAGGATCGCGCCTAATATGACCCAGGAAATAAAGTGGGGCAAATACACGAGCGTCTGTACGACGCGCTTGAATACCATTTTCCGAACCTCGTTCAATAGAATCGCGAACGCGAACGGCACCGCGAGGCCGAAGACGATCTTGAGGCTCGCGATCACGAGCGTATTCACGATGACTTGCTTGCTGTCCGGATATTCGAACATGAACCGGAAGTGCTCCAGACCGACGAACGGCGACCCCCAGATGCCGTCGTACGGTTTGAAATTTTGAAACGCCATGACGAGGCCGCCCATCGGGACGTACGCGAAGATGACGGTCACGATGACCGCCGGCAACACCAGCAGATGCAGCGGCCATGTGACGGAAAATTTTTCCCTCGTTTTTTTCCTCGTTCCGACGGAAGACCGTGCTTCCGTATGCATACCCCGCTCGATTCCGCGCTCCATCCGCTTCGCTCCTTGCCGCGATGATAATGATTGATTTCCAGACACGTTTGTATTATTAATTGTATCAACGGCCGGACGGCGGTTGATAGACCCCGATCTTTGGAACGATGCCACTTTGTTGACCAATCGCTTCGAATCGAAGAGAGGAGAGACGGTATGCCGATCCGCACGAACACCTTCGCCAAAATCATCTCGATGCTCGTCTTGCTGTTGATTCCGATCATCGTTTTATACGGTTTGTCCAATCGCGTAAGCGTTTCCGTATTGAAGCAAGAAATCCAAGCGATGAAGCAAAAGGATCTCGCCTACCTCGCGAACGAGCTGAACGCGAGCATCGATAACCTGTCGACGATGGCGTTCCTGCTCAGCGAAGACATCCACATCCAGAGTCTCCAACATCTGCATCTACTGGAGAACGCCTACGAGCGGAACGTCGAGAAGTCGCGCCTGCTGGAACGGCTGCGGCTGCTGAACGTCGCGGAGCGGTGGGACACGCAGTACAGCGTCGTCGCGCCGCAACGGCAAGATATCGTCTCCACCAATCCGAGGGCGACCTACGATATCGAGGGGATGAAGAAATACGCGACCCCGACGTGGCAATACAGGAACATGGAGACGGCTTATATGCGGCAAGACCGCTTCGTCCGCCACATCGTGAAGCCCGCGAGCCGGATCGACGACATCGAACGCGCCGGACTGATCGTCGAGGTGTCGTTCCCGAAGGAATACCTCGTGAAGGAGCTCGATACGTTCAAGCTCGGCGGCAAAGGCGACCCGTTCTTGTTCAAGCCGGATTCGCTCCTGATCGCCAACCGGACGGCGAACCTGGAGCGCATCGATCAAGTGACGAGGAAGATCGCGGGCGACGCGCCGGCGAGCTTCGACAACAGCGTGCTGGAAGCGGGCGGCAAGGAATATCTCGTGAACGTCATGCCGATTCCGACGCTCAGCGCTTATCTCGTGGATTACGTCCCGCTCGAGGACATCCTGCAGCCGATCGAGCGGTCCAACGTGCTGTTTTACGGCTCCGTCGCTCTCCTGCTCGTCTTGAGCGTGCTGGCCGGGTACTTGCTGTATCAGAACGTACAGCGCCCGATCCACTACCTGATTCGCGGCGTGCAGCGGCTGCGGGCCGGCGACTATTCCGCGCGGCTGCTCGCCAATCCGAAGAACGAATTTACGTTCCTGTTCCAGCGCTTCAACGAGATGGCGTCCGAGATCGAGCAGCTCATCCATAAGGTGTACGCGGAGCAAATTCGGACCCGCGAAGCGACGCTGAAGCAGCTGCAATCGCAGATCAATCCGCATTTCCTGTACAACTGCTTCGCGCTCATCCGCAGTCTGACGCGGCTCGGGAAGAAGGATTCCGTCATGGATCTGGCGATGCACCTGAGCAAGTATTACCGGTACACGACGCGGGTCGAGAAGCCGACCGCATCGCTGAAGGAAGAGATTCAGCTGATCGAGAGCTACTTGGAAATCCAGAAGCTGCACATGCAGCATCTGTCGTATGCGATCGACATCCCCGGCGAGTTGGAGCGGCTCGAGGTGCCCCGTCTGCTGCTGCAGCCGGTCGTCGAGAATGCCGTGCTCCACGGCATCGAGCGGTCTCCGGCCGACGGGCACGTCTCGATCCGAGGCGTCGCGACCGAGCATCGCTTCGAGCTCGTCGTCGAGGATAACGGACTCGGCATGAGCGACGAGCAGCTGGAAGCGGTGCGCCGCTCGCTCCTCGTCTCGCCGGACGACGATGCCGGCTGCGCGCTGTGGAACATTCATCAGCGGCTTACGCTGCTGTTCGGCGACCTGGCCGGCATCGACTTCGCCCACCGGCCGGGGGGCGGCGTCATCGTCACGATCGGATGGCCCCGCGACCCTTCGGAAGCTGCGTAAACGAACCTTCGGAAGCTGCGTAAAGATATGAATTGGAGTGAACCGACCCTATGTACCAACTGCTCATCGTCGACGATCAACCCGACTTGGTGGACGACCTCGCCGCCAACCTGCCCTGGAATACCGTCGGCATCGGCCTCGTACATAAAGCGTATTCCGCCCAAGAGGCGCTCGACGTCGTCGCCGCGCATCCCGTGGACGTCGTCATTACCGACATTCGCATGCCGGGCTTGTCCGGGTTGGACTTAATCGAACGCATCCGCGCGTCTTGGAGTAAGATTCGGTGCATCCTGCTCTCGGGCTACGACGACTTCGAGTACGCCAAGCGGGCGCTGCAGCACCGGGCGAACGATTATTTGCTCAAGCCCGCCGAGGACGCGGAGCTGCTGGAGGCGGTCGCGAGAGCGGTCGGCGACATCGAAGCGCAATGGAACGAGATCGCCTCGTTCCGAAACGCGCTTCAATCCGTGAAGGAAAATTTGCCGATCGTCCGCACGCATCTGCTCGCAGACCTGCTCTCCGGACGGCGGATCGCGCCGCCGGAGCTCCGGGAGAAGCTCGAGCTGCTCGAGCTGCCGTTCCCGCTCGAATCGCATTGCTGCCTCCTGCTGCTGCGGCTCGAGGACCACTTCCATATGTACAACGGCACCGATCTGGCGCTCATGGAATACGCCGTCGCGAACATGGCGGAGGAAATCTTCGGCGATGCGTACCGGTTGTGGCATCTCAAGGACGACCACGAATATATGGTATTCCTCCTCTCGCCGAAGGCGGAGCCTGCCGCCCCGGCCGATCCCCGGCAGGAGGAGATCGAGCTGAAGGCGTCGCAGCTGCAGCACTATATCAAGCTGTATTTGAAGGGCACCGCATCGGCGCTGATCAGCCGATTCGGACGCTTCCCGGACGACGTTCCGTCGCTGTACGACGGCTCGGTCCTCGCGTTCCGCCAGCAGATCGGAGCCGAACGGGAGCTGCTGCTCTCCATGTCCGACGCGCCGATGCGCGAGCAGCCGAATTCGCTGACGCAGCTAAGCGAGCCGCCGACGATCCGCCATCTGCTCGAAGCCGGCCGTTGGGATGCGCTCGAGCAGAAGCTCGACGCCGTCTTCGACGAGCTGGAGACGCGCTTCGGGCATTCGCACGAACATATTCTCGAGACGTACTTCCTCGTCGTCGGCGCCTTCGCCTCTTCGATTCACAAGAGCAAGCGATGGATGGCGGACGTCTTCGGCGACGAGTTCGAGCGGGTCGCGGCGGGCGCGCAGTTCCATACGATTCAGCAGCTGCGGGAGTGGACGGGGCGGATCGCGCGGAAATATCGGGCCGCGATGGCTTCCGAGTCGCAGGACTCTAGATCGGGCATCGTGCGGCAGGTGCAGGAATACGTGCACGAGCATCTCGGCGAAGCGTCGTTGCAGTCGATCGCGGAACGGGTGCACCTGAACCCATCGTACTTGTCGAAGGTGTATAAGCTCGAGACCGGCGAAGGGATCAGCGACTTCTTATTCCGGCTCAAGATGGAGCAAGCGGCGCACAAACTGCGGGCGACGCACGATAAAATCTACGAGATCGCCGCATCGCTCGGATATCAGAAGACAAGCTATTTCATTAAGGTGTTCAAGGAGAAATACGGCGTTACGCCGCAGGAGTATCGGGACGCCCGGGGGGACGCGCCTTGACGAGGTGGAAAATAACGATATCCAGGTTTCGTTATGAAAAAAAGGAGCGGCAAAACCGCTCCTCTTCGCCGGATCTATCCTTATTTTCGCCTGAGACGCGCAAGACAATGCAGGTACGTTATTTCGCCTGAATATAACCTTCCGCCTTCAGCAGCTCCGCGATCAGCACGGCGCCGCCGGCCGCGCCGCGCAGCGTATTGTGGGACAATCCTACGAACTTAACATCGTACAGCGTATCCTCGCGCAGGCGGCCGACGGAGACGCCCATGCCCCGCTCGATGTCCCGATCCAGCTTCGTCTGCGGACGATTCTCTTCCTCGAAGTAAGTGATGAATTGCTTCGGCGCGCTCGGCAGCCCGAGCTCCTGCGGACGCCCCTTATATTCCCGCCAACGCGCGAGAATTTCGTCCTTCGGCGGCTTCTTCTCGAACGACGCGAAGACGGTCGCCAGATGTCCGTCGGTGACGGGAACCCGAATGCATTGCGTCGTAATGAGCGGCGCGTTCGCTTTCACGATGCCCTCGCTCCCGAGGGTGCCCCAGATGCGGAGCGGCTCCTGCTCGCTCTTCTCTTCCTCGCCGCCGATGTACGGAATTACGTTGTCCAGCATCTCGGGCCAATCGGTAAAATTCTTGCCCGCGCCCGAGATCGCTTGATACGTGGATGCGACCACTTGAGTCGGCTTGTAATCGAGCAGCGCGTTCAGCGCCGGCACATAGCTCTGAATCGAGCAATTCGGCTTGACCGCGATGAAGCCGGTCGACGTGCCGAGCCGCTTGCGCTGCGCGGCGATCACTTCGATATGCTGCGGATTCACTTCCGGAATGACCATCGGCACGTCCGGCGTCCAGCGGTGCGCGGAATTGTTGGAGATGACCGGCGTGCCCGTCTTCGCGTACGCTTCTTCCAACGCTTTAATCTCGTCCTTCTTCATATCGACCGCGCAGAAGACGAAGTCGACGCCGCTTGCGACCTCCTCCACCTTGGAGGCGTCCTGTACGACGATGTTCTTCACGGCATCCGGAATCGGCGCCGACAGCTTCCAACGGCCTTGGACCGCCGCTTCGTACGTCTTGCCCGCCGAACCGGCGCTCGCCGCGATCGCGGCGACTTCAAACCAAGGATGTCCGTCGAGCAGCTCCACGAACCGTTGGCCGACCATGCCCGTTCCTCCGACGATCCCGACTTTCAATTTTTCAGCCATATTCTATCGTTCCTTTCCGAATGGAGAATGATTTGGGGCAAAGCAGTATCAAGGAAATTCGCCGAATAAGTGCACTATCGCATCTAACCGGGTCAAAAGCTAACGCCGGGATAGCGAACTGTAGTTTTACGGCAGCGTCGTCGCCTTCTGTCTAAGAAAAAAAATCCCACCTCCAAGACAACGTCTTGGGGACGAGATTCGTAGACTCGCGGTACCACCCCGGATTCGCCGAACTGTCGCCAGACCGGCCTCTTCAAGTACGGCGTTACGAAAATAACGCTTATACTTTAGCTCTGTAACAGGAGCGCCTGTCGCACCATCACTTTTCTGAACGAAAGATCCGATGCGCTGCTCTGAGTCTTTTTTCGGCGAACGATGTTTTGCTCCTTCCCAGCTGCCGGAGCTCTCTGCGAAAACATGGTAAGCTTACTCGTCTCTTCATCGCATTTTCAAAATTTTATACATTTTATCAAATTATCGTTTCCGGCTCAATACATTTCTATGCAGATGCAGCGCAGCGGTTGACGCGTTCCGGTTCCGGCGCGCAAACTTCCCCTGCTATCCTCCGCCGAACCCGCATAACATGGATAGGGGCGTGAAAAACGGGTTGATTTTGTCTCCCCGGAACGAATATAATAAATTATAATTATTATTATTTAATACTTATTAAACGTTAGGAGAGGTACATATGGAATCGATGGCTTCGTCTGGAACCGGAAAGTGCCCGTTCTTGCATGGCAGCGCTACCAGTCATCACCCCGCGGCAACATCGAACAAGCATTGGTGGCCGAACCAACTGAATCTGAACATTCTGCACCAGCATGATCGGAAATCGAACCCGATGGGCGACGATTTCGATTATGCGGAACAATTCCGGCAGCTGGACTATCAAGCGCTGAAGCAGGATCTATACGATCTCATGACGAACAGCCAGGATTGGTGGCCCGCCGACTACGGACATTACGGTCCGCTCTTCATTCGGATGGCATGGCACTCCGCGGGCACGTACCGGACGGGCGACGGCCGCGGCGGAGCCAATACCGGCACGCAGCGGTTCGCGCCGCTGAACAGCTGGCCGGACAACGGCAACCTCGATAAAGCCCGGCGGCTGCTGTGGCCGATCAAGCGCAAATACGGAAACAAAATTTCATGGGCCGACCTGTTCATTCTCGCGGGGAACGCCGCGATCGAATCGATGGGTGGCAAGACGATCGGCTTCGCCGGCGGGCGCGCGGACGTCTGGCATCCGGAGGAAGACATCTACTGGGGCGCCGAGAAGGAATGGCTCGGGGACAATCGATACAGCGGCGACCGCGAGCTCGAGAATCCGCTGGCCGCCGTGCAGATGGGTCTCATCTATGTGAACCCGGAAGGTCCGAACGGGAATCCGGACCCGCTCGCCAGCGCCCGAGACATTCGCGAGACGTTCAAGCGGATGGGGATGAACGATGAAGAGACCGTCGCGCTTATCGCCGGCGGGCATACGTTCGGCAAGGCGCACGGCGCCGGAGACGCCGCCCTCGTCGGTCCGGAACCGGAAGGCGCGCCCGTGGAAGCGATGGGCCTCGGCTGGCTGAGCTCGCACGGGTCCGGCCGAGGACGCGACACGATCACAAGCGGCGTCGAAGGCGCTTGGACGTCCAATCCGACGAAGTGGGATAACGGCTTCTTCGATAACCTGTTCGGGTATGAATGGTCGCTGACCAAGAGCCCTGCGGGCGCCCACCAGTGGGCTCCCGTCAACCCTGCGGAAGAGCATCTCGCGCCCGATGCGGAGGACGCCTCCGTTCGCGTGCCGACGATGATGACGACGGCGGATATGGCGTTGCGCGCGGATCCGGCGTACGAGAAGATCGCCCGCCGCTACCATGCGAATCCGGAGGAGTTCGCGGATGCGTTCGCTCGCGCATGGTTCAAGCTTACGCATCGCGACATGGGTCCCCGCACAAGATACTTAGGACCGGAAGTGCCGGCGGAGGAATTTATTTGGCAAGACCCGATTCCGGCCGGCAATGCGGCATTAACGGACGAGGACATCGCGGAAATAAAATCGAGAATCTTGGAATCCGGGCTGACGGTCGGCGAGCTCGTATCGACGGCTTGGGCGTCCGCGAGCACGTACCGCGGCTCCGACATGCGCGGCGGCGCGAACGGCGCACGGATCCGCCTCGCCCCGCAGAAGGACTGGGAAGTCAATCAGCCGGCTCGGCTGGCCAAAGTGCTGAGAATTCTGGAAGCCATCCAGTCGGATTTCGGCAAGGACGTCAGCATGGCGGACTTGATCGTCCTCGGCGGCAGCGCCGCCGTGGAGCAAGCCGCGCGCGACGCCGGCTTCGAGGTGAGCGTTCCGTTCGCGCCGGGCCGCGGCGATGCGACGCAGGAACAGACGGACGCGGAAAGCTTCGCCGTGCTGGAGCCGGTCGCGGACGGGTTCCGCAATTATTTGAAGCAGCAGTACGGCGTAAGCCCTGCCGAGCTGCTCGTAGACAAGGCGCAGCTGCTGGGCCTCACCGCACCGGAGATGACGGTCCTCGTCGGGGGGATGCGCGTGCTCGGCGCGAATTACGGCAGCACGAAGCACGGCGTATTCACCGACCGCGTCGGGGCGCTCACGAACGATTTCTTCGTCAATCTGCTCGACATGGGCGTGCAGTGGAAGCCGACGACCGGAGACGTGTACGAAGGCCGCGACCGCAAGACGGGAGAAGTCGTCGGCACGGCGACGACGGTCGACCTCGTATTCGGCTCCAACTCCGTGCTGCGCTCGATCGCCGAAGTGTATGCGCAGGACGATAACCAAGAGAAGTTCGTTCGCGACTTCGTCGCCGCTTGGGTCAAGGTCATGAACGCGGATCGGTTCGATTTGAAGTAACCATGTACGGAGAGGCGCTTCGCCGACATCGGCGGAGCTTCCATACTCGCGGAAGGCCGAAGCAGGCGCGCAGGCGCTTGCTTCGGCCTTCTTTCTTTTCGCGTCGCTCCGAGCGCGGATGTAAATCTCGCCTACCATTTTCCGATATATCAGGTTTCCACGATGGGGATCGTAACGCGGACTCGCGTCCAGCGACCGGGCTCGCTTGCGATGGTAATGCCGTATTGGTTCCCGTACTGAATGCGGATCCGCTCCTGGACATTGCGTAGACCGTACCCTCTCGACTGCTTGACGAGCACCTCGTCGGCGACGTCGGGCGGAATGCCCGGTCCGTTATCCTCGACGTCGAAGACAAGCGTATCGTTGTCCTCGCCCATTCGTCCGCCGATCCGCAGCGCCCCTCTTCCGGACCGCTTCTGATCGATGCCGTGTTCGATCGCGTTCTCCACGATCGGCTGCAGGACGAGCTTAATCATGCGCTGATGTACGATGGCGTCGTCGATCTCGTACGATACGTCGAAATTATAATCGTGCATGATCAATTGCATCTCGAGGTAGGACTTCGTGTTCAGCAATTCGTCCCTGACGAGGATATGGTCCTTGCCCTGATTGAGCGTAGTGCGATAAAACGCGGACAAGATCCCGGCCACCCGACTGATCTCGTCCGCCCCTGCTTCGATAGCCTTCCAATTGATGACGGATAAAGAATTATAGAGAAAGTGCGGATTGATTTGAGCTTGGAGCGCCCTCAGCTCGGCCTCCCGTTGGGTAATTTTGCTCTTGTAGCCTTCTTCGATCAACAGGTTGATGCTCGCCAGCATCTTGCCGAAGCGGGATTCCAGCTCTCCGATCTCGTCGCCCGCATGAACCTTCAAATTGATCGTAAGCGTGCCTTCCTCGACCAACTGCATCTTATGGTTCAGGCGCTGGATTCTCCGTACGAAGACGCGGGAGAAAATCCAGATGATGAGCAGCAGCACGGCGACGCTGACCCCTTCGATAATCAAGGTCGCCCGAAGGATCCTCCACGGGCTGATCGTCAACGCCTCGGCGGGCACGATCATGGACAACGACCACTTCGACTCCCGCAGCTCGCGATGCAGCCAGAGGTGTCCCGGAAGCTCGCCGCCCCCGCCTCGCAGCCGCTGCCGGGCGATCTCGGCCGCATCGAACGCCGCGCCCGAATCCGGCTTCGTCGCGTATACGACCTTCCCTTGAGGATCGCTAATGACCGCGACGGCTTGCTTGATGTCGGAGAGAGCCAAGGAGTTAGACAGGAAGCTTGGGACCAGCTCGACGTAGATAAGGTTCTTCTTCTCGTAATTGACGTCTCCGAAGATGCGCCTGACGCCGAACATTTTGCCGTCCTCGACATACCAATGCGTATCGAGCGATTGCATAGCGTCTTTATACCACGCCTCATGCTCCACGGAAGCGATCGGCATGATCGAATTCATGCGCTGCGTCAAGTTGTTTTCCGTGTAAATAACGATCCGTTGGATGTCGCTGTTGAGGAACGTCACCGTATTGATCAGCGGGTCGACGGTTTCCTGCAGATCGACGTACATCGCGTAGTAGCTGGTGTATTCCACATTGAAAATGTGAGAGAAATTCGGGTTGTAACTGATCAATTCGATCGCCGAATTGAAACGCTGCAGCTTGTAGCTCAGGTTATCGTCGATTTTCCGCAACGTGTCTTGCAATACGAGATCGGCCTGCTCAAGCTGCATCTTCTTCGATTGCTGATAGGAATAGACGCCTAGAATCGTGAGCGGAATCAAGACCACGGCCAGATACGATACGAACAGTTTGTGCCTTAGCTTCATCGAATGAATCCAGTTCGCAAACAAGCGTCTTTCCGCCCTTTCCTGTCGCATTCCGATTCTAACCAATTCCCCTCGCGCCGCCGAATTCCTC
>JAPSKX010000164.1 GCA_031181325.1 Paenibacillus sp.
CTCGGCTCCCACGTGCAGTGGGACCGCAAGCTGGACGGGCGCATCGCGCAGGCGGTCGTGTCGATCCAAGCATTCAAGGGCGTCGAGATCGGCATCGGCTTCGAAGCGGCGAAGCTGCGCGGCTCGAAGGTGCACGACGAGATTCATTACGACCCGAGCAAGGGCTTCGTCCGTCCGACGAACCGCGCGGGCGGCTTCGAGGGCGGCATGACGACGGGCGAGCCGATCGTCGTGCGCGGCGTCATGAAGCCGATCTCGACGTTGTATAAGCCTCTGGCCAGCGTCGACATCGATACGAAAGAAGCGTTCACGGCGCAGGTGGAGCGCTCCGATACGTGCGCCGTGCCGGCGGCCGGCGTCATCATGGAGAACGTCGTCGCGTGGGAAGTCGCTTGCGCGATGGTCGAGAAGTTCGGCGGCGACTCCATCGAGGAGATGCGCCGGAACTACGATTCGTACCTCGAGTACGTGAAGGGCTACTAAGATGAGCGGGCTTACGACGCGGGAGCTTCAGGTCGAGCTCGGCGATCGGTCGTATCCGATCTACATCGGGGAAGGACTGCTGCAACGGTTCGGCGAGACGGCGGAGTGGCACGGATTGCCGAAGAAGTCGCCGATGCTCGTCGTGACCGACGAGGGCGTCGGGCCGTACTATTCGGATACCGTCGTCGCTTCGCTGCGGGGCGCCGGTTACGAAGTCGCGAGCCACACTATCGAATCGGGCGAACAGGCGAAGCGGCTCGAGGTGCTCGGCGACGTCGTCACGTCGGCGCTCGAAGCCGGTCTCGACCGCGATTCGACGATCATAGCCCTCGGGGGAGGCGTCGTCGGCGATCTGGCGGGCTTCGCGGCCGCCTCGTATATGAGAGGCGTGCGGTTCGTGCAAGCGCCTACGACGATTCTGGCGCATGATTCGAGCGTCGGCGGCAAGGTTGCGGTCAATCATCCGCTCGCCAAGAACATTATCGGCGCGTTCCATCAGCCCGAATTCGTCTTGTACGACACGGCGACGCTGCGCACGCTGCCGCCCCGCGAGGTCCGGTCGGGACTCGCCGAGGTGGCGAAGCACGGACTGATCAAGGATCGCGCGTTCGCCGCATGGTGCTACGAGAACGCCGAGAAGCTGCTCTCGCTCGAACCGGAGGCGCTCGCCTACGCGCTGTACGTCGGTTGCGGCGTGAAGGCGTGGGTCGTCTCGCAGGACGAGCGGGAGGGAGGCCTTCGGGCGATCCTGAATCTCGGTCACACGATCGGACATGCGCTCGAGGCGGTCGCCGGATACGGCGAGTTGACGCACGGGGAAGCGATCTCGATCGGCATGTGCGGCTCCGCGCGTCTCGCCGAACGTCTCGGCGTCGCGAAGGAACCCGTCTTCGAGCCGACGCGGAGGCTCCTTGCGAAGCTGGATCTTCCGGTGACGCTGCCCGCTCATTTCGAAGCGGACGCGATCATGGAAGCGATGATGCACGACAAGAAGTTCCGCGGCGGCCAGATGGTGTTCGTGCTGCCGCAAGAGATCGGCGCGGTCGAGATCGTGAAGGGCATCCCTTCGGCGCTTGTGCGCGACGTCGTCGAATCGTTGAAACAAGGGGAGAGCGAGTAGGATGTACACGAGGGGAATACGGGGCGCGACGACGGTAGAGCATAACGAGGAACGAGATATCTTGAACGCGACGGCGGAGCTGCTTTCTACGATCATCGCGGATAACGGTCTCTCGCCCGAAGACATCGCCTATGTATATATCACGGTAACGACCGACCTGGACGCGACGTTCCCGGCGCGGGCGATTCGGGGCATGGAGGGCTGGGATCTCGTGCCGCTCATGTGCGGCTTGGAAATTCCGGTGAAGGGCGCGCTGCCGAAATGTATTCGGCTGCTCGTCACCGTGAACACGACGAAAACGCAAAGAGAAATGAATCATGTATACTTGAACGAAGCGCGGGCGCTGCGTCCGGATTTGGCGAGGCGTTGACCGCGAACGGGCGGATGGTGTATAGTGGGAGGTAGCCGAGTAGAGCCTAGCGAGTTTTTTAGATGAGTGGAGATCAGTCGAGACGAGTGATAAGCGTACCCCCGATCCGGGCGGACGTCGCTTCGCGTTGCCGCGGAGCGCGGCCGAATCGCGGCGGGCATGCTTCCTTTTCCATTGAACATGATTCCACCGGCCTCTACGTTCCGTAGAGGCCTTTCGTTGTTTTCATAGGCTATGATTAGCGGCAATCCAGAGACGGAGGCGTTCGTATGATGTACCCTGATCGCGAGTCGTTCGGGCGATATGCCCGCGATTACAACTTGATTCCGGTGACGCGCACGCTGCTCGCCGATACGGAAACGCCGATCCGCGTGTTCCAGCAGTTCAGCGAGGAGCCGCATGCGTTCCTGCTCGAGAGCGTGGAGGGCGGCGCGAAGTGGGCGCGATACTCGTTCATCGGCACCGATCCGTTCCTCGTCGTCCGCGGCAAGGAAGGCGCGATCGAGGTGGAGCGCCGAGGGACGTTGGAGCGGTACAAGGAGCAGCCGGTGGATTTCCTGCGCGGCTTGCTCGATCAGTACCGGAGCCCGCAATACGACGGCTTCCCCCGCTTCATGGGCGGCGCCGTCGGCTTCTTCGGCTACGATCTTCTGCGCTATTACGAGAAGAAGCTGCCGGCGCATCCCGTCGACGATTTGAAGATGAACGACGTGCAGTTCATGTTCTGCGATCAACTGATCGTCTTCGATCACTTGAAGCAGCACATGGTGATCGTCGCCAATGCGCACGTGCCGGAGGGGGCGGACGAAGCGCGTCTGGACGAAGCGTACCGCGCCGCGGAAGCGCGCATCATTGCTACGATCGCTCGCCTCCAAGGGGGCGGGGGCGCCGCGGCGAACGCGTTCAACCCGCGCTCGCCGGCGAATCCCGTCGCGATCCGCGCGGAAGATTTGAAGTCGAACCTTACGAAGGAACAGTTCCTCGCGAACGTCGTGAAAGCGAAGGAGTATATTCGCGCCGGGGACATTTTCCAAGTCGTGTTGTCCCAACGGTTCGAGATGGATACCGACGTCTCGCCGCTCCATGTGTACCGGGTGCTGCGGACGATGAATCCGTCCCCGTACATGTATTATCTCAAGATGGGCGAGGAGCGCATCGTCGGTACGTCGCCGGAGCTGCTCGTCCGCGTCGAGGGCGGCAAGGTGCAGACCCGGCCGATCGCGGGCACGCGTCCGCGCGGGAAGACGCCGGAAGCGGACTTCGCGCTGGAGCGCGAGCTGCTTGCCGACGAGAAGGAGCTGGCGGAGCATCTGATGCTCGTCGACCTCGGGCGCAACGACATCGGCCGCGTGTCCGTGCCGGGCACGGTGAAGGTCGACGCGTATATGGAGATCGAGCGCTACTCGCACGTCATGCACATCGTCTCCAACGTGTCCGGCGAGATGCGGGAGGATAAGGACTTCTACGACGCGTTCCTCTCCTGCATGCCGGCGGGCACCGTATCCGGCGCGCCGAAGCTGCGGGCGATGGAAATTATCGCGGAGCTGGAGCGGGAGGCGCGAGGCGCGTACGCGGGCGCGATCGGGTACCTCGGCTTCTCGGGCAACCTTGACACGTGCATCACGATCCGAACGATCATCTTCCGGAAAGGCAAGGCGTACGTGCAAGCCGGCGCGGGCATCGTCTGGGATTCCGTGCCGGAGATGGAGTACGAGGAGACGGTGAACAAGGCGAAGGGGATGCTGACGGCGATCAAGACGGCCGAAGCCGTCTTCGGAGGCTCGAGCCGGGAAGCCGTGACCGTCAATCAAGATTACTACGCGAAGCCCTAGGGGAGGGGACGGACGAGATGAGCGATACGTCGGCAATCAAATCCGCGCTCGCGACGCTGCTGGAAGGCAGACCGTTGACGCGGACGGAAGCGCAAGAAGTGATGGAGACGATTATGGACGGCGAAGCGACGCCCGCGCAAATCGGAGGCCTGCTCTCCTTGCTTCGGGTGAAGGGCGAGACGGCGGAAGAGGTCGCCGGATTCGCGGAGGGGATGCGTTCGCGCGTACAGCGGGTGCCTACGCTGCAGGAAGGCTTGTTAGACACGTGCGGGACCGGCGGCGACGGGCAGCACACGTTCAATATTTCGACGACGGCGGCGCTTGTCGCCGCAGCGGGCGGCGTTCGCGTCGCGAAGCACGGCAATCGCGCGATGTCGAGCAAGAGCGGCAGCGCGGACGTGCTGGAGGCGCTCGGCGTCCATATCGATCTTCCGCGGGAGCAGGCGGCGGATTGTCTTCGCGAAGCCGGCCTATGCTTCATGTTCGCGCAGGTGTATCACCCGTCGATGAAGCATGCCGCGGCGCCGCGCAAGGAGCTCGGCTTCCGGACCGTATTCAACCTGCTCGGACCGCTGACGAATCCGGCCGGCGCGGACCGCCAGCTGCTCGGCGTCTACGATCGGAACAAGACGGAGCTGATGGCGCATGTGCTGCGCAAGCTCGGCACCGTGCGCGCGCTCGTCGTCGGCAGTCATGACGGATTGGACGAAATCAGCTTGTCGGCGCCGACGCGGGTGACGGAGCTGAAGGACGGGAAGCTGCGCACGTACGATATTACGCCGGACGATCTCGGGCTTCGGCCTTGCGCGATCGCCGATATCGTCGGCGGAGACGCGGCGGAGAACGCGGAGAAGGTGCGCATCGTCCTGTCCGGCGAGAAGGGCCCTTACCGCGACATCGTGCTCGCGAACGCGGGCGCGTGCTTCTACGTAGCCGGTCTCAGCGGCACGCTGCAGGAAGGCGTGAAGCGGGCGGCCGACGCGATCGATTCCGGCGCGGCGTCGCGCAAGCTGGAACAATTGGTGAAGACGACGGAGGCGCTGAAGCATGTTTCTCGATAAGATCGTTGCGGTGAAAAAGCAAGAGGTCGAAGCGTTGAAGGCGTCGACGAGCATCGCCGAGCTGGAGCGGAAGATCGCCGGCATGCCGGCGACGCTCGGCTTCCGCTCGAGACTCGTCGAACGGGCGAAGCGTCCGATGGGGCTCATCGCCGAGGTGAAGAAGGCTTCCCCGTCGAAAGGGCTGATTCGGCCCGACTTCGATCCAGTGGCGATCGCTTCGGCGTATGAGCGCGCGGGCGCGGACTGTTTGTCCGTACTGACGGACGAGCCGCATTTCCAAGGCGCTAACTCGTACTTGACCGCGGTTCGCGCCGCGGTCGGGCTGCCGCTCCTGCGCAAAGACTTCACGATCGACCCCATTCATATTTACGAAGCTCGCGCGATCGGGGCGGACGCGATTCTGCTCATCGCCGCGATTCTAACGAAGGAGCAGCTGCGGTCGTACCTCGCGCTCGGCGCCGAGCTCGGGCTCGATGCGATCGTCGAGGTGCACGACCGCGAGGAGCTCGACGTCGCGCTGGACCTTGGCGCAGACCTCGTCGGCATCAACAATCGGAACCTGAAGACGTTCGTCGTCGATCTCGCGGTGACGGAGGAGCTGCTGCTCTCGATTCCGAAGGATCGCTTCGTCATCAGCGAGAGCGGCATCTCGAAGCCGGAGGACGTGGCGCGCGTCGCGACGGCCGGCGCTCGAGCCGTGCTCGTCGGCGAGCACTTCATGCGCCAGCCGGACGTCGCGGAGGCGGTCGGCGCCTTGATGGGCGCGCCGTCCGCGCGATGAAGGGGACGCTGCTGAAGGTATGCGGCCTGCGGGACGCGGCGACGGCGGCCTCCGCCGCGCCGCTCGCGATCGATTATATCGGCTTCGTGTTCGCGCCGAGCAAGCGCCGCGTGACGGCGGAAGAGTCGCGAGCCATGATCGAAGCGATCCGGGCGGCCGATGGGCGGCAGCGATTCGTCGGGGTGTTCGTCAATCCGACGATCGAGGAGCTCGAGACGCTGCTCGCCGTCGCGCCGCTCGACGCGCTGCAGCTGCACGGCGCCGAATCGCCGGCGTTCGTTCGCAAGTGCCGCGCGAGATTCCCGGGCGTCGCCGTCTGGAAGGCGCTCGGCGTCGCCGGCGAGGCGCAGCACGACGAGGCGTCCGTCGCCGCTCGACTGGCGGCGTACGACGGGCTGCTCGACGCGCTGCTGCTGGACGCCTACGATCCGGTCGTCGGCGGCGGCACGGGGCGGACGTTCCGGTGGGACGTCATCCCGGCGTATCGGCGTTGGACG
Organism: Paenibacillus sp.; assembly: GCA_031181325.1. Classification (GTDB taxonomy): domain Bacteria; phylum Bacillota; class Bacilli; order Paenibacillales; family YIM-B00363; genus Paenibacillus_AE. The sequence continues at coordinate 6,145 of JAPSKX010000164.1, forward strand.
CAGGCGCAGGGAATCCCGCTGTTCGCGGCGGGGGGCTTGCACGAGGGGAACGTCGGCGAGCTGCTCGCCGCGCGTCTCGTCGACGGCGTCGACGTGTCGAGCGGCGTGGAGACGGACGGCGCGAAGGATCCTGACAAAATACGTACATTCGTGAAAAGGGTGAAACTATAATGGCGATTTCGTTCGTGCCCGACAACCAAGGCCGCTTCGGCAAGTTCGGCGGGCGCTTCGTGCCGGAGACGCTCATGAACGCGCTTCTCGAGTTAGAAGAGGCGTACGCGCATTATTCGAAGGATGAGTCGTTCCAACAAGAAATCCAGGAGCTTTACCGCCAATATTCGGGACGGCCGACGCCGCTGTACTATGCGAAACGGCTCTCCGAGCATCTCGGCGGCGCGCGGATCTACCTCAAGCGGGAAGACCTGAACCACACGGGCGCGCATAAGATCAACAATACGATCGGCCAAGGCGTGCTCGCGAAGCGGATGGGCAAGAAGAAGGTCATCGCGGAGACGGGCGCCGGCCAGCACGGCGTCGCTTCGGCGACGATCGCGGCGCTGCTCGACTTGGAATGCAAAGTGTTCATGGGCGAGGAAGACACGAAGCGGCAGCAGTTGAACGTGTTCCGCATGAATCTGCTCGGCGCGGAGGTCGTGCCGGTGACGTCCGGCTCGCGCACGCTTAAGGACGCGGGCAACGAAGCGCTGCGCTATTGGGTCAGCCACGTCGACGACACGTTCTACATTCTCGGCTCCGTCGTCGGGCCGCATCCGTACCCGATGATGGTGCGCGACTTCCAGCGCATCATCGGCGACGAGACGAAGTCGCAGATGCTAAGGGACCACGGCCGGCTGCCGGACGCGATCGTCGCCTGCGTCGGCGGCGGCAGCAACGCGATGGGCATCTTCTATCCGTTCGTGGACGATGCGGACGTCCGGCTCATCGGCGTCGAAGCGGCGGGCGAAGGGGTCGATACGGACCGCCACGCCGCGACGATGACGCACGGGACGCACGGCGTCTTCCAAGGTTCGATGAGCTATCTGCTGCAGGACGAGCACGGCCAAGTGCAGGAGGCGCATTCGATCTCCGCGGGTCTCGATTACCCGGGCATCGGTCCGGAGCACTCGTACCTGAAGGATATCGGGCGCGCGGAGTACGTGCCCGCGAGCGACGCCGAGGCGCTCGAGGCGCTGCAACTGCTCTCCCGCAAGGAAGGCATCATCCCGGCGCTCGAATCGGCGCATGCGATCGCGCACGTGCTCCGGCTGGCGCCGACGATGTCGAAGGATAGAATCATCGTCGCGAACCTGTCCGGGCGCGGCGACAAGGACGTCGAATCGATCATGAAGTACTTGGGAGGGAATGCGCAATGACCGTGGAGAAGGGGACTGCCAACGCCATCGACGCGACGTTCGCCCGGCTGAAGGCGGAAGGGCGCACGGCGCTCATTCCGTTCCTGACGATCGGCGACCCCGACCTGGACGCGTCGCTCGCGATCATCCGCGAGCTGGAGGCGGCCGGCGCCGATATGATCGAGCTCGGCGTGCCGTATTCCGATCCGCTCGCGGACGGCCCCGTCATTCAGCGGGCGTCGCAGCGCGCCTTAAGCGGGCGGCTGACGACGATTCTGGACGTCATCGGCATCGCGCGCCGCGCGAAGGAAGAAGGCGTGCAGCTGCCGTTCATCTTGTTCACATACTATAATCCGATTCTCCAGCTCGGGTTCGACCGATTCTTCGACTTGGCGCAGGCGAACAACATCTCCGGCATGATCGTGCCGGACCTGCCGATCGAGGAGGACGAGGAGTTCCGCGCGCTCGCGGAGACGCACGGGCTGCATCTTATTCCGCTCGTCGCGCCGACGTCGAGCCAGCGGGTGAGCCGGATCGCGAAGAAGGCGCGCGGCTTCGTCTATTGCGTCTCGTCGCTCGGCGTCACCGGCGAACGCGCGACGTTCGCCAGCGACATCGATGCGTTCCTCGATACGGTGCGCGCCGCGACGGATGTGCCGATCGCGATCGGCTTCGGCATCTCGAACCGCGAGCAGGTGGCCCGCTTCGAGAGCCGCTGCGACGGCGTCATCGTCGGCAGCGCGATCGTGCGCAAGGTCGAGGAGCAGGAGGAGAAGCTCCGGAACCCGGCGACGCGCGAGGAAGGCGCGCGCGCGGTCGGCGACTTCGTGCGGGAGCTGAAGGGCGCGAAATAAAGCGTGGATGACGCTCGCGGGATGCGTTACAATGGTTGTATTATTTTTCATATGACAGATTTAGGTTAGGAGTGGGACAAGCGAATGCAACCGAAAGCAAGAATCATGCACCTGCCGGTATACCAGCCCGGCAAGCCGATCGAAGAAGTGAAACGGGAGCTCGGCTTAACCGAAGTCATCAAGCTCGCTTCCAACGAAAACCCGTTCGGCTGCTCGCCGAAGGCGAAGGAAGCGATCATCGCCCACGTGGATAAAGCGAACATCTACCCCGACGGCGCAAGCGTCGAGCTGAAGGAGGCGCTCTCCGCGCTGCACGGCGTGACGCCGGACCAGATCGTGTTCGGCGCCGGCTCCGACGAAGTGATTCTTATGATCGCTCGCGCTTATCTTTCGCCGGGCGACGAGACGATCATGGCGGATCGGACGTTCCCGCAGTACCGGCATAACGCCGAGATCGAAGGCGCGACGGTCGTGGAGGTGCCGCTGAAGAACGGCACGCACGATCTCGAGGCGATGCTCGCCGCGATCACGGACAAGACGAAGGTCGTGTGGGTGTGCAATCCGAACAACCCGACGAGCACGATCGTCACGAAGGACGAGGTCGAGTCGTTCCTTGCGCGCGTGCCGTCGACCGTGATGGTCGTCTTGGACGAGGCGTACGTCGAATACGTCGTCGACGAGGCGTTCCCGAACGGGCTCGAGCTCGTGAAGCGCTACCCGAACGTCATCACGCTGCGCACGTTCTCGAAGGCGTATGGCCTCGCGAGTCTGCGCATCGGTTACGGCATCGGGCAGCCTGCATTGATCAAGTCGATCAACCAAGTGCGCGAGCCGTTCAACACGACGGGCTTCGCGCAAGCCGCGGCGCTCGCCGCCGTGCAGGACCAAGCGTTCATCGCGCGTTGCCGCGAGGCGAACGCCGCGGGCATCGTCTACCTGCGCGAGCAGTTCGACCGTCTGGGCCTCAAGAGCTTCCCGGCGCACGGCAACTTCGTGCTCGTGGATTGCGCGCGCGACGCCAAGACGGTGTACGAAGAGCTTCTGAAGAAAGGCGTCATCGTGCGCGGGGGGCATACGGCATCGATCGGCTTCCCGACGATGATTCGGGTTACGGTCGGCTCCGAAGCGGAAAATCGGACGTTCATCGAAGCGTTGACGGCCGTGCTGCAAGAGACGGCTGTGGCGGCCGAATGACGAAAATCGCGATTTTCGGCGTCGGCCTCATCGGCGGATCGCTGGCGCTGTGTTTCAAGGGGCGTCCGGGCTTCCGCGTCGTGGGCCACTCGCCGAGGTCCGAATCGGTGCGGAAGTGCTTGGACCGCGGCGTCGTCGACGAAGGGACGACGTCGCTCGAGGAAGCGGCGTCGGGAGCCGACTTTCTGTTTCTGTGCGTGCCGGTCGGCATGCTGAACGACTATTTGGCGGCGCTGTCCCGCTGTAAGCTGAAGCCCGGGGCGATCATTACGGACGTCGGCAGCACGAAGGGCGAGATCGTCGAGGCGGCTTCGCGCTATTCGTTCGGAGACGCCGTCTTCATCGGCGGCCACCCGATGGCCGGCAAGGAGCGTTCCGGCGTCGAAGCCGCGACGTCGAAGCTGTTCGAGAACGCGTACTACGTGCTCACGCCGACGCCGTCGACGCCGGGGTCGTCCTATGACGCGCTGGTCGAGCTGCTCTCGCATACGAAGGCGAAGCTCGTCCGCATGGACGCCCGCACGCACGACGGCGTCGTCGGCGCGGTCAGCCATCTGCCGCATATCGTCGCGGCGATGCTCGTAAACTTGGTCGCGCGGCTCGGCGAGACGGACGACAGCTACGAAAAGTTGGCCGCCGGCGGCTTCCGCGACATTACGCGCATCGCCTCCGCGGACCCGACGATCTGGCGAGACATCTGCGTCAGCAATCGCGAGGTGCTGCTCGAGCTGCTGCAAGCGTGGACGGACGAGGCGGGACGCTTTATGGACATTCTTCGCTCCGGAGACGGGGAGGCGATCGCCGAGCAGTTCCGTTCGGCGTCCGCGTTCCGCAGCGCGCTGCCGGAGCGGCGCGTCGGCGTCGCGACGACGCATTACGAGTTCTACGTGCAGGTGGCAGACGAGCCCGGCACGATCGGCAAGCTGACGACGCTGCTCGGGAGCCGTCGGATCAACCTGCGAAACATCGGCATCTTGGAGCCGACGCCGGGCGGACCGGGCTCGATGCGGTTGTCGTTCGGCAACGAGGACGACTCCGTTCGCGCGAAGACGCTGCTCGAACAAGAAGGATATGTCGTGCATTATTAATCATGCCGCCCCGCGAGGGCGGTTTTTCTTTTATTATGCGGGGGCAAGGCGCCCATATCGCAGGTAACTAGTGTTTGGCGGAAGGCGGGGTCGATGCGAGTGTGGCGCGATGGGGCAGAAAGCGGGGCGGCGTGCCCCAGAAAGTGTGGCGTGGCGCCTCACATCGCAGGTAACTAGTGTTTGGCGGAAGGCGGGGGCGATGCGAGTGTGGCGCGATGGGGCAGAAAGCGGGGCGGCGTGCCTCAGAA
>JAPSKX010000165.1 GCA_031181325.1 Paenibacillus sp.
CCCCTACCGGACCCGCCGGACCTGTCGCCCCTACCGGACCCGCCGGTCCTTCCGGTCCTGTCGCCCCTACCGGACCCGCCGGACCTGTCGCCCCTACCGGTCCTTCAGGTCCTTCCGGACCCATCGGACCCATCGGACCCATCGGTCCGGTTTCACCCGCCGGCCCTCGGTACCCTCGCGGACCTTCCGGTCCTTCCGGCCCGGTTTCGCCTGTCGGCCCTCTGTGCCCTCTCGGCCCTCTACGCCCTCGAGGCCCTTCCGGGCCCGGAGGTCCCGGCGGGCAATCGCATCTCCCCATACACTCATCTCCCCAGTGCCAAATGTACTTCAACATACGGAACATTTGACCAAAGAAGCACAGCATACACCCATTTAATGTTAAATGGGCACTACCTCTATGCGGATGTCCCATAGCAAGATGTCTATGCCCGCATTAAATAACTAAAGAATTCGAAGAGGAGGACGTGTTGGATATGGAAAATCGCCCTCTAGTAGGAATTTTAGTTACGAAGAGGAACCTCAGAAAAAAAACATTGGCGCTTTATCAAAAATATCACGACCTGAACCTGAGACTCTTCGCCTTCTCCCCGGCCGATATTCAATGGAAGGCGCAACGTATTATCGGTATGACCCGGAGGAAGGATCGGTGGGTGGAACGCACATTCCCGTTTCCCAACGCCGTTTACAATCGGAGTTTTAACAAAAAGAAAATAACCGTTCGACGATTGGAGCGGTCGATCGGGAGGAATAAATGCTTTAACGCCATTAATTATTTCAATAAATGGGAACTCCACGACCTCTTGAAGCAGTCCGCTCTGCACTCCTATGTCCCGGATACCAGTTTATTAAATCAAGAGAATATATTAGAAATGATTAATAAATATCGATTGGTGTATATAAAACCTCTATATGGAAGCAAAGGGACGTCCGTGCATCGAGTCGAGCTCAAAGAAAACGGCGATATTCACATTTCGCTGCACAGCTTGGCCCCGAAATACATTTACAGAAAAGAAGAACATAGTCGACAACGAATGGAAGACCTTTTCAAAGGAAAAAAGTATGTGGTTCAGCAAGGCATTCGCATGAAGCCGCTGAATCAATGCGTTTTCGATATCCGAGTTCTTGTCCAGAAAGGGCGAATCGGGGAGTGGACGGTGTCCGCCGTAACCTGCAGAGTGGCTTACGAGCATTACTTTAACACGAGCGTGTGTACGGCCGTACGCGATTTCGAAGACGTCGCTCCGCAATTTCTCTCTTCGGAAGAGACGAATCGCATCCTTCGATCGCTGCATGAGGTAAGCATTGCAGCCGCGCAAGCAGCGGAAAATCGTATGGGCTCGTTGGGAGAAATCAGCGTGGATTTCGGGATCGACGAACAACATAAACTGTGGATTATCGAACTAAACGGGAAACCCCAAAAAAAGATATACAACGCCCCTTCATGCGTGAAATATAAAAAACTAATTTATAAACAACCTTTGGAGTATGCGAGTTATTTATCCCGACAAGAAAACGATAAAAGCGACGACCGGTAAGTACGGCGCCGCTTGATATTGCTTATGCGTCGAGCCGAATGTCGCGGCCCGTGCGGGACGATTCGCAGATGCCCTCGATCAGGCGCACGGTCGCGCGGCCGTCCCGGCCCGTAAGCGACGGCGCCCGACCGCTCCCGATCGCGGCGAGGACGTCCGCGAGCTGGCGCCGGTGGTTGTCGTGCGAGATCGCGCGCGGATCGTTGCCGCCTTCGACGGAGACGGCGCTCGGGGGCGGCGGCGCCTCGACGCCCGGCACCGACCAGTGCGCGATCGCGTTGCCTCGAGATGAATCGCGCCGCGCTCGCCGTACAGCTTGACGGACGGCGGGAAGCCCGGCGCCAGGCTCGTCGAGGCGGTTAAGACGCCGACGGCGCCGCTCGCGAACGAGACGACCGCCGCGCCGAGATCCTCCGCTTCCATCTCGTGCGTAAGTGTCGCGAGCTTCCCGCTGACGGCGACGGCGTCGCCGCCGTACCAGAGCATCAGATCGATCTGATGGATGCCTTGGTTCATGAGCGCGCCGCCGTCCTCGGCGACCGTGCCGCGCCAGTCGGCGCTGTCGTAGTACGCTTGCGTCCGATAGAACGGGGTATGCGCCTCGACGAGCAGCAACCGGCCGAGGCGGCCTTCGTCGAGCATCCGCTTCGCGAGAGCGTACGGCGCTTCGAAGCGCCGCTGCGAGATGACGGACAGCGTCAGCCCGCGGCGCTCGGCGAGCGCGATCAAGCGGTCGGCGCCCTCGGACGTCATCGTCATCGGCTTCTCGACGACGACGTGCTTGCCCGCCTCCAGCGCCGCCTCGGCGACCGCCGCGTGACTGCCGCTCGACGTGGCGATGCAGACGATGTCGACGTCCGGCCGCGCCAGCAGCTCGGCGACGTCGGCGAACGCGCGGACGCCTTCAGCGCCGAGCGCGCGGACGAAAGCGGCGGCCTTCGCCGGGCTGCGGCCCGCTGCGCCGACGAGGCGGGCGTCGTCGAGCCCGAGGATCGCGCGCGCATGGTATTCGGCGATCGTACCGTTGCCGACGATGCCGAAGCCCCGAGGCCCGGTCATGCCCGCCCCCCGGCGTGGACGCCTAACGCGAAACGAAGGCCGTCCAACGACATCCTCGTGCCGTCCGCCTTCGTACCGCCTGGCGGGACGTAGTGCGTCTCCATGATGTACAGCCCTTGATAGCCGTTCGCCTCGAGCAAGCGAATCTGCTCCGCGTACGGGACGCGGCCTTGCCCGACGGGAACGCAGCGGGGCTTGCCGGACGCATCGATATACGAGTCCTTAATATGGACGTGAGCGAGCGCGTCGCGGACGGTCTCGTAATCGCGCGGGAACGACCAGGTCGGGCTTTGCGCTTCGTTGCCCGGGTCCCATAGCGCCCTAAGGCTCGGCGAGCCTACGGCGTTCACGTACGCCGCGACTTCGGCGGCGTATCCGCCGTTGCAGGAGCGCTCGTTCTCGAGCAGCAGCACGAGGCCGCGCGCTTCGGCCATCGCCGCCGCGCGGGACAGATGCGCGGCGATCTCGTCCGCGTGCGCCTCGGGCGTTCGTTCGCGCCAGAACGAGAAGATGCGGACGAAGCGGGTGCCGAGACGCTCGGCGATATCCAGGACGCGAACGAGCTTCTCGAAGTGGGCTTCGACGCCCTCCTCCTTCTGGCCGAACCGGTCGCCCGTCTCGACTTCGCGGGACGGGTCGAGCGCGCACTTGAACAGCGGCGACGCGACGCCGGAGATTCCAATGCCTCGCGCTTCCGCTTCCCGCCGCACCCGGTCGACCTCTTCGTCGGTTAAGGCGGCGACGTTGTTCCCTTCGACCATGCGAATTTCGGCGTAGCGCAATCCCTCCGCTCTAATCCAATCCAGCGCCTCCGTCAGGACGGGGGAAATTTCGTCGGTGATGACGCCTAGGCGGTCTAGGATCATTTTCGGAATTCTCCTCCTCTTCTTCTACATCTCTACCGGCTGCCCGGTCGCTCGGCTCTCGTTCGCGGCCTCCAAGAATCGAATGATTTCTTGCGTCTCCTCGATGTCGACCTGCGGCGTCCCGGTCCGGAACATCGTCATGACGCGTTCGAGCAGTCCGGCGTATTTCGGTTTCTCGCTGCGACTGCAGTCGACGAAGACGGTGCCGTTCGTCCGGTGCAAGAGCGCGCCGTTCATGCGGACGCCGTTGCGGCAGCCGCGGATCGTGCCGATGCGGCCGTCGCTCCACAGCCCCGTCACCTGCTCGTGCTGCTCGCTCGTGAAAGCATGCACGCGGACGCAGCCGCGGCCGAGGATGGAGAACAGCATCTCGGCGTTATGGATGCCGTACCAGAACAGCCCCGGCTGCGTCGGCTGCAGCTCGACGAAGCCGTACACGTCGGCGCCGATGACGTCCCCGAGCGAGTCGTCGGCGCGCGCTTGGACGAGGTCTTCGGCGTAGCGCAGCGACGACGAGCTCATGAGCGGCACGCCATGCTCGCGGGCGACGGCGGCGATCCTCCTCGCATCCGCGGACGTCAAGGCGAACGGCTTATCGATGAAGACGGGCTTGCCGTACGGCGCAAGGCGCCGGAACTGCTCCAGGTGGACGCGGCCGTCGACCGACGTCAGCAGGATCGCGTCGGATCGCGCCGCGACCGCCTCGATGCTGCCGAGGACGTCCACGCCGTGGTCGTCCCGCACCGCGGACGCAAACCGCTCGAGCCGGTGCCAGCTCAGCTCGAAATCCGGCGAGCCGCCGGGGAACGCGGCGACGACGCGGCCGCCCGGTACATGGTATGGCGCCTCGGGGTCGTTCAACAGCTTCGTAAACGCCACGGCATGAGACGTATCGAGACCGATCATGCCTATCTTTACTGGGGTCGTCATGGTTAGTTCCTCCTCGTCCGCATTACAAGAACACTTCCTTGCCCGTTCGGGCGGATTCGTAGATCGACAGGATGACGTCGACCGCCTTCCGCGCTTCCTCGCCGTTCACCATCGGCTCGCGCCCTTCCCGAATCGCGCGGATCATATCGTCGACCATGAGGTAATGGCCGTCCCGCTCCATGAGATGCGGATGCGTCTTCGAGTTGACGCGCTGCTCGACTTCCGGGGCCTGCTCGTCGCTGCCGCCGAACTTCCACTGCTCGATCGTATCGTCGGTGAACGTAACGGACCCGCGCTCGCCGTGCAGCTCGTATTTCGCGGCTTGATTCGGGTACACCGACGTCGTGCCTTGAATGACGCCGAACGCGCCGCTCTTGTACTTCACGACGGCGACGGCCGTATCCTCGACCTCGATGTCGTACACGAGCGGGGCCGCATACGCGAAGACGGAATGCACGTCGCCCATGAGCCAGATCATGACGTCGATGCCGTGCACGCCTTGGTTCATGAGCGCGCCGCCGCCGTCGACCGCCCACGTGCCGCGCCAGCCGGCGCTCTTATAATAGTCCGGACTCCGGTAATACTTCTGGTACACGTCGCCGAGCACCATCTTGCCGAGCTTACCGGCTTCCATCGCCCGCTTCGCGGCCATCGCCGTCGGCATGACGCGCCGCTGGTGGATGCAGCCGAGCTTCACGCCGTTGCGGCGCGCCGCCTCGATCATCGCGCCCATCTTCCCCGGCGCGATGTCCAGCGGCTTCTCGACGAGCACATGCTTCTTCGCCTCGCTCGCGGCGACGCTGAGCGGGCTGTGGAAGCCGCTCGGCACCGTAATGTTGACGACCTGTATATCGTCCTGCTTCAGCATCTGCTCGATGTCCGTGTAGACATAGCGGATGCCGAAGTCGTCGGCCAGTCTCCGCGCCTTCGCTTCGTCCTTGTCGACGATCGCGGTCAGCTCCGCCTCCTCGTTGGCGACGATCGCTCGCGCATGCTGCGGCGCGATGACGCCCGCTCCGACGAGCGCGAATTTCACCTTCTCCGTCATGGCCCTCTCTCCCCCGCTGTTCATGTCATGCGTACGTATTTCTCCCGATCGATGCGAAAACGAAGCCCCTCTCCCGCCGCAAACCTCCGCAGGTTATCGAGGCATATTTCTTCCCGGTACAGCAGCCGCGGCAAGTTCCAGGACAACTTCGCGAGCATATGCGCGGTCAAGATGCAGTTGTCCCACCGCCGCGCCGGGTGATCCGGCGCCAGCTCGTCGCTGCCCGCGACGACGTCGAGCCCGGCGCGCAGCCGTCCGCGCGCGAGCTCGGCGAACAGCGCCTCCTGATCGACGATGTCGCCGCGCGCCGTATTGATGACGATGCCGCCGTCCGGCAGCATCGCAAGCCGCCCCGCCGTTACCGAGCCGCGCGTCTCCGCCGTAAGCCCCGCGTGAATCGAGACGGCGTCGGAGCCGGCGAACAGCGCGTCGAGCGACTCCGCGCGCGCGACCCCCTCCGGCAGCTCGGCCGCGAACGGGTCGTACACGGTCAGCCTCGCGCCGAACGGCTGCAGCAACGCCGCGAACCGACGCCCGATGACGCCGTAGCCGTACAGCCCGACGCGAAGGCCCCGGACCGTACCGCGATGGTGCCGCTCGAGCCGCCAGCCGCCGCGCTCGATGTGCCGCGTCTGCGGCACGATGTCCTTCGCCGCGGTCAGCAGCAACGCCATCGCGGCTTCGGCGATCTCGTCCGCGGACGCGTCGCCCCAGTTCGTCACCGGGATGGACGACTCGATGAGTTCCAGCGGCACCCAGCTTTTCATCTCGCCGGTGATGTTGCAGACGTACCGGAGCCGCCCCGGATCGCGCGCGACGTCGATCGGCACCATCGCCGAGCCCCACATCGTGAGCAGCACGTCGCAGTCGCGGATGAGCGCAGCCCGCTGCTCGACGCTCATGGCGCCGGCATCCTTGCGGATGGTCAGATCCCCGATCGCGCGCAGCTCGTCGACGAACGGCCCTTCCTCCGGCATGCGGGACCGCGAGAGGCCGAGGTGGAGAAGCCTCAGACGCTCCCCCGTCACCATACGGCCACCTGCCCGTCGGTGCGCGGCTCCGTGCCGCCGACGAGCACGCCCGACGCCGGGTCGCGCCAGACGATCTGCCCCCGTCCGAAGTTGAACGGGTGTACGGCGCGCACGATGTTGTGTCCGCGGCGCTGAAGCGCTTGCGCGAGGGCGTCCGGGAAGCCCGGCTCCACCTCGACGGTCGTACCCTCGCGCCATTGCCAGCGCGGCGCATCGAGCGTCGCCTGCGGGTTCAACCCGAAGTCGATCGTATTCATGACGACCTGCACATGCCCCTGCGGCTGCATGAAGCCGCCCATGACGCCGAACGCGCCGACGGCTTCCCCGCCGCGCGTCAGGAACCCCGGGATAATCGTGTGATACGATTTTTTCCCCGGCGCGAGCGCGTTGGCGCGGGACGGATCGAGCGAGAAGTCGCCGCCGCGGTTTTGCAGCGCGATCCCCGTGCCTTCGACGACGACGCCGGAGCCGAAGCCCATGTAGTTGCTCTGGATGAACGAGACGACGTTGCCGTCCGCATCCGCCGCCGCGACGTACACCGTGCCGCCCTGCGGCGGCGTGCCCGGCGCGGGCGTCAGCGCCGTATCGCCGATGAGCGCCCGCCGCTCCGCCGCGTACGCCTCGGACAACATCCCGGCGACGCTCGCCTTCATATGCGCAGGATCGGTGATGTAATGCAGGCCGTCCGCGAACGCCAGCTTCATCGCTTCGATCTGACGGTGCACCGTCTCGACGGAATCTCTCGTGTCGAAGTCGAAGCCCTCTAAGATGCGCAACGCCTGCAAGGCGACCATGCCGTGCCCGTTCGGCGGAATTTCCCATATGTCATACCCGCGGTACGGCACCGAGATAGGGTCCGCCCACTCCGGGCGGTACGCCGCGAGATCGCTCGCGGACAAGAACCCGCCGTGCGCACGTACATAGCTGTCGATCGCGGCCGCCAACTCCCCGCGGTAGAACGACTCGCCGCGAGTCGCCGCGATCGATCGCAGCGTCTTCCCGTGATCCGGGAACGTCCACAGCTCGCCCGCCTTCGGCAAGCGGCCGTCCCGCGTGAACGTCGAATACAGACCGTCGAATTCCGGTCCCTTCTTCATGGCATTGAATTTCGTAAATTCATACCCGAACAGAAACTCCAGCGTCGCCGACATCGGGTAGCCCTCTTCCGCGTACCGGATCGCCGGCTCAAGCAGCTCCGAGAACTCCAGCCGTCCGAACCGAGCCGACAGCTCCGCCCACGCCGCCGGCGCGCCAGGCACCGTTATCGGCACGATGCCGTACTTCGGCATCGTCGAATGCCCGAGGCCGCGCACCGCGTCGATCGAGAGCGACGCCGGCGACGGGCCGCTCGCGTTCAGCCCGTGCAGCTTGCCGCCGCTCCACACGAGCGCGAACGCATCCCCACCGATGCCGTTCGACGTCGGCTCCAGTACCGTCAACGCGGCCGCCGTCGCGACCGCCGCGTCCACCGCATTGCCGCCCCGCTTCAACATATCGAGGCCCGCCTGCGCGGCCAGCGGCTGCGACGTCGCCACCATCCCGCGACGGCCGTACACCGCCGTCCGTCTCGAACCGTAGGGGTAATAAAGCGCATCGAATTCGAACATCTCCAGCTCCTCCCGTTCTGCCCTAAGATAAGGAGGGGGCCCCGGGCGACGAAGCCGCGGTTCCCCCCATACTGAACGCTATACTTGCAGCTATTCCTTCACGCCGTTACTTCGCGCCGTTCGCTTGCATCCGATCGTACGCCGCCTTGTACGTTTCCAATACCTTGTCGATGCCGAGACCCTTCTGCTCCTCCACGAAGGCGTCCCACTGCGCGAGATCGCGTTCGCCGAGGATGAACTTGCTCACATTTTCCTCGCGGTGCTTGAGAATCGCCTGATACGTCGTCGCCATCGTCTCCGTCTCTGCCTCGTCCATCGGCGGCTCCGGATCGAGCGGCATATCGTACTTGCGCGCTTCCGCGTAGGCGCCTTGCAGCTCCGGCGACGCCAGCGACAGGTGGGAGTCGTAATCGAACCACGTGTACGCGCCGTTCGTGCCAAGCCCCGTCTTCTTGCGGAGGTCGCCGACGTCGGCGTACGTCTCGATGAACGACTTCTTGCCGCCCTCCGTCTTGAACGTCTCGCCTTCCTTCCCCCACGACAGCAATTCTTTGCCTTCCTCGGAGAAGTAATAGTCCATAACCTTCATGATGTCTTCGATTTTATCCGACGTAGACGCGACCATCATGCCGGAAATCTTGAAGTGCGTGTACGGGTTCTGCTGCTTGCCGCCCGGGGCGCCCGCCGGAGGCGCCATGAACGCCATGTTGAACTCCGGATTGTCCTTGCGCAACGGGATGTTGAAGTTGTCGATCCGGCCGATATAGTCGACCGTAACGAACGTCCGGTTCGTCGACACGAGATCCTGCCACTGCTTCACGTCGACCGTCAGCCAGTCCGGCGGCATGAGCCCTTCTTTATAGAACTTGTTCAGCCAGCCGAGCAGCGTCTTGTACTCTTCCTCGATCGGGCCGTACTTCCATTCGTTCGTCTCGATGTCCAAGTAGAAGTCCTCGTTCGTGCCGAAGTTGGCCGATAGGTTGCGCAGAATTTGCAGCCCCTTGCCGAAGCGGAACGCGAACGGATAGCTGTCCGGATATTGCGCCTTCAGCTCCTTCAGCGTCGCGTACAGCTCGTCGTAATTCGTAGGGGCCGTTAACCCATGCTTCTCGAAAATGTCCTGCCGGTACATCCAAATATTCCGGTTCGTCTCGCTGATCCCCTCGTTCGGGAAGATGTACATCTTGCCGTCCGCGGCGATCGCGCCGGCCGTCTCGGTCGGGTACTTTTCCATCCAAGCCTTAAAGTTCGGCATCCGATCGACGTAGTCGAGGATGTTGACCAGGGCGCCTTGCATGCCGTACTTGTCGGCGAGCTTCTTATCCAGCGTGTACATGATGTCCGGCATCTCGCCGGAGGCGACGGTCAGGCTCAGCGCGTCTTCGATTTCGCCGGACGGCGTCTGCACCTTGAACGTCGCGCCGGTCTTCTCCTTGAGGTAGTCCCACACGACCCAGTTTTCATCGTACGGCCAGCTGGCATGAGATTCTACGAGCATGGAATACGTCTGTTCCTTCGGACCGCCGTCGGCGGCCGGAGCGGTCGGCGATCCGCCGTCGCCCTTCGGCGCGTCCGGCTCTGCCGTTCCTCCGCCGCCGGCGCACGCCGACAACATGCCTGCCGCCATCGAGGCGGTCGCTACGATCGAAACCCACTTCTTCATGTCCCATCTCCCTCTCTTGACTGAAAACTTTGGTTTATGTGGAGACCGTGCCGCGTAAGGTCATGCTTATCCTTTCACGGATCCGATCATAACACCTTGCACGAAGTATTTCTGCAGGAACGGATACAGAAGCAGAATCGGCAGCGTGGACACCATGATCGTCGCGAACTTCAGCGACTCCGCGACGACGAGGTTGTCGACGCTCGCCGCGTCGCCCGTCTCCATCTGCCCCATCAGCACGATGTTGCGCAGCACGACCTGCAGCGGGAACAAGTCCGGCGTTCGAAGGTACAGCAGCGCGGAGTAGAAGTTGTTCCACATCGCCACCGCGTAGAACAGTCCGATCGTCGCCATCGCGGCCTTCGAGAGCGGCAGCACGATGCGGGCGAAGATGCCGAGATCGGTCAAGCCGTCCATGCGCCCCGCTTCCTCCAGCTCCTTCGGAATGTTCGTGAAGAACGTCCGCATGACGATCAGGTTCCAGGTCGACACCGCCGTCGGGAGAATCATGCCCCAGAGCGAGTCGATGATGCCGACGCCCTTCACGACGAGGAACGTCGGGATCATGCCGCCGCCGAAAAACATCGTGAACACGACGAGCAGCGTGAGTTGCTTGTGGAACAGCATGTCTTTGCGGGAGAGCGCGTACGCGCCCATCGCGGTAACGATCAGGGAGACGGCCGTGCCGACCGTCACGTATAGGATCGTGTTCAAGTACGAAGTGCCGATTCGGCTGTCGGACAACACGAGCTCGTACATGGCGGTGGTGAACCCTTTCGGGAACAACGTGACCTCGCCGCGCATGACGTAGATGTCTTCGCTGACCGAGACGGACAGCATGTAGATGAACGGGTAGGCGGTAGCCGCGACGACGCCCAGGAGGGCGACGACGATCAGGATGTAGCC
>JAPSKX010000166.1 GCA_031181325.1 Paenibacillus sp.
GTCGTTATGTATTTCGTGTTTGTGCTGACGTAGCCGACGTTGCCGTATGGATCGCGAATTTCGAACCAGTAGCTGTTCGGCTTGCTAAGGATCGTGACGACTTCGCCCTTTTGCGCGTATCGGATGCGATCGGAGGAGGCGGAAGGGCCCTCTCGCATCGATACGGACGATACAATCGTACCAGTATTCTTCGTAGCCGATGGCGGCGGCGCGTCCGCCGTCTCCGTAACCGTTATATATTTCGCGTTCGTGCTTATGTACCCGGTCGTGCCGGTCCGGTCCTTCACTTGATACCAGTACGCATTCACCTTCTGCAGCACGGCCACGGTTTCGCCTTCTGATAAATACCGGATGCGCTTGTCGTCCGTGCTCGGTCCGGTGCGGAACGAGACGGAGCTTTCGATCTCTCCGACGAGAGCGGCGTGAGCGGTAGTCGGGGACAGGACGGGGGCGGATCCGAGCAGCAAGGCGCCCGCCAGCGTCGTGGCGATCCATCTGCGATTCGTCAAATGGTATTCCTCCAGCGTATGTAATGGATGTACAAGCTTCTATGTATGTTGAAATCATAGCATAGAGGAGCGTTCCCGATTTAGTTGTAAATGTTGCCAGACCGCGAGAAGCTAAGGGCAGCCGCGCCCGTACGCGGGAGCGCATAGGGCGTCGGGCGGATCGACCGACGAGCGCCGTAGGGCGCAAGGCGGGGGCGGAAGAGGCCGAACGATGCGGATTTCGAGCCCAAAGGGCTGTTCCGGTTCCGGCGGTTCCCCGTACCGGGACGATGCGATCATTTTCCGAAGTCGGTCGTCGTCCCCGCCTCCGGTCCAGTTTGAATTACCGTCAGCGGTCCGTTATCGCGAGAGGGCGAAAACCCTAGAATAAAGACATGAAACAAAAACAAAAGCACTTCGCGGAACGGAGATGAAACGAAAGATGAAATGGAATCGGAACACGGGTCTCGCAGTCGCGTTGATCGCCGTCGGCGCTTTGATCCTGCTGAATCGGATCGGGCTCGACGTATTCGGATGGCTGATCCCGCTCGCGATGCTCGGCCTCGGCTACTACGGCATCCGGCACGGACGCCAGACGATCGGTTGGATCGTGCTGACGATCGGATTGCTCGCTTTGGTAGGCAAGCTGTGGACCATCGCCGCTTTCCTTGCCCCGATCGCGCTCATTTGGTTCGGGTGGACGATGTTGAAGCGCCGCAAGGTTTACGAATAAAAGCAAGCATCGAAGGAGGATGAGGAGAGAAATGAGCATTACAAGACGAGTTCGCGACTTAACGGTCGCCACCTTGAACGATCGATTGGAGAATGCGCAAGACCCGCTCCGCGTCATCGATTCGTTCCTTAGAGAGATGGCGGACGCCATTAAAGAAACCGAGTCGCTGTATCGGCAATGCGCGGCGCACACCGCAAGCGTGCGATCGCAATACTTACAATCGGACGCGCTGGCCCGGAAGCGGGAAGAGCAAGCGATGCTCGCGGTGAAGGCCGGCGAGGACGGCATCGCCCGAGCGGCGCTGGCGGAGAAGGCGCTGGAAGAGGAAAAGCGGGACGGATACCGTTCGTTGTACGAGCAGAGCCAACGATCCGTGGACGAGCTGGAGAGCCGTCTCGCGGAGCTGAAGCGGGAATATCAAGAAGTGTACCACAAGCGCCAGTACTACTTAGCTCGGATCGAGACGCTCCGGCTGCAACAGCGGATGCACGAGCGGACGCGCAGCTTCGCATCGCAGGGCGGGGCATGGTTCCATCGCTTGGAGGACCGGATTACGGATATGGAGCTGGAAGCTCGTTCGCTACACGAGGTGCGCGGCGGGTTCGCGGACCGCACCTCCCAGATGCTCGCTTACGGCGAAGACAAGATCGAACAGGCGCTCGCGCAGCTGAAGCGGAAGCTTGAAGGAGGAGACGGGAAATCATGAGACGCGTGTATCGCTCGAGCCGAGACAAGAAGCTGTTCGGCGTCTGCGGCGGCCTCGCCGAGGCGACGGGCATCGACGCCACGATTATAAGGATCGTGCTCGTGATCACGGCGGTATTTTCCGGGGGAGCCCCGATTCCGATCTACATTATCGCGGCGATGGTCATGCCGAAGGATCCGACGTACGGACCTCATTACGGCACGCACGGCTCTCATTTCGGCGGATACGGCCAGCACTTCGGGGGGAACGGCACGTTCGGCTCCTCGAATTGGAACGACGCCCCGAAGCAGCCTTGGGGAGCGCCGCCTCCTCCGCCGCAGCAGCCGCAGCACTTCGGAACGACGGCGCAAGGGTATTACCCGCCGAACGAACCGGCGAAGGCGCCGAGCATCGACGATCTAATGGAAGATATCGAGAAGAAGGCTATGAAGAATGAAATCGAGCAATTGAAAGCAAAGCTCGCCAAATTAGAAAACGAAACCAAAGGAGACGATTAGGATGGGAGTATTTCAACGGATTAAAGACATGACGGTAGCCTCGATTCACGATGTGCTGGACAAAGTAGAGGACCCGGTAGTAATGTTAAATCAATACTTGCGCGACATGGAAGAAGAAATCGCGAAGGCGGAAGTGACGGTCGCGAAGCAGATCGCCAGCGAACGGAAGCTGAAGCAGCGCCTGGACGAGGCGAAGCGCGCCGGCGACGCCCTCATGGCCAAGGCCGAAGAGGAGCTTCGCGCCGGTCGCGAGGATACGGCTCGTACGGCGCTAGAGGAGAACCTGAAGTACGCGGCGAAGGTCGAGGAGACGGAAGCGCTGTACGTCCAGACGAAGGCGCACGCGGCGGAGCTCACCGCACAGCTTCATGAGATGAAGGAAGAGTTCTACAAGATGCGCAACAAGCGCAACGAACTCGTGCAACGCGCTCAGCTCGCTCGCATCAAGAAGCAAACCGCGGTCGTCTCTTCCAATAACGTCATCGAGAACGGCAGCGCGGCTCGCGGCTTCCACCGTATGGAAGAGAAGATTATGCAGATGGAAGCCGAAGCGGAAGTATCCCGATTCCCGTACGGGGCGACGGTCGCGGCGGACCCGGCGAAGAACGAGCGCGTAGACGCCCAACTGGAAGACCTCAAGAAGAAATTGTCCGAGCAAGCCGGCCAATAACGACGAACGCGAGCCATAGAGGCGTCCGGTGAAACCGGAGCCTCTATGGCTTGTTCTCGGAAGAATCGGCCCGGCTCCCGAAGGAGAAAGGAGGCGGCACCCTTGGAACACGGCAAACGCAACACGGCCTTCTTGTTTATCGGTGCGGGATTGTATTTGGTCATCGGTCATCTGTTCGATTTCGTCACCGCCGGTGCCTTGGTGCTCGGCCTCTACGGATTCGCCGTCGTGCGCGCCGCAGCGGACGAAGAGCGGAAGGACTTATCGGGTTATCTGCTGCTCGGCGTCGCGGCGGTCGTGCTTCTCGCGCATCATATGGCTTTCCTAGCCGTCGCCGCCCTCGGCATAGGGTATTGGTTCTTCCGTCATTCGAGGCGAAAGTCCGGCGATGCGCCGGCAGCCGAGCCGAACGCTTTCGGTACTTCGTTCGTCAAACAGCATATCGTCGCTAACATTCGATGGGGCCGCGGCGAACCGTGGACGGTTCGATCGGCGCAGCTGTCGGTCGCGATTGCGGAAATTCAGATCGACATGACGAATGCGATCTTCGAGGAGCCGGTCGTCGATCTTCAGCTGCAGGGCATCATCGGCGATATCGACATCGTCGTCCCCGACGATATCGGACTGTCGGTCGACGCGCAGGTCGCCATCGGCGAAATCCACGTGGCGGGCGAGCGGGGAGCGGGCATTATGAACCGGCTCGTATGGCGTTCGCCGAATTTCGACGTTGCGGAGCATCGGGTGCGGGTGCATATTTCTTACGCCGTCGCCGATGTCGACGTGAAAGTGCTGTAATCGAGAGGAGCCGGGCATGTTTCCGAAATTGACGAGCTTGATGTGGAGAACGATGGCCGAGAGCGTGATGCTCGGCCTTGCTTTATTTCTGGTCGTGACGTTGGCCGTGCAGAGCTTCTCGTTGCTGCAGCCGACCGACTGGCAGAGCGGCTTGCGGTTCACCGGCGTGACGATCTTGCTCGTATCCGCCGTCGGCGGGGCTTACGGGTACTGGCAGAGCATCCGGTTGAAGCGAAGGCTCGAGACGCTGGAGGAAGCGATGCTGTACCTCGAGAAGGGTCATCTGTCGCGGCCGATGCCGCATCTGGGCGAAGACGAGATCGGCAGACTCGCGGAGCGCCTCGGAGCGATCAGCGGCAAGTGGGAGGAGCAGGTGACGTCCTTGCAGCGGCTCTCCACGAATAACGCGGAGCTCGCCGAGAAGGCGCGGCTGACCGCCGTCGTCGAGGAGCGGCAGCGGCTCGCGCGCGACTTGCACGACGCGGTATCCCAGCAGCTGTTCGCCATCTCGATGACGGCCACCGCGCTCGGCCGCACGCTCGAGAAGGACCTCGAGCGGGCGAAGCGCCAGGTGGCGCTCATCGAGGAGATGTCGTCCGTGGCGCAGTCGGAGATGCGGGCCTTGCTGCTGCATCTGCGTCCCGTCCACCTCGAGGGGAAGCCGTTCGCGGTGGCGCTGCGCGAGCTGCTGCAGGAGCTGTCCACGAAGATGCCGGTAGCCATCCAGTGGGAGATGGACGAGGACATCCGCCTCGCCAAGGGCGTCGAGGACCAGCTGTTTCGGATCGCGCAGGAGGCGATATCGAATACGCTGCGCCACTCGCGGGCGGAACGGCTCGAGATGAAGCTGCTGCGCCGCGTCGACGGGGTGCGGCTGAGCATTCGGGACAACGGGATCGGCTTCGAGCTGGACAAGAAGAAGCAGGCGTCGTACGGTCTCATGTCCATGGCCGAGCGCGTGAACGAAATCGGCGGATTCATGAATATCGTCACCGCGCCGGGCAAAGGAACGAGAATCGAAATACGCGTGCCGGTTCCGGTAGACGAGGAAGAAGGAGCGTACGAGAATGACGAATAACGTGAAAGTATTGCTGGTGGACGACCATGAGATGGTTCGGATCGGCCTTGCGGCCGTGCTCGGCACCGAGGACGGCATCGAGGTGGTCGGCGAGGCGTCGAGCGGGAAGGAAGGGCTTCGCCTCGCGGAGCAATATCGACCGGACGTCGTCTTGATGGACCTTGTCATGGAAGAGATGGACGGCATCGAAACGACGCGGCGGATGACGGAGAAATTCCCGGAATGCAAAGTCATCGTGCTGACAAGCTTCCTGGACGACGAGAAGCTGTATCCGGTCATCGAGGCGGGAGCGTTCAGCTATTTGCTGAAGACGTCCCGCGCGAACGAGATCGCCGCCGCGATTCGCGCGGCCGCGAACGGTCAGCCGGTGCTCGAGTCGCAGGTCGCCTCGAAGATGATGAATCGGTTCCGCCAGCCGAAGGCGGAGGCGCTGCCGCATCACGAGTTGACGGAGCGGGAGATGGAAGTGCTGAAGCTGATCGCGAAAGGCCGTTCGAATCAAGAGCTGGCGGACGAGCTGTACATCGGCATTAAGACCGTCAAGTTCCATGTTACGAATATCTTGGGAAAGTTGGGCGTGGAGGATCGCACGCAAGCGGCGATCTATGCGCATAAGAACGGCCTGGCGGATTAACCCGAATTCACGTTAAGGGAGACAGATGTCCAATCGGGAGAATCCTTCCTCGAATACCGTAATGAAAAGCGCGGTGTTCGTAGGAAGGCGGTGGAAGATGATTCGACTCAGGAGGCCGGCGGCGGACGACAAGAATATCTTCCGTCTGATTCGGCAAGAGTTGATTCCCTTGAACCCTCCGCATCTGCGCCCGCGATGGTCGGGCCGCGAGATGAAGCGGCGGCTCGACCGCGGGACGACGTTCGTCTGGGTGCCGGACGGCATGGCGTATGCCGCCGCCTCGGGCTTCTTGACGGCGGTCGTCCGAGGGGAGGAGCTGTTCGTCGATATGCTTGCGCTGGATCGCGTCTTCCAAGGCGCGGGCGCCGGAGGCACGCTGCTCCGTCGCGCGGAACGGTACGGGGTCGAACGCGGCTGCAAGGTCATGCGCTTGTACGTCAACGACGATAACGAGCGGGGCATCCGGTTTTACCGGAAGCACGGGATGGCGCCGATGTGGTATGAGGCAAGTTTCCAAAGCTATGTAATGGAGAAGCGGCTCGGGTGACCGACCGCTTCTTCGTTCGTTACGGGAGCAGCGCGAACAGCAGCGCGATCGTGGTCAGATCGAGCGCGACGCGCGGTCCCGGTGGAACGACCGGCGTATACGGATTGTACGGACCGTACGGGATCGCCGGAGCGAACGGGGCGGCTTTCGAGGACGCGTTCTTGCGCTCTCCCTTGCCCGCGCCGGAGCGGACGGCGGATTTCTTCGCGCCCTTCCGCTTCGCGCGCGCCTCGGCTTCCCCGTTCAGAATCAGCTTGCCTTCGGCGCAGCCGGTCGCGACGCCGAAGTGGCGCGTGCCGTCCGTCAGGACGACGCCGACCGGGCGATTCAGGAACAACCGCGCATGTTCTTCTCGAACCGGATACTCTACATGCATTCCGGGTGTACACCTCCAAGGGCAGATACCATACTGTATTCGCCCGTTCCCGCGCGTGCCCGTCGCGGCGGGTTCCGGCAGCGCCTATTTTTCTGCGGCGCAGAGAGGCGTAGCATTTTCCGGCGGGGTTTGATAAACTGGAAATATTGCCGTATTCGCACGGCCAAAATTTACATAGGAAGAATGATGCCGCATGAACTTATCCCCGGATGGCGCCGTAATCGTTCTGTTCGGAGCGACCGGCGACTTGGCCCGGCGCAAGCTGTTCCCGGCGTTCTATAGCTTATATAGGGAAGGCAAGCTGAGCGACAAGTTCGCCGTCGTCGGCGTCGCTCGCCGCCCGAGAACCGACGCCCAATTCCAGAACGACGTCCTTGAATCGATCCGCGAATTCGCCCGCCATCAGCCGGGCGACGGCGGCGATTGGGACGCCTTCGCTTCGCACTTCCGTTATATGTCGTTGGATATCCACGACTTGGACGGCTTCCGTCAGTTGCGTTCGCTCGCCGATCAACTCGACGAGTCGTTCGCGGTCGGCGGCAATCGCTTGTTCTACCTGGCACTGGCGCCGGAGCTGTTCGGCGATGTGTCGCTGAACCTGAAAGACGGAGGCTTGCTGGAGTCTGCGGGATGGCATCGCCTCGTCATCGAGAAGCCGTTCGGCTACGATCTCGCGTCGGCGGAGAAGCTGAACGAGGAGCTGCGCCGCGTCTTCCCGGAGGAGGATATTTACCGCATCGACCACTACCTCGGGAAAGAAATGGTTCAGAACATCGAGGTCATCCGATTCACGAACGCGTTCTTCGAGCCGCTCTGGAACAATCGCTATATTTCGAACATCCAGATTACGCTCAGCGAGACCGTCGGCGTCGAAGAGCGCGGGGGCTATTACGATACCGCGGGCGCCCTGCGCGATATGGGACAGAACCATATGCTGCAGATGGTGACGATGATGGCGATGGAGCCGCCGAGCGTGCTGCACCCCGAGGCGGTGCGGGACGAGAAGGTCAAGGTGCTCAAGAGCATGCGTCTGTATAAGGACGGCGATGACGTCCGCCGGAACGTCGTGCGCGGTCAATACGTCGCCGGAGAATCGAAGGGAAAGGCGCTGCCCGGTTATCTCGAAGAGGACAAGGTGCCGGCCAATTCGACGACGGAGACGTATTTCGCCGCGAAAATTTACGTCGACAACTTCCGCTGGGCGGGCGTGCCGTTCTACGTGCGGACCGGCAAGCGACTCCCGGCCAAAGCGACGGAGGTCGTCGTGGAATTCAAGAACGTACCGGAAAATGTATACCTCGCCAGCAAGCATACGCTGCAGACGAACCTGCTCGTCTTCCGAGTGAACCCGATGGAAGGCGTGTATATTAAATTCAATGCGAAGGCGCCCGGCTCGGAGGAGCGCATCGTGCCGGTGGCGATGGATTTCTGCCAATCGAACGGCGTCGGCATCAATACGCCCGAGGCGTACGAGCGCCTCATTCACGACGCGGTGCGCGGCGATTCGACGTACTTCACTCGCTGGGACGAAGTGTCGGCCGCTTGGCGGTTCGTCGATCGCATCGCTTCGGCGTGGCGGGAGTCGAGCGAAGACTTGCAGACGTATCCGGCCGGCTCTTGGGGGCCGGAAGCGGCTTCGGCGTTGCTGGAGCGGGAAGGCCACCGCTGGTGGCCGGTGAACGGGCAGCGCGACGACGACCAGGCGATTCGCCTTAGCAGCGATCTCCCGGCGTCGACCTGAATAGGAAGGACCCTATAGCAGCTATGACTACAGAGCATCTGACGCAAGAAGTGGAGAAGCGGCGCACGTTCGCCATCATCTCCCACCCGGACGCGGGGAAGACGACGTTAACCGAGAAGCTGCTGCTGTTCGGCGGCGCCATTCGCCTCGCCGGCACGGTCAAAGGACGGAAGGCGGCCAAGTTCGCGACGTCCGACTGGATGGAAATCGAGAAGCAAAGGGGCATCTCGGTGACGTCCAGCGTCATGCAATTCGATTATGCGGGACGACGGATTAACATCTTGGACACGCCGGGGCACCAAGACTTCAGCGAAGACACGTATCGGACGCTGACGGCGGCCGACAGCGCGGTCATGCTGATCGACTCGGCGAAGGGCGTCGAGGCGCAGACGAAGAAGCTGTTCCAGGTGTGCCGCATGCGGGGCATCCCGATCTTCACGTTCATTAACAAGCTGGATCGGGAAGGGCGGGATCCGTTCGATCTGATGGAGGAGCTCGAAGAGGTGCTCGGCATTCGCTCGTATCCGATGAACTGGCCGATCGGGCAAGGGCGCGGGTTGAAGGGCGTCTACGACCGCCGGCAGTCCCGGGTCGAGCTGTTCCAAGGCGACGACCATTCGACGATCGCCGTCGAGGACGTGAAAGGCTACGACGATCCGCTCGTCGAGAAGGTAGCCGGCGAGCACTTGTACAAGCAGCTGAAGGACGAGCTCGAGCTGCTGGAAGGCGCGGGCGACGTGTTCGACTTGGAGAAGGTGTCCCGCGGCGAGCTGACGCCGTTGTTCTTCGGCAGCGCGATCAACAACTTCGGCGTGCAGACGTTCCTCGACAACTTCCTGAAGCTCGCCCCGCCTCCGGCGCCGCGGCGCAGCGAGACGGGCGTCGTGAAACCGGACGAGCCGAAATTTTCCGGATACGTCTTCAAGATTCAAGCGAACATGAACCCGGCGCACCGGGATCGGATCGCGTTCCTGCGCATCGTCTCCGGGAAGTTCCAACGCGGCATGTCCGTGAAGCACGTACGCGTCGGCAAGGAGATCAAGCTGTCGCAGCCGCAGCAGTTCCTCGCGCAGGACCGGGATATCGTCGAAGACGCCTATCCGGGAGACATCATCGGCTTGTTCGACCCGGGCATCTTCCGGATCGGCGATACGCTCGCCGAGAAGAGCGACATTACGTTCAACGAGCTGCCGGTGTTCTCGCCGGAAATCTTCGCGAAGGTGATCGTGAAGAACGCGCTGAAGCATAAGCAGTACCAGAAGGGCATCGACCAGCTGACGGAGGAAGGGACGATCCAGGTGTTCCGTACGATCGGCTTCGAGGATACGATCCTCGGCGTCGTAGGTCAGCTCCAGTTCGAGGTGTTCGAATATCGGATGAAGCATGAATACGGCGTCGACGTCGTGCTGCAGCGTCAGCCGTATCAGTTCGCCCGATGGGTCGTCGGGGAACCGATCGATCCGTCGAAATTCCGGGTCAATTCGATTCTCTGTCATGACAAGAATGACAACTATGTCGCTTTATTCGAGAGCGAGTATGCCATGCGGACCGCCGTAGAGCGGAACGAAAAGCTCACGTTCCTCGAGACCGCACCGTGATCCTCCTAGTCGAATAGGAGTCGATTCCTACTCTTTTCACCGGAAAAACGCTTGAAAATAGGAGTGCTTTTCCTGAAGTTGCTATTTCCATACTATGGAACTTTATGGTATACTTCAGTCATAGGACTTTTGACAAGCTTCCAATGAAAAGAGTGATGATTAATGATGATGACAGTGCTTAAGCTGCGCGCCGACGGTACGTCGGAACTAGCCTGCATCAGCTTGTTCGACGTGGATTACATGGAGATCGAAGGCCGTAAGATCGTGTACCACGTCGACCAAGAGAAATACCGCCATATCTCGACGTTGTCCGAGCTTGAGGAGCACTTGGCGGTGCAAGGCTTCGACATGTTGGACAAGACGAACCTGGTGAACTTGAATCGGGTGGCCTCGTTCGACGAAACCCAAGGCAAGGTGTATTTCCAAGATCCGGTAACGGGCAATAGCAAATATGCTACGGTCGCCTTGATCAAACAAAAGCTGATTCGTCGAGAGATGCTGCAATCGGCCGCGGCGCACATCCGCGAAATATTGAAGCGGATCAAGCTGAACGAGCTTAAGCAGCGCATCATGGAGTTTTAATATGGAGAGGCGCCGGGCGACCGGTGCTTTTTTTTTTAACCATGAACACAGGCCGCAATCGATCGCGAGTCGAAGGATTGCGGCCCGCAGTCGTAATCGGTGGACCGAAGGCGAAGAACAATTCGGAAGCGAAAGTATGGATATTCCAAGGGGGAAGGCGCCGGCTGACCCATCGG
>JAPSKX010000017.1 GCA_031181325.1 Paenibacillus sp.
GCAAGCCGGCTGGGACGAGATCAAGAAGCTGTACGATAACGGCGTAGCCGCGGTCGAAGGCGAAGACACGTACGCGAACATCGCCAGCGGCAAGACGCCGCTCGGCACGATCGTCTCCGGCACGCTCAAGAAGAAGACGGAGCAATACGGCGTTGCGGCGGGCACGGTGAGCCCGGAAGTCGGCGTACCGATGATCGTCGAGCATGCCGGCATCGTCAACGGCACGAAGAAGATCGACACGGCGCAGCGGTTCGTCGAGTGGATGGGCACGGCGGAAGTGCAAGGCGAGTTCGCGGCGCAGTTCAACGCGATGCCGGCCAACACGAAGGCGGCGGAGCAAGCGAACGAGGAAGTCAAAGCGCTGTACGCGTCGCTCAAAGCCCAAGCGTTCGACTGGGGCTTCATTTCCGACAACGTAGGCAGCTGGGTCGAGAAGATCGAGCTCGAGATCATGAAATAAGCAGGCAGGCGCCACCAAACAGACTGCTGGAGCGGGTTCGTCCCGTTCCGCAGTCTGTTACGTTAAGGAACGCCAATTCATCTTCCGAGGAGCTGTCATGATTACATTCAAAGATATTCAAATCAAATTCGGCGACTTCCATGCGATCAAGAACTTGAATCTGCACATTAAAGAAGGGGAATTCTTCACGTTCCTCGGGCCGTCCGGCTGCGGGAAGACGACGATCCTTCGCAGCTTGGTCGGCTTCGTTACCCCGACCGACGGGCAGATTCTCCTGAACGACAAGGAAATCACGCACGTGCCGATCGAGAAACGCGACATCGGCATGGTATTCCAAAGCTATGCGCTGTTCCCGACGCTCGACGTGTACGAGAACATCGCCTTCGGCCTGCGGGTGAAGAAGGCGTCGAAGGCCGAGACGGACGCGCAGGTGAGGGAGATCGCAAGGAAGGTGGACCTGAGCGACGAGCAGCTGCGCAAGAAGGTGTCCGAGCTGTCGGGCGGCCAGCAGCAGCGCGTGGCGATCGCGAGAGCGCTCGTGCTGAAGCCGAGCATTCTCGCGTTGGACGAGCCGCTGTCCAACCTCGACGCCAAGCTCCGCGTGCAGCTGCGCAACGAGCTGAAGGAGCTGCAGAAGAAGTTCGGCATCACGACGATCTACGTGACGCACGACCAGGAAGAGGCGCTCACGTTGTCGGACCGCATCGCCGTCTTCAACAAGGGCGTCGTCGAGCAGGTCGGAACGCCGCAGGAAATCTACAACGCGTCGAAGACGGAATTCGTCTGCAACTTCATCGGCGACATTAACCGCATCCCGCCGGAGGTCGTCGCGAACAGCGGACTGAAGCAGGTCGTCGACCCCCGGAAGAAAGCTTATATTCGGAACGAGAAGGTCAGCCTCGAGCCGCTTCGCGACAAAGAAGGCGAAGTGCGGCTGCGCGGCAAAATCGCGGATCAAGAGTTCTACGGATTGTACACGAAGTATACGATCGAAGTCGCCGGCGGCGGCCTGCTGAAGACCGTTCGGACCGAAAGCGGGCTGGACCGGCATCAGGCGGGCGACGAAGTGGACCTCTATATCAACGCGAAGGATATTTTGCAGTATTAGGAGGAAGCGTCGAACGTGGTGCAACGCATGAAGAAGGCTTTGTCGTCCGTCAGCGCTTCCACGCTGATACTATACGGATTGATCGCATGGTTCGTCGTTGCGTTCCTGATCTATCCGAACCTGAACGTGTATTATGAAATCTTCTTCGGAGAAGGCAAGTTTTCCTTGGAGCCGATCGAGAAGCTGCTTTCCTCGCAGCGCGCGATGAAGAGCTTGTACAACAGCTTCCTCTTGGCCGTGTCGCTCATCTTCACGGTCAATATCGTCGGCGTGTTTCTCGTCCTCATCGTGGAATACTTCGATATCAAGGGCGCGAAGCTGCTGCGGCTCGGCTATTTCACGACGCTCATCTACAGCGGCGTCGTGCTCGTGTCCGGATATAAATTGATTTACGGCGAAACCGGCTTTATGACGAAGGTGCTAGCGTCGGCGTTCCCGTCGTTCGACACGACGTGGTTCCATGGCTACTGGGCGGTGCTGTTTGTCATGACGTTCGCCTGTACGTCCAACCATGTGCTGTTCCTCAGCAACGCCATCCGCAAGGTCGACTTCCAGACGATCGAAGCCGCCCGGAATATGGGCGCGTCGTCCTTCTATATTTTGCGGCGCGTCGTGCTGCCAGTGCTGAAGCCGACGATTTTCGCGCTGACGATCCTGTTGTTCCTGACGGGGCTCGCCGCGACGTCGGCACCGCTCATTCTGGGCGGAACCGAGTTCCAGACGATCACGCCGATGATTTTAACGTTCTCGAAAAGCATGACCTCCCGCGATCTCGCGGCGCTGCTCGCCCTCATTCTCGGACTTGCGACGCTCGTGCTGCTCTCGATCATGATCCGCTTCGAAAACAACGGCAACTTCATGTCGGTGTCCAAGGTGAAGTCGGAGATGGTGAAGCAGAAAATTCAAAACAAAACCGCGAACGTCGTCATGCACGTCCTGGCGTACGCATTGTTCCTGATTTACGTCATTCCGGTCGTCTTGATCGTTCTGTTCTCCTTCACGGACGCGAAGAGCATCGCGACGGGGACGCTGTCGCTTGACAAGTTCACGCTGGACAACTATGTGACCGTCTTCTCGAGCATGGCCGCGTTCAAGCCTTACCTCGTCAGCATCTGCTACGCGGCCGCCGCGTCCGTCGCCGTCGTCGCGGTGGCGCTCGTCGCTTCGCGCATCCTGCATAAGTACAAGAACTTGTGGACGACGATGCTCGAGTACGCGCTGCTCATTCCGTGGATGCTGCCGTCCACGCTCATCGCGATCGGTCTCATCGTCACGTTCGGCGTGCCGCGCTGGATTATCGGCAACGGGGTGCTCGTCGGCTCGGTGTGGCTCCTGTTCATCGCGTACGTCATCGTGCACATCCCGTTCACGCTGCGCATGGTGAAGGCGTCGTTCTTCAGCATCGACGGCAATCTGGAGGACGCGGCGAAAAACCTCGGCGCGAAGGCGTTCTATACGTTCCGGCGCGTGCTGCTGCCGATCATCCTGCCGTCGACGCTGGCGGTGCTGGCGCTCAACTTCAACGGCATCCTGGCGGATTACGACCTGACCGTCTTCTTGTACCATCCGCTCTACCAGCCGCTCGGCATCGTCATCAAGAACAGCACGGACGCGCAGGCGCTCGGCGATACGAAGGCGCTGACGCTCGTGTACTCCGTCGTGCTGATGATTATGTCCGCGGCGACGTTGTACTTCGTGTACGGCCGCAAGAGCAAGAGCTAGGCGCGTTCCGCGCGCCTGCTTGCGACCCCGCTTGTCCTCTCGCGGACGGCGGGGTTTTTCGTGTGCGAAGAATCGGCTTTGCGTTTCGGCGTCGATCGGTTATTTTGGATATAGGACAATCGAGACGATGGAGGGGAACCTGCCGATGTTGAAGCTGAGTCGAGCTCCGGTCGTGAAGGCCGAGATGCTCATCCGTAAGCCGGCGGAGGACGTATTCGAGGCGTTCGCGAATCCGGACGTTACGACGCAGTTCTGGTTTACGAAGAGCAGCGGGCGATTGGAAGCGGGCAAGCGAGTTCGCTGGGATTGGGAGATGTACGGCGTCGGAGACGAGCTCGTCGTGACGGCGTTCGAGCCGAATCGGCGCATCGCCGCTCGATGGGCGTCGGACGGCACGACCGTCGAGTGGACGTTCGAGGAGCGGGAGGGTCAAGGCACGCTCGTTACCATCGCGAACGAAGGCTTCTCGGGCACCGGAGACGAGGTAGCGGCGCAAGCGATCGACGCGATGGGCGGGTACACGATGGTGCTTTGCGGGGCGAAGGCGCTGCTGGAGCACGGCGTGCGCTTGAACGCGGTGGCGGACAAAGCGCCGGACGCGAACGTCGGGTAGGAAGTATCGGATCTACAGTGCTTTCCGAGGTGATTGCCTTAGCTCAGGTTCAGGGTAGGAAGTATCGGGTCAACAGTGCTTTCCGAGGTCATTCCCCCAGCTCAGGTACAGTGGCATGTATTGCGAATAGGCGCGGGCGCGTACCTCATTGTCCGTTCGCGTCGGCGAGCTGTTCCTCGTTAAGACCGCTCGAAGCAGTCGGGATCTCGAACTCCGCGAACTTCTGACCAGAAGAAATTACATCGGAAAGGACTCTGCAGCAGAGGTACCCAACTCCCGTTCCGAGATAGACAGGAACAATGGCAGGCTATAATGCTCGTATGATGCATACGCTCGAACCCAAAGACGCCGTCAGGCGTTTTTGTCGTTTTCCGATGGGAAACATGTATTATTCATTACGTAACAACTAAAATATATTGTAAAACGATAAACGCTATGATACATTCAAGTCATAAAACATAGCGAGGTGCGCGAGATGGAACGCGGAACGACACTCTTCTTGAAGATCACCGTCATCCTGATCGGGATTCCGATCGTTGCCTTATGCGGATACGGACTGCCCCTGTTTACGATCGGCGCGGCGGACTTTTTCCCGGCTTATTGGCTGTACCCGACGATCGCGATCATGTACGCATCGGCAGTCCCGTATTTCGTCGCGTTGGTTCAAGCGTTCCGACTGCTGACCTATATCGACAAAAACCATGCCTTCTCGGAGCGATCCGTCCGAGCGATTAAAAACATCAAGCTCTGCGCGATCGCGATCGCCGTCTTATACGGGGCCGCCTCGCCGCTCTTATACGCGCTGGCGGAATTCGACGACGCCCCGGGCATTCTCGCCATCGGACTGGTCATTATGTTCGCCTCGATCGTGGTCGCGGCGTTCGCCGCCGTTCTGCAGAAGCTGCTGCACAATGCCATCGAACTGAAATCCGAAAACGACCTGACGGTCTGAGGTGAAGCCCATGGGAATTATTATCAATATCGACGTGATGCTGGCGAAGCGGAAGATGAGCGTGACGGAGCTTTCGGAGCGGGTCGGCATTACGATGGCCAATCTTTCTATATTGAAAAACGGGAAGGCGAAAGCGATTCGCATCTCCACGTTGGACGCGATCTGCAAGGCGCTCGATTGTCAGCCCGGCGATCTGTTGGAGTATCGAGCCGACGAGGACGTCCGATGACGACGCTGCCGCCGGAGCGTTGGGCGGAGGAGATCGCCGCTGCGCTTCGGCAGCGGTACGGACGCTCGACTTCGGCGCTCGAGCCGATCGATCTGGGCTGGCTGAACGTCAAGTGGAAGGCGGTCACGGACGATGGCCCGTTGTTCGTGAAGGCGTACCACCCGGACCGGTACAAGCTGCACGAGCGTCCCGATCGGAGAAGCGAGCTCGCGAATACGCTGCGGCTGCAGCGCGAGCTGCGGGAGGCCGGCGTAGCGTGCCCGGCAGTTCACCCGTACGAAGGGCAGTGGCTGCAAGAGACGTCGTCGGGACTGTTGTTCGCGGTACACGACTGGACCGACGGCGCTCCGGTCCGCGCGGGGGACATGAGCGAAACGCAGCTGTTCGAGCTCGGCGTCGCGACCGGACGCATGCACGCGCGCCTTCGCGCCGAGCCGCCGTCGTCGCGACAGGCTTGGACGCCGAATCGGGAAGCGTACCTTACCGCGTGGGAGAGCCATCGCGAGAATGCGGCGACGGCGGGCGACGATACGGTTCTGGATTGGCTAGAACGCTCTGGGGCCGTCGTACGCGCGTTGGATTTCCGGACGTTCGACGACGCGCCGACCGGGTGGTTGCATTGGGATTTATGGGTGGACAACTTGTTGTTCCGCGGAGAGCGGCTGGCCGGCGTCGTCGACTTCGATCGGATGGCGTATGCCTACCCGGAGATCGATGTCGCCCGCGCGGTGTTGTCGGGGGCGCTGTCGGACGGAGAGCTCCGGACGGAGGCGGTCAAGGCGTTCATGGAAGGCTACCGCGAACGGTCGGAGACGCCGCGCGGCATGCTCGCCCGGGCGATGCGGATGATCTACTTGATCGAATCCGTCTGGTGGTACCGGACGGAAATCAGAGTCCAGAGTCAATTGCGGACATTGCTGGGGCGGTTCATCGAGGAGATGCAGTGGATCGAACGGCATTGGGACGCGCTGACGGACATGTTGGACGAAGCGTAATGGCCGAACGCTTAGATGGACTCGGTCCCGAACAAACGAACAGCGCCGTCGTCATTGCCTCGCTTGCGGCAATACGTGCGGCGCTGTTCCTGTTTCTTATTCGGCTGCACTTGCGTGATCGGCTTGCGGCGCCATTGCCCGCGGAGGGCGTTCGGTCGTTGCGGTCGTTTCATCGGGAAACCTCCTATTGGATGAGTAGACTTCATTGTACTCGCAGAACGGTTGTTGCGGCAAGGGGTAGACGTCCGTTTGGAAAATGAGTAAACTCATAAATAAGTGAACTCATATTTTCTTGGGGGGGCGGGGGAGATGCGGGAATCGGAAGCGCGCATCGATTGGGAGTATGAAGGGAAGCCGGACTTCTCGTCCGGGACGGGGGCGACGCGAGCGGAGCGAACGCTGGCGCTTCTCTCGGCTTGCGTCGTCCCGGCCGTCGTGCTGTGGCTTGCGGCGAATCGGGATTACGGCTGGAACGGGGTGCAGCTGGCGGTCGCGCTGGCGCTCGCCTTCGACGTCGGCGGCGGTCTCGTCTCGAACGCGCTCAATTCGTGCAAGCGATTCTACCATACGCCGCCGAAGCCGAGCGAGGGAAAGCTGGGCGCCGTCCTGAAGCGTCCCGCTCGGTTCGCGTCCGCGCATGTGCACCCGATCCTCGTCGCGCTGCTGTTCGAGGGAGATCGATGGGCGACGTACGGGCTCCTCTGGTACGCGCTGCTGATGCTGTCCGTCGGCGTCGTGCTTCGAACGCCGCTGTACCTGCGGCGCCCGGTATCGTTCCTCGCGGTCATGGTCGCGACGCTGATCAACCTGTCCTTCGTCGCGCCGATCCCGGGGTTCGAGTGGCTGGCGCCGCTGCTGTTCCTAAAGATCGTCTACGGCCACTTGGTGAGAGAGGAGCCATACCGACCGACATGAGCCTGCGCGAGAAGAAGAAGGAAGAGACGAAACGCAAGCTGCTCGCGGCGGCGCGGGCGGCGTTCGCGGAACGCGGCTACGGCGCCGCGAAGACGTCGGATATCGCGAAGTCGGTCGGCATCGCGGAGGGGACGTTGTTCAATTACTTCCCGACGAAGGCGGCGCTCTTCCTTGCGGCGATGCTGCCGGCTCCGGAGCCGGAGGAGTCTGGGGGGACGCGTTCGGCGGCCGAAGGAGGCGGATCGGAGCAAGGCGATTGGCCGGACGCTCTCGTCGCCGTCGTGGATGCGCACCTCAGGGGCCTCGCTTCGTTGGAGAAGGAGCTGCAGCGAGAATTCATGGCGTTATTCTACGGGGCGCAGGCTGCTGAGGTCGCGGGGCTGACGGAGTTCGACAGGCGCCTAGCGGAGCGGATCGAAGCGTTCTTCGATCTCCGGAAGGCCGCCGGCGGAGAGAGACTTCAAGGATTCGACGTCGCGACGGCGACCGAATGCGTCTGCGGCTTGACGATGTCGGCTTATTCCGTCTACCTCTTGGAGGAGCCGCTGTCCTACGCGCAGATGCTGGACCGGCTGCGCCGACAGCTTGCGTTCGCCTTGGGCGTACGACCGAAGTCGTAGATTCGCCTCCTCCGTTGTCCCGAAGCGCGGAGATGCGAGGCGGATTATACTGGATATAACATGGGGGGATCGCAATGCGGGACGACGCGCGCGTACGCGAAGCGGAGCTGCTTCGCGAGATCGCCGAGACGATCAACGGCACGTACGATATGCATCAGCTGCTGGACGCCGTGCTCGATAAGGTGCTCGAGCTGACGGGGCTGAAGGCGGGGTGGGTGTTCCTGATCGAGCCGCGGAAGACGGGCGAGCTGCGCTGCGCGGGCGACGCCGGCCTGCCGCCGGCGCTTGCGAGGGACGGCAAGCGGCCGATGCGGGAAGGGACGTGTTGGTGCGTCGATCGGTACCGCGACGGGCGGCTGCAGCGAGCGGCGAACATCTTGAACTGCAAGCGCATCGAGGACGCGACCGCGCTGAGGCGCGGCGATACGGGCGGACTGACGCATCACGCGACGATTCCGCTGCGGTCCGGCGACGACTTGTTCGGCATTCTGAACGTCGGCGCGCCGGGCAAGACGTCGTTCAGCGAGGAGGAGCTGAGCCTCTTGCAGTCCGTCGCGCTGCAGATCGGCACCGCCGCGCATCGCATCCGGCTGTACGGCATGGAGCGCAAGCGCGCGGCGATGTTCGAGCGGCTCGGGACGGCCGCGAGCGCGCTGCGCGCGATCGACCGGCCGGAGCCGGAGCGCATCGCGACGAGAATCGTCCGCATCGCGGGCGAGACGTTCGGCTGGTCGAACGTCTCGCTCTGGATGCGCGAGTCGCAGGGGCTGTACTTGCACGCCTCGTTCGAGGGCGGGGAGGCGCGGGCGGCGTCGTGCGGCTCGCCGGTGCGCTCTTGCGCCTTGCTGGACGACGTGCTGGAGTCGCTCCAGACGAAGCGGCTTCCGGCGCCGGTCGATCCGGGGCTGCTGCCATCCGGCGCGCCGGTACGGACCGGCGCGGCTGCGCCCCTCTTGCTGGAGGGCCGGCCGATCGGCGCGCTCGTCGCCGGCACGTCCTCGGACGCGCCGTTCGACGACGTCGACGCCGAGGTGCTCGCCGCGCTGTCGGCGCACGCGGCGCTGACGTACGAGAACGCCCGGCTGCAGGAGCAAGGCAAGGCGCTCGCCCGGTGGGAAGAGCGCAACCGGATCGCTCGCGACCTGCATGATTCCGTGTCGCAGATGCTCTTCTCGCTGCAGCTGCACGCGAAGGGGCTCGAAGACGCGCTCGCGGTGTCGGAAGGCGGCGCGAAGCGAGCAGCGGCGGAGATCGGACGTCTGTCGCGCGAGGCGCTCGCCGAGATGCGCGGCATGATTCGCCAGCTGCGGCCGGCGGGTCTCGAGGAAGGGCTGCTGACGGGGTTGACGCGCTACGGCGCTTCGATCGGCGTCGCGGTCGACTGCGACGCCGGCGCGCTGCGCCGGCTGCCCGAGCGCGTCGAGATCGCGTTATGGCGGATCGGGCAGGAGGCGCTCAACAATGTAAGCAAGCACGCCGGGGTCGATCGGGCGACGATCGCGCTGGCGTTCGAGCCGGGCGCCGTCGTCATGACGGTGTCCGACGACGGAGCGGGCTTCGCGGACGACGATGCGAGCGGCGCCGGCTTCGGCATGACGACGATGAGGGAACGGGCCGAGTCGGCGGGCGGCACGGCAAGCATCGTCGGCAGGCCCGGCATCGGCACCGACGTGCGGGTCCGGCTGCCGCTGCCGGCGGCGGAACGAGGGGGGGCGGCGACATGAACGGAACGAACGAGACGGGAGCAGGCCTCGCGGCTGCCCGGATTCGCGTATTGCTTGCGGACGATCATGCGATCGTCCGGCAAGGGCTCGTATTTTACTTAGGGATGCAGCCGGATCTCGACATCGTCGGGGAAGCGGCGAACGGCGCCGAAGCGGTACGTCTCGCCGCCGAGCTGAAGCCGGACGTCATCCTCATGGATCTGTTCATGCCGGTGAAGGATGGCATCGAAGCGACCCGGGACATCCGCGCTTCCGACGCGGTCGCGAAGATCGTCGTGTTGACGTCGTTTTCGGAGCAGGACCATGTCTTGTCCGCGATCAAGGCGGGCGCGAACGGATACTTGCTGAAGGACGCGGACCCGGCCTCAATCGCGGGCGCGATCCGCGGCGCACATGCGGGGCTGCCGCAGCTGCATCCCGCGGCCGCGGCGCAGCTCATGTCGCATGTCGCGGCGGAGCCGGCGCCTCCCGTCCCCGCCGGCTTGCCGTCCGCATCGGCTTCTCCGGATGCGCTCACGCCGCGGGAGAAGGAGATTCTCGCTTACCTCGCGCGCGGCTGCAGCAACAAGGAGATCGCGGCGGAATGCGGCATCGCGGAGAAGACGGTAAAGACGCATGTCAGCAGTTTGCTGAGCAAGCTCGGCGTCGCCGACCGGACGCAAGCGGCGCTGTACGCCGTCAAGCATGGCCTAGTCGAGTCCTAAGACGATGGAAGGAGGGACGGCTACGCCTTCCAGCCGATGACGCCCGCGCCGAACATTCGTATAGTGAAGAGAAGGAAAGATAATCCATTACGCGACGAAGGAATGAGCGAAGATGACGAACATGAACATCGTATTGCTGGCGGGCAGCAACCGGAAGGACGCTTCGAGCACGAAGCTGCTCCGATATATGAGAGATCGGCTGAAGGCGCGCGGCGTCGAGGCGACGCTGATCGATGTGTACGAATCGCCGCTGCCGGTGTATTCTCCGGACGACGAGGAGCAACACCCGAACGCAAGGCGGCTCGTCGCCGCGGTACGGGAAGCGGACGGCCTCGTGCTCGGGACGCCCGAATACCACGGCTCGATCTCGGGAGCGCTCAAGAACGCGCTCGATTATCTCGGGGCGAGCGAGGTCGGCGGCAAGCCCGTGCTGTCGGTCAGCTCGTCGGGCGGCCCCGTCGGCGTCAGCTCGCTGACGCACTTGCAGGGCATCGTCCGGGGCCTCCACGGGATCAACAGCCCGGAATGGGTGTCGATCGGCGGCCGCCAATGGTTCGGCGCCGACGGCGCGCCGGCCGACGACGGCATGCGCGCCAGGGTCGAGCGCGCGCTCGATCAGCTCGTCGCCATGACGGCGGCGCTGCGCGGCGCGGTCGCGAAATAAAGCGGGAAGGGAATCGTCCGGACGCGGTCCGGGCGTTTTTTTTTTGGAGCGCTCGAATATTCCTCACCTTTTCTAGTAAAAAAGTAGGATGATTCTGGTAGAAAAGCAGGATATGGTATAGAATTGATGTCTTGGAAAGATTAAT
This sequence comes from Paenibacillus sp., assembly GCA_031181325.1. Taxonomy (GTDB): domain Bacteria; phylum Bacillota; class Bacilli; order Paenibacillales; family YIM-B00363; genus Paenibacillus_AE. Next base: position 10,852 of record JAPSKX010000017.1, read on the forward strand.
TGTATTAAGGGAGAAGGTTTCATGTCGACAAGGAAACTCGGTAAGAAGACGATCGCGGCGATCGCGGCGAGCGTCGCGCTGTTCGTATTGGCGGGCGGGGCGTACGTCGGATATGCGATGTTCGATTGGTTTAAAGACCCGAAGACGATTTATTTGCAAGCGGAGCTCGAAACCTTGAAGCAAGCGGTTGACGCGGATGCCGCCGAACGATTCAAGGACCTGATGCAGGCGGGCGAGGACGGTTCCGGCCGTTCGGCCGTCGAGATTTCGGAGCTGGCGCTGGAGGTCGACGGGCTGGACGAGGAGCAGAAGAAGGTGTTGAGCTTCGTCGAAGGCGCCAAGCTGCGGGTCGAGACGCATTACGATGCGGACTCGGAGCAGGCGCTTGCCCAAGTCCGCCTCGCCCAGCAAGAGAAGGATCTGCTGACGTTGGACATGTTCATGGACGAGAATCGGCTCGGCTTCTTGCTGCCGGATTTCCACGACAAATACTGGATTCTCGATCTGGAACAGTCCGAGGAGTCGGCGGTCGGGCGCGAATACTTGGACGGCTTGCCGAAAAAAAACATAACGTACGACGACATCCTGAATGCCGTCCGCATGGAGGAATCGGAGTACAAGCCGATCGTTACGGCGTACGGGAAGCTCGTCTACGAACAGTTGAAGTCGGAGCAGTTCGTTATGAACAAGGACAGCGTCTTCCAAGAGGGCGGGGACGAGGTCGGTACGCGCCAAATTACGATTACGTTCACGGACGAGCAGTACAAGGGCTTCCTAACGGCCGTCGCGAACAAATTGGGGGAAGACGAGCCGCTGCAAGATCTGCTCTACAGCCGCTATGACCGATTGAGCGCGCTGCTGCTGGACGCCGGCTACGAGATCGAGAAGGTCGACGAGAAAGCGTTCAAGCGCGAGTGGAAGGACGCGATCGACGAGTTCGAGGATACGATTCGGGACGTCCAGTTGGACGAGGACGCTCGGCTGGTCGTCGAAATCGACAGCAAGGGAATCATCCTCTCCCGGACATGGACGGCGGAGTGGACGGACGGAGACGACGCCCGGCATCGCGCCGAGGTAGTGACGCGGAGCTGGGACGGTCAAATTCCGGGCGCCGGCTTCTCCTTCGCGATCCGAGCCGAAGCCGACGGCGAGGAGGCGGAGCTGGCCTTCGCGAATCGGAGCGAGGTCGAAGAAGGGCGGCGACTCGGGGAAGTCACGGTAACGATGGACACGGATTTCGACGGGGAAGAAGAGTCCGTGCGCTTGTCCGCCGACTATACCATCGACGAAGGCGATCGAGGCGAATATCGATTCGAGCTCGCCGTCGACGCGGCGGGAACGAAGGAAGTGCTGGGCGGCACAGTCGCTTATAAGCAAGGCGAATCGACGGAAGGCAGCGCAACCGAATACGATATTTCGTTGGACTTGGACGAGCTGTCCGACAACGGCGGCATGCGCGGCCTCTCGTTCAAGCTGCGGAACGAAACGTCCCCGAACGCCTCGTTCGACCTGCCGGTCGTCGACGCGGGCAATTCGATCGATCTGGCGAACATGACGGACGCGGACTCGGCGAAATTCATGAGCGAGCTGACCGAATCGTTCGGGCGATACGTGCAGGCGAACGGCGAGACGTTCGAATCGTTGATGCCGTACGAATATGCCCTGCTGGCGGAGTTTATGGATACCGAACCGAATATGACGCGTCCCGAAGCGGCGAAGGGGGAAAGCGTCGATCTCGGGTCCGGGATCCGGCTGACGCGGTATACGATCGAGACGGTCGACCCGGAGGAACTCATCGCGTATCCGGCGATCAGCGGCTTGAGCAATCCGGGGATCGAGAAGGAGCTGAACGAGACGTTCAAGGAGTTGTCCATTCCGCATATTAGCGAGTCCTATCTTGCGGAGTTGGAGACCTATGGGGAATCCTATATGTTCAGCTCCGATTACGAAGTGAAATTCCATCGCGACAACATCTTGAACGTGGTGTTTTACAATTATATGTATACCGGGGGAGCGCACGGGATGCCGGATATGATCTCCCTCATCGCGAACTTGGACACGGGAGCGACGTACCAGCTGTCGGACTTGTTCACGAAGGACGGGACGTATTACGATGTCGTCAACGCCATGATTCTCGAGCAAGACGCGGAGGAGATCCTTACTTCCTACGGTTGGTTCGAGAGCGTCGCGGACAATGACGGGATGTACCTCCAGGACGACTCGATCGTGGTGTACTTCAAGCCATATCAATACTCGTCGTATGCCGACGGGTTCCTAGAATATGCCTTGCCCTATAGCGCGCTCGACGGCGTCATTCGCAAAGACGGCGACCTCTGGAAGGCGATTCAACCATAACGAATAGAACGATAACGAAAAAGGACAGCCGCCATCGATGCGAAAGGGCGAAGCTGTCCTTTTTCCTACTCCCGCGCCGGACGCGGCGGCGAATTACCGCCGTCGCCGGGAGACCGGCAAAATACGCAGCGCGACGAGCGAGAGCGCCGCCGCCAGCAGCCACGCGATCCAGGCGATCGGCGGCGCGGCCTCGAGCTGCTTAACGCCGATCGCGACGAACGCCCAGACGACCGTCAAGACGAAGGCGGTATCGCGAAAATAGCGGAATACGGCGCAAGCGGTCCCGCTTGCGAGAATCAACAGCAGTACCGTCCAATACGCCTCCATGCCCCAGGCGTTCCCGCCGGACGCCTTGAGTCCGACGAGCGCGTTGACGCCGGAGGCGACCATGATCCATGCCGCATAGAGGCTGAAGGGAAGCTGCACGAACAGCTTGGCCGCGAGCCCCGCGTCGTCGCGAGGCGAGCCCTCGACGCGCCGCGTCGCGAGGTAGATCGCGGCGAGCGATACGAGCAATGCGAAGAGGAGGAAGACGGACGATCGGATATACAAGTAGTGCCAGCATAGCACCCAGGCGATATGTAATACGCAGCTGACGACGAACCACGGCCCGATGCGCCGGAAGACGGACAGCTCCCGCCAGCCCGGCCGCCATTGAAGGAGGACGAAGCAGGCTAACAGCGCATAAATCAAGCCCCAAACGGTAAACGCATACGAAGCCGGCGTCGCCAATACGGGATACAGCGCCGACACCTCTCCGGTCGTGCGGCCCCCGATCGGCACGGCGTTCGCCAGCCCATTCACGAGCAGCACCGCCAACAACGCCGCCGTATTCCACATTCTCCACTTGTTCGTACGCACCGCGACCGCCTCCTCGTTCATCCTCCCCACCAGTATATGCGCGCGCCTATGATAGTTGTCAGCCAGATTGTACAAGTCGCGTCCAACGCGTGCATGGCGCGGGGGGCGGCGTTTTTGGTACAGTAGTAGGGATGGGGCATTCCTACAACGTTAACGGAAAACGGAGCGTGGATAATTCCTTATGACAACGCAACTTCGAGGAGCCGTCATCGGTTACGGCGGCGCGTTCAACATGGGCAAGCAGCATGCGGAGCAAATGATCGCGAACGGGATCGCGTTCGCGGCGGCGTGCGATCTGGACGCGGGGCGGGCCGCGCAGGCGAAGGCGGACTTCCCGGACATCGATGCGTACACGAATCCCGACGAGCTGCTCGCTCGCGGCGATATCGACCTGATCACGGTCATTACGCCTCATAATACGCATGCGGAGCTCGGGCTTCGCATTCTGGAATCCGGGAAGCATTGCATCCTGGAGAAGCCGATGTGCATTCGGGCCGAGGACGGCTACAAGATGACGATGCTCGCGCGCGAGAAGGGCAAGATGCTGTCGGTGTACCATAATCGCCGCTGGGACGGCTGGTATCTTACGCTGAAGGACCTCATCGCGAAGGGCATCATCGGCGACGTGTTCCACATCGAGATGGCGTTCGGCGGGTACGGCAAGCCGAACGACTGGTGGCGCTCCGTGAAGTCGATCTCCGGCGGAGCGCTCTACGACTGGGGCGCGCACTTGATCGACTACGCGCTCGGCGTCGTGCCGGGCGGCATCCGCTCGGTGCGCGGCGTCGTGCAGAATCTCGTGTGGCACGAATATACGAACGAGGACCATGTCGACAGCACCATTTACATGGAGAGCGGCGCGACCGTCAACGTCCAAATTTCCAGCATCGCGCATGCGGGCAAGCCGCATGTCCGGCTGCTCGGGACGAAGGGCGGCATTGTGGATGCGAACATTTTCGACGGGGAAATTACGCTGTACACCGATCTCTCCGGCGTGAAGGTCGAGACGAAGGTCCCGACGCAGAAGAGCGCTGGGGAGAAATACTATGCGAACGTCGCGGATCACTTATACCGCGGCGCGCCGCTCGTCGTGACGCCGGAGCAGTCGCTGCGCAACATCGCCGTCATCGAGACGACGGAGAAGTCGGCGGCCGAGGGCAAGGAGCTCCCGGTGCCGTACGAAGAACTGCATAAGTAAGTCGAGGGAAGGGGCCGGCGAACGTCGGCCTCTTCGCTTGTTCGGGGATCGCGGACCCGGGCGGGAATAAGGTATACTGTGGGTACAATCGTGGAACGAAGGGGGAGACGCCGATGGAACGACCGGATCCATTGAAGAAGGCGGTGCTGCTCGGCGCGACGGGACTCGTCGGCGCGCGGCTGCTGGACAAGCTGCTCGCGTCGCCGGCGTACGCCGAGGTGACGGCGATCGTGCGGCGGCCGCTGCCGGAGCGTCCGAAGCTGCGGCAGGTCGTGCTCGCCGACTTCGCGGCGATGTCCGGCGCGGCGTTCGAGGGCGCCGAGGACATATTTTGCGCGCTCGGGACGACGATCCGGCAGGCAGGCTCGCAAGCGCGGTTCCGCGAGGTCGACTTCGACTACCCCGTCGCGGCGGCGGGGTTCGCGAAGGCGGCCGGCGCGCGGCGGTACGTGCTCGTCTCGTCGATGGGGGCGGATGCGGCATCGAAGATTTTCTACAGCCGCGTGAAGGGCGAGACGGAGGAAGCGATTCGCGCGCTGCAGCTGCCGATGACGTCGATCGTCCGGCCGTCGCTGCTGCTCGGGGATCGGCAAGAGTTTCGCTTCGGCGAGCGGGCCGGCACGCTGCTGGCGCGTCCGCTCGGCTTCCTGTTCAAGGGGACGCTGCTGAAATACCGCCCGATCGAGGCGCGGGACGTCGCGGCCGTCATGGTGCGCGTCGCGCAGATGTTCTCGCCGGGGACGCATGTGTACGAGAACGACCAGCTGCATCGAATGGCGCCGAATTCGTAAGCGGTGGGCGGGACCTGCCCCGCGGCGCGATCGATCGGCGGGGTTCATTTTCGGAAAGGAAGGGGGGAAATGACGGTGGCACGAACGTATAAGGCGGAAGGGCGGCGAATCGCGAAGTTCGTGCGGGGGCTGTTCGTCGTCGTCGCGATGCTGCTGTACGGCTACGCGTTCCCGCACCTCGAGCGCGGCTGGTTGGTCGCGATTCTCGCGGTCGGCTGGATCGCGGCGGAAGCCGCGGCTTGGTGGTGGGTGCAGCGGCGCCGGGCGTCCGCGTCGTCGCGCGGTCGGGCGATGTAGGATTCGGAGGCGAGGTCGGAGTACCCAAAATTACATTGGTCCGCCATTAGGCGGTCCCGACGTCGAATACATAGCTGCACCCCAATGTTAGACATCGACTAACAATGTGGCGGTGCAGTTATTTTATTAAAAAGTGCATTTCATCGTCGGGATGATATGTACCTTGGTTGACGACACTTCACGGAAGTTATTTAGTCATGAAAAGTCAATCCGAGTTGATATCGTCCAATAGGACGCATTCCGGGCGCAATCTATAATTTGAGACATGACGATGTCTACTTCGAACGAACATATGGTCAATCGGGACTAAGGGGTTTGCGTTGAACGAAGACAGGAACAAAGGGATTGCCCCATTGGCGCCGAACTATGGGAACGAACTGCTTCGCTTATTTTCCTTAGATACTAGGGGAGAGGGTTCCATGAAAATACATACGATGTTGCGTAAGTTGACGATCTACCCCAAGTTGACCGTTACGTTCCTCGTCGCGATCGTGCCCTTGTTCGCGGTCAGTATGCAGATGAACCGGATGGGCGCGGAGAGTGTTCGAGAGGAGATCTTATCCTCGATGGACTCGCGCGTGTCGTATAACATGGGGTCTCTAGAGGCAGAGATGGGGCGGATTATCCGGCTGCATCGCCAATATGTCCAGGATGAAGACATAAACAAATTAAGCATGATCTCGTCGATTCTGCCTTACTACGAAGTGATGATGATGCAGAAGCGGGTACAGAATAAATTATGGGTGATGAAAAACTCGAATTTATATCTGTCCGAGTCCAAAGCGTACATCCCGGCGATCGGGAAAACGTTGCTGTCCCTGACCGACGAGGCGGCGATGACCGAGCAGGAAGTGTCGCAGCTGCAGGAGCTCAACCGAAATCAGGTGTCCCCCGTCGTGTATTGGCAAGGCAAGCTGTTGGTTAATTCCATTTACCCGGATCCATCCTATTCCGCGAAGCCCCCCTCGTACATTCTGCAATCGGAGATCGATCACCGCGGCCTGCAGGCGTTCTTGCGTCAGATGGTCAACGCGGGGCGAGAAGGCTCGCTCCTCTTCAATGAAAATCAAGAATGGACGCTCGGTAGCGATCCGAACGACGGCGCGATGGAGAGCGTCAAGGCTTTCGTGAAAAGGCAACCGACGGATCAGAGGTTCGGTCAAGGGAGGATCGAGATCGAACGAGTGCCGTATTTCGTTACCTTCCAACGTTCGCAGCTACTAAATATGGACTTAGTCCTCTATCTGCCCGAAAAACAAGTCTTAGGCCCGCTGGATAAGTACCGCACCTGGTTCTGGATTTTGTCGGGCTTATCGGGGGCCGTGGTGTTCGCCTTCTCTTACTGGATTTTCCACCTTATCCATGCGCCTCTTCGTAATATGGTGCGGGCGTTCCGTACCGTGGAGAAAGGGGATCTCACAGTTACGATTCAACACCCGAACTACGATGAATTTCAATATTTATACGGTCAATTCAATTCCATGGTCAGAAGACTGCAATATTCGATTCAAGAGGTGTACGAGTCGCGCATTATGGCGCAGCAATCCGAGTTGAAGCAGCTTCAGTCGCAGATCAATCCGCATTTCCTATATAACACGTACTACATGGTGCACCGGATGGCGAGCGCTCACGACTTGGAAAACGTGGAGAAAGCGACGAAGTACTTGGGCGATTACTTCGTCTATATTACGCGCAACTCTTCGAACGAAGCGACGCTGGAGGAAGAGTGGAAGCACACGATCGCCTACGTGGAAATTCAACAGATGCGGTTCCACAGGAGGATCGAAGCGAGGATCGACGAGACCGGATTGGAACGATACGGCTCTATTAAGATTCCTAGGCTCATTCTTCAACCCATTATTGAAAATGCTTACCAACACGGTCTTCGTTCCATGGCGCGCAACGGAATCGTATCGATGTCCGTCTCGGGATCTTCGAGCGGAGCGGTCGTCGTCTCCGTCGAGGACAACGGAGAAGCGTTGCGCGAAGAGGAGTTGCAGGCAATACGGGCTAAGCTTGATTCGGCCTCGGATGGAGTCGAAGAAAAGACGGGGCTTCTGAACGTCCATCTCCGTCTGCTATTGAAATTCGGAGCGGGGTACGGCATAGAGGTGTCCCAAAGCCGATATGGCGGGCTGAAGGTCGATATGAAAATTCCGTTCTCGGGAACTGCCGACGATGAGGGGTGAGGGTATGCGACGGATCTTGATCGTAGACGACGAGCCGTTCATTGTGAACGGTTTGGCGGGCATGATGAAGGAAGCGACGGAGTTGGATCTGGAGGTATATAAGGCAGAATCCGCGGAGGAAGCGATCGATTGGCTCGAACGGACGGCCATCGACATCGTGCTGACCGACATTAACATGCCGGGGATGGACGGCTTGGAACTGCAGCAGATCATCGTCAAGCAATGGCCTCGCTGCAAGGTGATCTTTCTTACCGGGCATACCGAGTTTGCCTAAGTGAAGGAAGCGATCCACCACCGCGCGGTCGATTATATTTTAAAGACCGAAGGGGATCAAGCGACCTTCGCCGCCGTGCGGAAAGCGGTGGACGAGTTGGATCGGGAGATGGAGATGGACGATCAACTGGCGAAGGCGCGGACGCAGCTTCAGGCGGCGCTCCCGATCCTGCAGAACGATTTCCTTCATGACGTGCTCCACGGCGACATGCAGTCCAACAGCAAGATCCAACAGCAATTGGACGAGATGGACATCGATCTACGCACGGATGCGCCGATATTGCTGGCGGCCGGTAAGATCGACGAATGGCCGAGTCCGAACGCGTCGGATAAAATGCTGCTGCTGTACGCGGTGCAAAACATCGCGGAAGAATACTTCGCGCCCGGGCTGAAGCTGCATTCGGTCACGTATGAGAAGGGGAAGATCGCTTGGCTACTGCAGCTTGCACAATACGACCCAGACGTAGAGATAGAAGAAGGCTTACGGCGAGCGGTTCGTTTCGCGACAGGGACGGCGGAGCAGATCCAGCAGACCTGTCATTCCTTGCTGAAGGTGAAGCTGTCGTTGGCGATCGCCGGCGAATTTCGCGATTGGACCGACATCCCGGATGGGTTCGAGCGGCTGCAGCGGGCGCTGCGAAGGAGCTTCGGCCCGGGGAAGGAGCTGCTGCTCATCGACGATCGCGGAATTCCTGCGGCTTCCGCCGTGCCGGTCATCGAGGCGCAGCTGAAGAAAATCCAGAAGAAAATCGTTCGTCTTGAACAGCATCTCGAAAGCGGACAAGAGCTCGAGTATCGGCAAGCGCTCTCCGAGTTGATGAGCGATGAAGCGCTCTTGCACGAGCCGGAATTGCGGCTGACAGCGTTCTATCAGCTCTTATCTATGACGATGACGGCGTTATCGAACGAAGGCATATTGATGACTTCGTTGGAAAGCACGTCGCTGGAAGTGTTGCTCGCGCAGCCATTCAACGCAAGCTGGGAGGAGACGATCGCGCGCTTCGCCGAAATCGGCGAGTCGATCTTCCGGGCGAGAGAGCGTCTGGACGATCAGCACGGAAGAATGCTGATCCAACGCATCAAGTCGTATATTGAAGACAATCTGTCGGGGGATTTATCCTTGACTCGGATCGGGGAGGTCGTTTCGCTGAACCCTACCTACTTATCCAGATTATACAAGAAGCTGACGGGGGACGGCTTATCCGACACGATTATGTCCGCTCGATTGCTGGAGGCTAAACGGCAGTTGAAGGAGACGAACGACAAGGTGCAGGAGATTGCGTCGCGAGTCGGCTTTGAATCGCCGGCGTATTTCAACCGATTCTTTAAGAAGGCTGTGGATATGACGCCGCAAGAGTACCGAGACAGTACGCGTAAATAATGTAGTCAAAATAAGTCAATGCAAGTAGAGATCGTCTAATAGGATGAGAATCGGCTTCATTCTATAATTTGAGGTAGGAAGTCCTTCTTCCAACCATCAACCGTAGGGGGAAATATCGAATGAAGAAGCTAAGCTCGACGCCATTGGCTCTATCTGCCATGATAGCGCTTACCACAATGCTTGCGGCATGTAACGGCGGCGGGAGCGGCGCCAAGGAGCCGGACGCGCCGGCAAACCCGCCGGCCGCGTCATCGGAACCGGCCGCTTCGGGCAACGATTCGCCCGGGTCCGGTCCGTTAGACAAATACGATCCGCCCATCGAGGTCAGCGTCATTCGCGGCTACGACGAGAACACCAAGTTCGTGGAAGGCGATGACGCGGAAAATAACGAATGGACGCGAGCGTATGAAGAACGACTTAGAATTAAAATCAAGTTCGCCTGGACGTTCCAGGGACCGGGGGACCAGTACAACCAAAAGTTGAATGTATCGATCGCAAGCAACGACTTGGCGGATATCGTCACCGTGAACGCGAACCAATTGAATCAGCTTGTCGAAGCGGGGCAAATCGCCGACCTCACCGAAGTGTATGAACAGTATGCGTCGGATTATGTGAAGACGACGTTGAACGGGGACGGCGGCCTTTCGTTGAAGTCGGCTACTTTCGACGGCAAGCTGATGGCGATCCCGCGCATCGGTTCGGACATCGACGAAGTTCCGATCCTGTTCGTTCGCTCGGATTGGATGAAGAAGTTGAATTTGCCGGAGCCGAAGACGATGGCCGACGTGTTGGCCATATCCGATGCATTCACGAATCAAGATCCGGACGGCAACGGTCAAGCGGATACGGTCGGCCTGTCCTTGTCGAAAGACTTGAACGGCGGGTTCCCGGGCTTCGAAGGCTTCTTGAACGGGTATCACGCATATTTCAATACGTGGCTTAAGGACGATTCCGGCAAGCTAGTGTACAGCACCATCCAACCGGAAATGAAGACGGCGCTGGCAGAGCTGCAGAGAATGTACGCCGACAAGGAAATCGATAAGGAATTCGGAACGCAGGACGGCACGAAGGCGGCGGAAGCGGTAACGAGCGGCAAGGTCGGCATGTATTTCGGGGCGATGTGGACTCCGCTCTGGCCGGGTCAGGGCGGTAAGGAGCTAGACCCGGACATGGAATGGCAGCCGTATCCGATCGTGTCCGCCGACGACAAACCGCTGAAAGCGCAAATTCCTTTCAACGTCGGGAATTATTACGTCGTGAAGAAGGACGCCGAGCATCCCGAAGCAGCGATCAAAATGCTGAATCTCTACTATGACATCGGCTTCGATACGGTCGTCGAACCGGAGAAGTATTGGGCGACGCCGGACGGAATCGAAACGTTCAAGCACGCGATCATCCAAGGCGCTCCGTTTACCTACAACATGGATAAGTATAAAGCGATTAAACAGGCGCTTGAGACGAAGGACGATTCGAAAGTGAAGGCGAACTATATCGCGGATTACAAGCCGGTCGTAGCATTCCTGGAGGGGGACATTAAAGGTTGGGGCTCCCACAAGGTGTTCGGCCCGGGCGGATCGTTCTCCGTCATCGAGAAGTACGTGGCGGACGATATGTTCCTGCGGAACGCTTTTTACGGCTCCCCGACACCGACGATGGCGGAGAAGGGCAGTACGCTGGATTCGCTTACGAAGGAGACGTTCACGAAGATTATTATGGGGGCGGCGCCGATCGACGAGTTCGATACGTATGTCGAAAACTGGAAGAAGCTCGGCGGCGAACAGATGACGCAAGAAGTGAACGATTGGTACGCGATGCAGTGATGTCGCGAAGAGAAACAATGCAAAGAGGGGGAAGGGGGAATGTCGACGCTTCCCCCTTTTTCTGTAAAAAGGATGTGTAGAGCAGATGCAATCGAGACGCATAAAGAAGGAAATCCCTCTGCACCTGATGATTTGGCCGGGACTCATCCTCGTTCTGATTTATTGTTATTTCCCGTTCTTCGGGTTAACCATGGCATTTCAGAAGTTTCTTCCGGCAAGGCCGTATTTCGACAACCCTTGGGTCGGCCTCAGTCATTTTACTTATATTTGGGATATGCCGAATTCCGTTCGAGTGTTGTGGAATACGATTTATATCGCGTGCCTCAAAATCGTCGTCGGACAGCTTGTGCCGATCGTCGTTGCGTTGCTGCTGAACGAAGTGGCCAAAAATTGGCTGAAGCGCAGCGTGCAGACGCTCATATATTTGCCTCACTTTTTGTCTTGGATTATTCTTGGCGGCATTCTGCTCGATATATTGTCCCCTTCGCACGGCATCGTGAATCAGTTTCTGGGACTCTTCGGCATCGAGCCGATCTATTTTCTAGGGGATAATCGTTGGTTTCCGGCGACCTTGATCCTATCCGATGTGTGGAAGGAATTCGGCTTCAACACGATCGTCTATTTAGCCGCTTTGACTAGCATTAATCCGGCGCTTTACGAAGCGGCCGTCATCGACGGGGCGAATCGCTGGAAGCAGACGATATACGTTACGGTTCCCGGTATGATGCCGATCATTATTTTGCTCGCAACGTTAAGCCTAGGGAATGTGTTGAATGCGGGATTCGATCAAGTATTCAATTTGTATAGCCCGATCGTATACGAAAGCGGAGACATTATCGACACGCTCGTCTTCCGAGTCGGGATCGAACAAGCGCAGTATAGCGTGGCGACGGCCATCGGATTGTTTAAATCCGTCGTGTCGTTCCTGATGATCTCGCTTTCCTATTACTTGGCCTATCGCTTGGCCAGCTACCGAATATTTTAGAGAGGGGGCGCCGCCATGAACCGAATGACGCCGGGATACCGTGTGTTTACGGTGTTCAATACGATCTTTCTCCTCGCGCTTGCCGTCGTGTGCGTGCTGCCGCTCATTCATGTCTTAGCGGTCTCGTTCAGCAACAGCAATGCGGCCGGCGCAGGGATGGTCAAGCTTTGGCCTGTCGGTTTCACCACGAACTCCTATGAATTTATCTTGCAGAAGCCGGATTTCATCAACAGCGTCGGCGTTACGGCGCAGCGGGTGCTGCTCGGTACGGTCGTAAACATGCTGCTCACGGTGTTGGTCGCTTACCCGTTATCCAAAGAGGTGCAGGCGTTCCGATTTCGCACAGTATATGCGTGGATCTTCGTATTTACGATCCTCTTCAGCGGCGGCTTGATCCCTTGGTATATGACGATTAAGTGGACCGGCATTATGGATACGATCTGGGCGCTCGTCTTGCCGGGGGCTGTCCCCGTATTCAATGTCATACTTCTGCTCAACTTCTTCCGGGGGCTGCCGAAGGAGCTGGAGGAATCCGCTTCGATCGACGGCGCGAGCCACTGGACGACGCTGTGGCGGATATACGTGCCGCTGTCGATGCCGGCATTAGCGACGATCGGGCTGTTTACGGTCGTCGGCCATTGGAACGCTTGGTTCGACGGCTTGATCCTCATGAGATCGCCGGACCATTATCCGCTGTCGACCTACTTGCAGACGATCCTCACCGGCATCGATATGACGAAGGTATCGAGCACCTCGATGAACGACCTCAGAGAAATTTCGGAACGTACGACCAAGTCCGCGCAAATCTTCTTAGGCGCGCTGCCGATCTTGATCGTCTATCCGTTCCTGCAACGATTCTTCGTGAAGGGGATCGTGCTCGGCAGCGTGAAGGGATAATTTCGGCAACGATGTCGTTGCGTCGGGAACATGAAAACTCGAACCGAAGGAGATGTATCTTGCATGAAAGAGAAGAACGGTCGGAGAATCGCATTCCGAGGAGCGATCTTAACCATAGCCGCGATGCTTCCGTTCGGAAGCTTGTCCGTCTCCGCCTCCGGCACCGGCGCATTCCATGTCGGAGCCTTCGAACAACCGCCGCAGAAGCCGACGGATTACAACACTGCATCGAACTGGGCGAATATTGCGGCAGCGCATATCGATCGGGTCATGTTTATCGAGAATTCCTTGTTGAACGGAAGTCCGCGCACTTACAATTACGCCGATAATCAGACGGGAATCGATAATAGCTTCGCCAATGGCGTGGATCTGCTCGCGACGGATAGCAGCGTCTATGGGAAATACAGTTACACGGCAAGCGATAAAGCCGCTTTAGAGAACAGCATCCTCCCTTATAAAAACAATGCGAAAGTCGCCGGAATGACCTTAAGGGACGAACCGGTCGGATGGAATATCGAGGGGATCGCGAATACGTACCGATGGGCGAAGGCGTTCGCGCCTCAGTTGGACTTCTACGTCAACTTAAATCCGGCCTTCGCCGGCGACGGGATGCGACCTCGCCCCGGGAAGTTGGCGCTGTCGAATTCCGGCGCTCAGGGGGATGGCACTCATGTGACGTTAACTCAATCCTTAGGGCAGACGTTTAAAATCCCTGCGGGAATGACGTTCTTGGACGGCATCGATATGTACATCGATCAAAATCAATGGTCGAGCAGCGAGACGTTGACGCTTCGATTGTGGAATAGTCCGTCGAAGACAACGCTGCTTGCCCAGAGCAGCTTAGCGGGTTCCGGGGTTTCCAGCGCATCGGATGCATATCACTCTTATCCCTACTTCCGTTTTCAAGTTCCGGTCATACCCGGCACGGTCTATTATATGGAGCTCACGCACTGAGGCGGGGGAGATCAATCCGTCGGCTGGGTCGTGAACTCCGGGGGAGACAATGTGTATTCGGACGGCGCCGCTTATGAGAACGGCGTCGTCCAAGGCAATGACTTCTTCTTCCGATTGTATAAGAACCGGGACAGTACGCCTCCGATCGTATCGGACGGAACCGGGGACGGAGATTATGTATCCCGAACCTACGGTCTTGGCCAAACCTTCACGACGCCGGCGGATGTGAACCGAAGGCTGTATTACATCGAGCCGAACATCGACGCGTCGCAATGGACCGCGGGCCAGCCGATTACGTTAACTTTATGGGACAGCCCGGAGAAGAAACGCATGATCGAATATACGGGCCCGATCACCGGTACGAACAACGGGGATCATCCGCGCTTCTTCTTGTACGCGAAGCTGGAGCCGAATAAGACGTATTATTACGAAATTACGGGGACCAGTCCCGCGAACCTCGGCTGGGTCGCGAAGTCGACCGGAAATACGTACGCCGGCGGAACCGGGTATAAAACCGTGAACGACGGCGATGCGGCAATTACTTATTCCGGAGGCGGGTGGGGAGTGAGCTCGAACCGGGGGTATGGCGATTTCAGCGACGATGTGCATTATACGACCGTTAACAACGATTCCTTCTCCTATACGTTCACGGGTACTGGCGTGGATTACGTCACGGAGACGAGCTCCGATCAAGGGGACGTCGATATTTACATCGATAATACGCTTCAGCAAACGGTAAGCACGTACAGTCCCTCGAGAAAATCCCAACAGACGGTATTTAGTAAAACCGGGCTGTCGGACGGGACGCACACGATCAAAGTCGTCAAGCGGTCGGGAACGTACATGCTGTTGGATACGATCCGCGTGCAGCAAGCGGCGGATTATCGGTTCAGAGCCGTATTTGGGAGCCAATACGAAGACTATGTGGACGACTTCTTGGACATCAGCGGCGCCGACGAGCTTCAGTTCGATAACTATCCGTTCCGAGGCGGATACGACGACCCGACGTACTTCCAGAACGCCGAACTCATTCGCGAACGCGGGTTGGATCACGATGTCATCTATGGGGCGTTCCTGCAAAGCGCGACCATCGTGAACGGCGCGGGAGGGGTTAAGTTCCGAAGTTCCACGCCGAGCATGAAAAGATATAACGTCTACACGTACCTTACGTACGGCATGAAAAATATGTACTGGTTTACTTACTGGCAGCCCGAATACGTAGTCGACTTCGACGAAAGCTTCTCGGAAACGCCGGTATCCCTCACGGGACAGCTGCAAGACGCGTATTGGCAAATTCAAGCGTTGAACGCCGAGATGCAGAATTTGGGCCGCACTTTGAAGGATTTGACCTCCACAGCCGTGTACCATTCGGGGGTCCGGCCCTACGGCACGACGGGAATGCCCGAGCAATATTCGCCGGACTTTTACGTGAAACCGTCGGACGCAACGCAGCCGATCATCGCAGGGTTCTTTACCCATACGAACGGACGCAAATACGTCATGCTGACCGACCGGGATTACAGCGCGAACAAAACCTATACGTTCCAATTCGATCCTTCGAACAAACCGGCTTCCTTAACGGAAGTGTCGAAGACGACCGGGAACGAAGTGAACTCAGGGTTCAGCTACCAGGCTTCTACCGGCCAATTGACCGTTACGTTCCTGCCGGGCGAAGGTCGACTGTTCGCGTTGCCTGTCGGTTATTAAGAGATAACGACATCGGAGAGGAAGCGATTCGCCATGATGCACAACTCATTGATCATTCGCGAAACCTTAAGGGAAACGAACAACAATGCCCTTCATCGTATGAGAAGAGACCCGCACCGACTCGTTCGGCCTTCTGAGGCGAAGGACGTTGCCGCCGCAGCGAACGAATTGCTCATTACGGGGGAGTGGTCCGTGCGGATCGACGAACGGATTTCCGGGATGAAGGAGGCGGCCGAGGACGTCGAAGATTTCCTGACGAGGCGCGGCGCGATCGTCCGCCCCGACGGCGCTAGAACGATAACGCTGCTGATCGATCCGGAACAACCCGAAGGCACCTTCACCCGGTCCGCGGATGCGTCGGGAGTCATAATATCCGCCGGGGGAATGCAGGGAATTTGGGCGGGGATCGTCGATCTGGAGAGAGAGCTGACCTCCGGCCCTTCGGCGAGCGTGCCTTACGGACGGACGAAGCGCGCTCCGGCGTGGAAGGTGCAAATCAGCCAAGCCGCGTTCGGCTCCAATTATTTGGTTCCCGATCTGTCCGAGGAATTCCTGTCGAACGATGTCTTCCGCCTGTTGACGCATTACGGCGCGAACGGAATGACGATCTACGGAGATTGGCTTTGTTACGTGAGGAGCGAGTCGTTTCCCGAATTGAATCATCCGGACTATGACCGGAATATCGCCTTGCTGCGGGACGCGGCGGCGAGGGCGACGAAGTATGGGATTAAACTATATTACGTACCTGTCAGCCCGAAGTTGATGTCGGATCACCCCATATTCGAATGGCTTCCCTCCGTCCGCGGCGCGAAGATCGCGGTCGGATTGTCGAAAGACGCGAAGCGTATCCACAATCTGTGTTCTACGGACCCGGCGAGCCTTGCCTTCCAGGGCGAGGTCATGGCGAATTTATTCCGGGAGGTTCCGGAACTGGGCGGACTGATTCTCATCGTCGGCGGGGAATCGTTCTACCATTGTTATATGCGTCCGGACTTGCACGAGTTGCCGCCGAGGCAAGGGACGAATTGCGAAGCGTGCGGCCGCCGGAAAGCGGAAGAAGTCGTAAGCGGGCTGTTGAAGGCGACGGCGGATGCCGTCCACCGCATCGACCCGCATGTACCGGTTATGGCGTGGCCGTACAGCGCCTTCCGATGGTCTAGCGATCCTGCTCAACTGGAATTGGTCGAGGGCATGCAGGAGGATGTCGCCTTGCTGACGACGATCGATAAGGATCAGTGGATGCAGAAGGACGGGTATAAGAAGCTGATCTGGGATTATAGCGTCGATTATACAGGGCCGGCCGATAACGCCATACAACAAGCCGACATCCTGCGCCGCAGGGGAATGGATTTATTCCTGAAGACGGAGACGGCGCTTGGACTTGAAGCGATCCATGTCCCGTACGTCCCGGCCTTGCAGAGGTTGGGGGAAAAATGGAAGCGCGTTGCTTCCTTGAAGCCGAGGGGAGTGCTCCAATCGTGGATGTTTTTCGGCATGTGGGGGTCGAGAGCGGAGGAGCTCGGCTGGTGGGCGTCCTGGTATCCGGAGAAGAGCGTGGACGAGGTGCTCCGAACGATGGCGGAACGGGATTTCGGGAAGCTGAGCGGTCCGATGTTGACGGTATGGGAGAAGATGAGCGAGGCGGTCGGGCATTTCCCGTACATCCCTGACTACTTCACGGGACCCGAATTTATCGGCCCGGCCCAGCCGCTCCTGTTCGGGGAGGAAGGAAGCCCGTATAGCGAATTCGAGGCGTTGCTTTACTATTTGCAGGAAAACGAAGAGACGTTCTCTTCGACGGTGAACGAAGTAAAGCACTCCGTCATCCTGCACCGTCTGCCGGAGAGGATGTTCCGCAGCTTCATCCGCTTGGAACGGGAAGAAGAGGCGATCGATCTCGTCATTCGCGAGCGGCGGAAGGCGACGGAGCATTCGACGGCCGCATACGAGATCGTACGACGACTATCGAGCGAAGACGCCGTCGTACAAGCGGCTTTGCAAGAAGAGGCGATTGTCGTCGAGTTCCTGCATCGTACATTCCTGTCTACGGAACATACGTATTCGTTCCTGCGGGAGAAGGAACGTCTGGACCCGGCCGGAGGGAAAGATTACAACGCCGAGATGCTTCGGATCGCCGCCGCCGAGTTGGACAATGCAAGGCGTGCCAGACACATCTATGAGAAAGCGCCGTGGCTTGATATTGCGTTGCGCGTCGACGGGAAGTATCCGTCGAGCGTAACGATGCTGGAGCGGAAGATCGCGCTGTTGGAGGAGGCCTTGAGGCGGAGGCTTCCGCGATGAGCGCGTCGGGACAGAAGCACCCCGCGGTTCGCATTCTAGAGGACTTAATTTCCATTCAAAGCGTCAATCCGTTCTACGGGAACGGGGCTCGAGGGGAAGGAGAGATCGCGAACTACATCGAGAAGCGTTGCAGAGCGGCGGGACTGACAGTGACGCGTCAATCCGTCTTTCCGGGCCGCGACAACCTGATCGTCGAGCTTCGGGTCGGGAAGCCGGACAAGACGCTCTTATTCGAAGCGCATATGGATACCGTATCGCTCGGCTCGATGACGGATCCGCTCGTTCCCCGGATCGTCGACGGGAGATTGTACGGCAGGGGAGCTTGCGATACGAAGAGTACGTTGGCCGGCATGCTGTACATGATGGAGGAGTGCGCGAAGCGGCGCGATACGATCCCTTCGGATCTCGTATTTTGCGCATCGGTCGACGAGGAACATGAATACCGCGGACTCATGGCGTTATTGGATCTGAATCTCCCGCTCGCCGGAGCGGTCGTCGGCGAACCGACGGAGATGGGCATCGTCGTCGCGCACAAGGGCTGCGCGCGATTCGCGGTGCGAACGCACGGGAAGGCGGCCCACAGCTCCGTCCCTCATGAAGGAGACAATGCGATCTATCAGATGATGCAAGTCATTCGCCACATTCGAGAGCGGGTAGAGCCGGCGCTGCGGAAGGTCGAACATCCGTTATGCGGCTCCCCGTCGATCGCGGTGGGAACGATCGGCGGCGGATCGCAGATCAACATCGTGCCGGAAGCATGCGAGATCGAAGTCGATCGGCGGATTATACCGGGGGAACGGCCGGACCGGGTATTACTCGAATTCGAACGGGAGCTCGGCGAAGCGTTGCGGGATCGGGGCGTGACGTTCACCATCAGGAAGCTGCTGCTGGATTGGGCGCTGGATACGCCGCACGAGTCCGCGGTCGTTCGTTGTTCCCGGGCGGCCGCCGCGAGGCTTGGCCTCAAGCCGGACTTGGTCGGGGCTCCGTACGGCAGCGACGCCTCCAAGCTGCAGCAGCTTAAGGGGATTCCCAGTATCGTATATGGACCGGGCTCGATCGCCCAAGCGCATTCCAAAGATGAGTGGGTGCCGGTCCGCGAGGTAGAGCAAGCAGCGTCCTTTTATTTAGAAGTAGCGACGACCTTCCCTTATGAATATGAATCGAACGGAGCGGATGATCGACGATGAGAAAAGAAGTGATCCGTACCAACAAAGCGCCGAGGCCTAGCGGCGGTTATTCGCAAGCGATCAAGCTCGGCGATATGATTTATGTCTCCGGCACTTGCCCGTTCGAGATCGATACAGGCGAGGTTCTTTCGCCGGACGATATTGCGGAGCAAACCAGAATCGTACTGAAATACATCGAGAATATATTGAACGAAGGGGGCAGCTCCATTCGACATGTCGTCAAGGTGACCAGCTTTATTACCGAACTGGGCCATTTCAAGACGTACGACGAGGTGTATCGCAGCTTCTTCCCGAACGATCCGCCGGCCAGGAGCACGGTGGAAATCGTGAAGTTTCCTCCCGGTATGTGCATAGAGATCGAATGCGTCGCGTACGTTCCGCAGACGTGATCCGTGGGGCGTATGAATATGACGGAACGGGTGTGGGTTGTCGGCAGCGGCAGGCGCGGGCGCGAAGCAATCAGCGGCGTTATTGCCGGAAGCGTGGAGGCATGCGGAGCTGGCGCAGCAATGCTTCGAAGCCGTTGGATCTTCCCCAAAACCTCAGTAAATTACTCGGATTTTCGAAGGAGAATGCAACATGGACGCTTTATTAGAAAAGCAATCTTTCGCCGGGCTGGATTCGTGCACTTGGCTGTATTCGGGAGCGGAGACGCCGCCGCTTAACGGCGCGATCGCCGCCATGAACGAATATCTGACACATCGTACGATGGGTCCCGAAGGCAGAGAGGAGAACGCGCGGATTGAGCAGTCCTGCAAGGATCGGCTCGCCCGCCTGCTTCGGGGAAGCCCGGAGCAGATTGCGTTCATGGCGAATTCCTCCGACGCGATATCCATGCTGGCCCATTCCATAAAGCTTGCCCCGGGTGATAACGTCGTCATCAATACGCTGGAGTTCCCGTCCGGCGTGCTCCCGTGGCTAATGCTGAAGGAACGAGGGATCGAGGTTCGCGTCGTCGAGCATCGGAATTGGGTCGTCTCCAATGAGGAGGTATTGGCGAAGGTAGACGGCCGAACGAAGCTCGTCGTCGCCAGCCATGTCAGCTACTTGAGCGGCGCCCGAATCGACTATCGTTCTCTGTACCGCGAGCTTACGCGCACGAACGCATTACTCCTGCTCGATGCGACCCAGTCGCTCGGAGCCGTCGAGGTCGACATGAACGATGCGGATATCGTCGTATGCAGCTCGTACAAGTGGCTGCTAGGCGTTCACGGACTAGGCATTCTTGCGGTGAACCCGGCGCGCACGGCGCATCTATACCCGCAGTCCATCGGGTGGAGAAGCGTCACGGATATATTCGGACCGAACCGGTTCGAATCGTATACGTTCTTCGACGATGCAAGAAGATTCGAAACCGGATATCCAAGCTATCCCTCCTTGTACGCAATGAACTTTTCGATAAATCTGTTATTGGAGGTCGGAATCGAGAGGATTGAACGTCACATCCTGACCCTCGGCCAAGAGCTGATCGACCGGGTTACGGAGCTGGGTTACGAAGTTATAACCCCTGCGGATCCTCGGAAGAGGGCGGGGAACGTCAGTTTCGTCGCGGAGGATGGAGAACGAATCGCGAACGGGCTCAGCAAGCGCGGCGTGTACGCATGGGGCGGCGACGGAAGGCTCCGCGCATCGATCCATCTGTTTAACGATTCGGGGGATATCGACCGGTTCGCGAGCGCGTTGGAGGAGGAATCGGGTTGTGATGTGCGATGACGGGGGAAGGCGCATTCCGATGAAGAAGGTGAGAGCAGCCGTCATCGGACTTGGTGCCTGGGGACAGTGCCATCTGGAAGCTTATCGTTCGTTGCCCCAGGTGGAAGTGGCGGCCGTATGCGACGCGAACGCGGACCGCCTCCGGTTGGCGGAGGAGTACGGAGTGCCCGGACGGTATACTTCGATCGATGCATTGCTGGAACGGGACGATATCGATCTCGTCAGCGTAGTCACCTTCGAGAAGGATCATCTTCAGCCTACCCTCAAGGCGCTGCGAGCCGGCAAGCATGTGCTGGTCGAAAAGCCCGTCTCGACGGAGTTGGCCGAAGCGAAGGAAATGTGGAGGGTCGCGCAGGAGCATAACCGAAAGCTATATCCGGGCCATATTTTACGGTTCGACCCCAAATATGCGGAAGTGTACAATTCTATCCAGAACGGGAAGATCGGCCAACCGGTCAGCATGTACTTGAAGCGGTCGCGGCCGAAGTCGCTCTTCGCGACGTTTCATCGTATGCATACCGTCTTTCTGTTGATGGTGCACGACTTGGACATGGCGATCTGGTATGCGGGAAGTCGAGTGAAATCCGTAAGAGCCTACAGTCGACATCTCTCGGACAAGGCTTCTCCCGAAGTGTTATGGAGCGTTCTCCAGTTTGAAAACGGGGTTACAGCCGTCTTGCAGAGCAACTGGATGTCCCCGGACGAAGCCGGCGTCGAGACGGCCGATTCCGTCGAGGTGATCGGCGTTAACGGCATCGCCCAGTATGAAACTAGCTTTTCCGGTCTTCAAATTTGGAACCAAGCGGGCAGAACGACTCCCGAATTTAATATCCATCGGAAGGCGAACGGTCATGTTTACGGCGCTCTACGGGATCAGCTGGGTTTCCTTAGTGATTGCATTCGCAACGGCGAAGGGGATGCGTACGTCTCCTTCCCCGACGCGATCCACGGCATCGAGGTCGCGGAAGCGATACTGGAGTCGACTCGGACGGGGAAGGAGATCGTGTTGGAGCCATGACGGCGTACCCGATGCGGGCGATTTGCAAGCCGAGAGAGATAGGGTTCGATTGCGAGTTAGTCGAAGACTTCAAGCGGATGCACCCCTGCTACACGAATCGGGTTCCGGAGCAGGAGGGGGGAGGGCGGCGTCGAATACATTTTCTATAAGTATAGAAAATGGTTAGGAGGCGCGCTGCATGAGCGACAAGCTGATCCGCATCTTTAACATCTTGACCGCGATCCAAGCGAACCCGGGCATCTCCGCGAACGACCTCGCCTTCAAGTGCGAAGTCGACGTGCGAACGATCTACCGCGACATGGAGCTGATCTACCTGATCGCGCCGGTCACGAACGAAGGGAAGGGCACCGGTTACCGCTTCATGGGCCGCTTCGCGATGACGCCGCTCAACTTCACCGAGCAGGAGTCGCTCGTGTTCTCGATGCTGCCGTCGCTCATCGACAAGGACAAGCTGCCGCATGGCTTCGAGACCGCTTACGACAAGGTGATGGCGACGCACCGCAAGGAGAAGTCGAAGCGGCATCACCTCATCGAGGATATCGCCGACATTATTCAGATGGGCACGCCGGCGTACCGCAAGGAGAGTCCGAACTTCCTGCAGCCGATCATTCGCGCCATTATCGAGCATCGGACGATCGACACCGTCTATCATACGATGTCCCGCGACGAGACGACGGAGCGGAAGATCGATCCGTATTACCTCGTGCCGCGGGAGCAGCGCTTCTATTTGATCGGTTATTGCCATCTGAAGCGGGACATTCGAACGTTCCGCATCAGCCGGTTCCGGAACGTGGAGGTGACCGACGAGCTGTTCGACAAGGGCGACTTCAGCGTTAAGAAGCATCTGAAGAACACCTGGTCCATCGAGCAGGGCGACAAGAACATCACGTTCAAGGTGCGGTTCAGCGCCGACATCGCCCGGTACGTGAAGGAGGAGGAGCTGTTCGTTCACCCGCGCATGAAGGACCACAAGGACGGCAGCATGACGTTCGAGGTGACGGTCAATAACGAGAAGGAGTTCCTCCGCTGGATTCTCCAGTACGGACCGTCCGCGGAAATTCTCGAGCCGAAGTCGGTGCGGGAGAAGATGCGCGAGCGGCTGCGCGATTGGCTAGATGTATACAAATAAGCTCGGATCGATGATAACGGTAACGCGCGCGGCGTCTCCATCGGAGACGCCGCGCTATTTATATGCCGAGGACCGATTCGCGTTCTAGGAAGCCAATCGATTTCAGTCATACCGCGGGGGATGAACTATGGACCACAC
This sequence comes from Paenibacillus sp., assembly GCA_031181325.1. Taxonomy (GTDB): domain Bacteria; phylum Bacillota; class Bacilli; order Paenibacillales; family YIM-B00363; genus Paenibacillus_AE. Next base: position 34,049 of record JAPSKX010000017.1, read on the forward strand.
CAGCCTGTTGCGTTCCTTCGAACACCAGTTTCGCTCTGCCCAGCATCCTGATTGATTCGAATCGATCATGCATCGCCTCTTTACGCTCAGCTCCGAGATGGTTTGCATCACCACGTTCGAGGGAGGGGGATACCTATACGCGAACGAAGCCTACCTGGCGCTGTTCGGGTACCGCAGGGAGGAATTGGTCGGCAAGCGCGTCTCGTTGTGGGCGGATCCCGCGGATCGGAGCGGCTGCTCGGGGCGCTCGCCGCGTCGAAGGAGGGGGTCGTGCGCATTTTCGAGACCGTCTTCGTCGACCGAAGCGGGCATTCGCATTACGCGCTGTTGAACCTGCAGCGGGTGGACATTTTCGACGTGCCCTGCATTCTAACCGTGGCGAGGGATATTACGGATGACCGCCTGCGGATGAAGGAAGCGTTCGCGAAGGAACGGCTGGACGATCTGCGGCAAGCCGCTCAAGTCGCTGCCGAATCTCGTCTTCCGGCTGGAGACGGACGCGGACGGTCAGCTGGCGTATATGCAGGGAGACATCCGGATCGCATCGGACGCGGGAGGCACGACGGTCACGATCTCGTTCCCGGCGGCCTGCGACTAACGGAGGACAACGGAGGACGGTCCTCATTATACTGGAAATGCTCGAAGCCGGCGCTCGCGGCGTCGGCTTTGTCTTGTATAGGAAGTATAAATCGCGGGTCATCGGGCAGCCCATAGCTAGGGCCTGGGGGGAGGATCGGGTCGACAGTGCTTTCCGAGGCGATTCCCTTAGCTCAGGCGCAGGGGGAGGATCGGGCCCTGTACCTTCGGTACCGCGTGAGCCCGCGTGAAGCACTTAGCTCAGCATCCCGATTTCCGCGAACTCCTGACCAGGAGGAATCACTTGTTGGCTACGCAGAAGAGGCTTGACGAAAGCGGATTCATAGCCTTCGCTTCTCCCCGATGAACACAGCGTACGACAGCCGGCTGCCATACGCGTCGAGGAAACGGGCGTTGCGAGCGGCGAACGCCGTCAGCTCGGGGCGGAGCGCCGACTCGAGATCGATGAACCGGAACGGGTCCGCCTCTTGCTCCGCGCTGCCGACGGCGGTCGGCCGCTCGTTCCGGGGCGTCCAGCAGCGCACCTGCGAGAGCCCCGCGGCTTCCATCGAAGCGAGCCAGGCCGCCTTCGTCGGCAGGGGCGTAGAGCCGTACAACGCAAGCATCTCCGCGTCGAGCGCCGGATCGTCGGCTTCGAGCTTATAGAGCTCTCTGTCCCAGACGCGTCCGCCCGATCGGAGGACCCGCGCGTACTCGCGATACGCTTCCGACGGGGCCGGCACGAACGCCGTCACCGATTCCGCGACGACGACATCGAACGATGCGCTCTCGAACGGCAGCGCCAGAATGTTCCCTTGGACGAAGTCCACGCGAGCCTCTGCCAGCGCCGCCCGGCGTCGAGCCTTCGCCAGCATCGCTTCGCTCCGGTCCATGCCTACCACCTCGCAGCCCATGGCGGATAGCGCGCAGGCCGTGCGCCCCGTGCCGCAGCCGACCTCCAGCACCCGCGTCCCCGGCGCGACGCCGACGTCCGCGAGAAACTCCAACGTGCCGCCGAACCCGCCCGGGTGAGCGGCGCCCGCGCCGAACGCGGCGATCATCTCATGATAGTCCATGTCGAACCGACTCCTTCCTGCCTCAGCATATGCGCGCCGGCCCGGCCGCTCGCGAGGACATTCGCGGAATTGCGCGCCGTCGCGGGCGGCTACCTTGTCGATCCGCGCTCGGAGGCCATATACATAAGGGGAGTACTGCGGAAAGGAGGAGATCCCATGAAACAAATTCATCCCATCACTCCTACTTCGTGCAGTCCTTACGTCGGCAAGACGGTCTGCGCAGTGCTGCAGGACGGCACGCAAGTCGTCGGCACGATCAGCCGCGTCAGCGCGAGCGGCATCGAGCTCGACGGCGCACGTACCGGCGCGGCCGTGTTGTCCACGAAGGCGCCCCAAGCCAAGAAGCAGCTGCAGCGCCAAGCCGCCCGAGCGAACACGAAGGGGGGCTTCTACAATCCTCCGGGTTACAACCCCCCGGGTTTCGGCTACGGCTACCCCGGCTACTACCCCGGCTACGGACTGGCGTGGGCGTCGATCGCGTTGTTGTTCTTGCTGCCGTTCTTATTCTACTAGGGTACATTCCGAGGAGGCCCGCGGCTCGCGTTCCGAGAGGAGCGGGACTGCGGGCTTTTATCGCCGAAGAGGGGCGGGAAAAAGAAAGATGCTCCACGACCTCGAAGGTCAGGAGCATCTTATTGGAGATTCGGCTTGCGGCGCGAGCCCGATTACGCGCGCTTGTCGTTGTCCGAAGTAATGTTTTTCGGATCGGACTTGCTGCCGAGTATTATACGGCTACCCGAATTCTTGTCGAACGTTACCGGTTTAATGGCCACAATCGTTCCCTCCTTCTCCCTGATGTTTCCATACTATTCGAGTCGGAGAACGCTGTCAATCGAATCGTTCCGCATAACGGCGAACTTCTTCCAACGCGGCGGTATACAGGTTCATGTTGATCCCCGGGTACTCGATTCTCCCGCTCGGCCGAGCGAATTTCGCGTATAAGCGATTGTTTCGACGATGCCGCTCCGCCGCGGCGAGCGACATCCAGACCGCCTCCGGGTGTCGTTCCTGGATCGTTCGAACGAGGATGCCGAGGCCCTTCGGGAAAAACATCGTATGTTGGCGGGTCAGGGGCATCAAGCAATATTCCACGTAGGCGACGTCGCGATCCTCGTATTCTTGGTGCGGCGTGCCCAGCGTATACCCGGCGATGCCGATGATCTCCCCCCGCTCGTCTTCGTAGCGGAGCAACGCTCCGTACTTGAGCACGCGCAGCATGGCCGCGTAGGCGTCCGCCGTTCGCAGTCCGGGATCGGCGGTGCGCCTCGTCGTAAGGAGGAACGTCATGCACCGCGCGAAATCCGAATCGGTTATACATATATGCGAACGAAACGGTTCCACGATTATTTCGCTCCTCTCCTTCTAGCCGTATACGCCGCTAAACTCGACGGGTCGGTCTCGAACAGGTCGATGCGGCCGCAGTCCATCTCGCTCGTCTTGACGTGCCGGCAGCGCTTGCCGAACAGCTCGCGCAAATCCTCGCGGTCGGCCGGCGTCCAGAACCGGATGATCTCGGTTTCCGGCGCCTGTTCGGCAAGGGCATCCGAGAACGCTTGAAGCAGCCGGTACAGCGTCGCGCCGCCGCGAGCTTCCTTCCGGAGGTACGCCGCTTCCGCTTGACAGACGAGCGGTGCGAAATTCTCGTTTTCTTGGAAAACGAACCCGATCGCGCCGACCGTACGACCGCTCGCGTCTAGCGCGAGCAGCGCGTCGCCTTGCAGGATCGGATTCCCGATAAAGCTGAACGCGATCGGGAACCCGTACGGCAGCGTCAGCTCGTCGTAATGCTTCGTCAGCAGCAGGAAATATTCGTCCCACAGCGCATCGTCCTGCCCGCAGGACATGAATCGCCATGCCGTCATTTCATCCGCTCCTCTAACGTTCGTTCCAGCGCCTCGCGAATGGACGGGTACGCGGCGGTCAGCTCGAGCAGCTCCTCCCGGCGCAGCGACAGCAGCACGGTCGGCGCGAGCGCGACGATGTCGGCCGTGCGCGGAATGTCCCGCAGCAGCGCGATCTCGCCGAAGTAATCGCCGTCCTCGAGCACCGCCACGCGGACGCCGCCCTTCTCGACGGCGACGCGGCCGCGAACGATAATATAGAACTTGTCGCCCGGGTCGTTCTCTCGGACGATGCGATGCCCGCTCTCGTATTTCTCCGTCACGAACAGATCGGACATCGAGTCGAGCTGCTCGGCCGGCATGCCCCGGAAGAACGGCAGCTTCGACAGTCGTCCGGCTTCGACCCGGGCCTGGAAGCCGTCGCCGGACAGCACGAAGCCGCGCTGCTTCTCCCACATCTCGGCGTACAGGCCGCCGTGCGCGAGCAGCTCCCCGTGCGTGCCCGTCTCCGCGACGCGGCCGTCCCGGAATACGACGATGACATCGGCGTTCGCCGCCGAGGCGAGACGATGCGTGACCGTCACGATCGTTCGCGCGCCGCGGAAGCTCTCGATCAAGGCGTTAATCTCCGCTTCCGTCGACGGGTCGAGCGCGGACGTTATCTCGTCGAGGACGAGCAGCCGGGGATCGCCGACGAGGGCGCGGGCGATCGCGATCCGCTGCCGCTGCCCGCCGGAGAAGTTGCCGCCGTAATCCCTCACCTCTGTGTCGTAGCCGCCCGGCATGCGCTCGATCAGCTCGGCGATCCGTGCGGCTGCGGCGGCGGCGCGCACGTCATCCGCGGTGACGCCGGGGCGGGACAAGCTTATATTTTCGAAAATCGTGGCGTTAAACAAGAATGAATCCTGGAAGACGACGCCGGTATGCCGGCGGTAGTCGGCTTCGCTCAGGTCGCGAAGGTCGACGCCGTCGACCTCGATCGCGCCTCGCTTCGGGTCGTAGAAGCGCAGGAGGAGCTGCAGCGCGGTGCTCTTGCCCGAGCCGCTCTGCCCGACGAACGCCGTCAGGCCGCCGGCGGGGATCGTCAGCGAGACGCCGTCGAGCGCAAGCTTGTGCGTATCGTCCTCTTCGTCGTAACCGAAGGACACGTCCCGGAAGCGGAAGCCGTCCCGGACGCCCGCGAACGGCTTCGGCCGGCTCGGCAAGGCGAGCGGAGAGCGGTACGAGAGCACCTCGTCGATGCGCCGGAAGCTGACGCCGGCTTCGATCAAGCCGGGCAGCAGCTGCGACAAGGACGAGACGGATTGCCCGACGTTCAAGAAGATCGTGTAGAACGCGACGAACGCGCCGATCGACAGGTTGTCCTGGAAGATAAGCGTCCCGCCGAAGCCGATCATGATCGCGTTCAACGCGAGGAACGTCGTCAGCGGCAGGCGATCGAGCAGGGCGTACACGAAGGTGACGCGGAAGCCGGCGGTCAGCAGGTCGGCCAAGCGGCGCTCCGCCCGGCCGAGGACGTAAGGCGCCGCGTGCATCCCCTTCACGACGCGGCGGCCCTTGAGCACCTCGTCGATCGTGCCGATGTAAGCGTCGTTCGCCTCGCGATATCGCTCGGAGCTCCGTTCGGCGCGGCTCCGCAGCAGGTACGGGCTGGCGAACAGCAGCACGAAGCCCAAGACCATGGCGAGCGTCAGCTTCCACTCGAGCTGGAGCAGCAAGCCGAGGCCGATCAGCAGCGCGAGCGCCTCCCGGAACGCCCGCGGCAGCGTGCCGGAGATCGTCCGGTCGACGGCCGATACGTCCGCGGTCAAGCGGTTCGTCAGGCTTCCTTGATCGAATCGGCGGAAGAAGTGCTCCGATTGCCCCGCGATGTGCCGGAAGAGACGAGAGCGCAGCTCGTATACGGCTTGCTCGTTCACCCTCGCGAGGCGGCGGTCCCCAAGGAGCCCCGCGCCGAGGTAGACGGCGCCGCCGGCGACGAGCAGCGTCAGGACGAGCGCGAACAGGCCGGCGTCCCGGGACGGGAAGGCGTCGTCGATCAGGAACCGGAAGCTGAGCGGGGAGACGGCGACATACGCGGTCTCGACCACGAGGCAGGCGGCCACCAGGACGAGCGATGCCCAGTAGGGGCGGCACAACCGAAGCGCGAAGCGAAAGACGAACAAGCGGGTCACATCCTGGCTGAAGTATTTTCGTCCCTCCATCTTATCACGGCTGCGGCGGGTTGGCCCTCATAATTTCAGCGGTCCGGCCCGAGCTCAGGCGCCGGCCGCCGTTCCCGGGGCGAAGGATGTGCATGGAGCGGAAATATGAGCATCGCGATTCGGATGGCAGCCTTCTTTTTCCGTGTTACACTGGGGGTATTCTCGCCGGACGGAGGGCTCATCGATGCGTAAATCCTGGTTCTACAAGCTCCTATTCTCCTATTTGCCGGTCTTCTTCATCGTCATCTCGTTCCTGATCGCGGTGTTCTTCTTCAGCATGGGGGAGATTACGCGCGTAGCGGCGGAGCGGGTGAACCGGGGAGCGGCGGCGCATGCGCTCGAGGTGGTCGACCATTCGCTGCAATCGATCGAGCAGATGATGATCAAGGAGCTCATGACGACGGACGGCATTCAGAATTTCTATAACAAGACGTTATGGGACGAGCCGTATCACCGGATGGTGAGGCCTTCGGAGAAGCTGCGGGATATCGTCACGCAATTTCCGCTGATTCAATCCATGTACATGGTGCGCTGGGAGGACGAGACGGTGCTGAGCGTCGACGCGGCGATGCCGCTCTCGCGCTTCGAGGACCGGCCGTTCGTCGAAGAATTTCTGCGGACGGGCGAAGGCGGGAAGTGGACCGCGCTGCGCGGATACAAGGAATTGACGAACCAGAACGCGGTCGACGTCGTAACGCTGGTGAAGCCGTATCCCGTGCCGGCGGGCGATCAGGGCGTCCTGGTCGTCAACGTGAGAGGGGCGTCGCTCGAACGGCTCGTACGGGAGATGTTCGACTCCGGCTTCCTGCAGGCGGTCATCGTCGACCGCAACGGCGACCCGCTCTATGCGACCGGCGTGGAGCCGCTGCCGTCCGAGCAGACGGTGACCGAGGCGGTGTCCGAATATACGGGCTGGACGATCAAGAGCCAAATCCGCGGCGGCGCCTTCTATCAGTTCGCGTCGTCGTTCAACGGCGTGCTGCTCGCGAGCGGCGCGATCGCGATCGTCGCGGCGGTCCTCTATATTACCTATATATCGAAGAAAAATTATCGCCCTATCGCCTCCCTCACGGAGCGCGTGCACGCGTACGCGCAGTCGAGGGCCGAACGGCTGCTGAAGAACGGAGGCAAGGACGAGTTCGCCTTCCTCGAGACGGCGCTCGACCAGATGATCGAGCAATCCGACGAGCTGCTCGGCCGGCAGGAGGAGCATCTGCAAGCGAGGAAGCGGCAGTGGGTGAAGGATACGCTGGAGGGCGATTACGATACGGTATCCGAGCGGGTGTGGCCGGAGCGTTCGGAACGATTCGGCTGGAACGCGTCCCGCGTCAAAGCCGCCGTCATCGTCGTCGAGATCGATCGTTACACGGAGTTCTGCGAGCAATATTCGAGGCGGGATCAATCGCTGCTCAAGTTTCTGCTCGGGAACGTCGTGCACGAGACGGGGACGCAGCGGGAGATGCTCCTGTTCGGCGAATGGCTGCAGGCGAATAAGTGGTGCGCCTTCCTCCAGCTGAAGGAAGGGCAGTCGACGGAAGATGCGGCGGCGTTGGCGCAGCAGGTCGTGACGTGGATGCAGCACAACGTCGACTTCAGCGTGACGATCGGGCTCGGCGACGTCGTCGACCGCGCGGAGGATATCAGCGCGTCGTACGAGCAGGCGCTCCGCGCGCTGCAGTACAAGACGACGCTCGGCAACGGCCGCGTCATCGGCCATTGGGAGGTACCGGACGCCGCGGAGACGGCGAGCCGCGGCGGGATCGCGGACTTCCGCGGCTTGATTCAGTTGTACAAGCTTGGGGAGGCGGAGTGGGAGGCGCACTACGAGCGCGCGCTCGAAGGGCTGCGAACCGGCGCCCTGCCGAAGCAGGAGCTGTCGCATCAGATCAATTATGTCGTGTATCAGCTGTCTCGCGAGCTGTCGGAGCTGAACGCGGATTATCAGCGCGTCTGGTCGGAGGAGGCGATGCCTCGCATCCATCGGCTGCTCAAGCACTTCGATACGTTCGAGGAGCTGAGCGGCGGACTGCGGGACATCCTGACGGAGGCGCAGCGGCGGATGGCCGCGCAGCGGGAGGCGCGGACGTATTCGTCGACGATGCAGCAGGTGCGGGCGTACATCGCGGACAACTTCGGCAACCCGGACTTATCGCTGAATCATCTGAGCGACGCGTTCGAGCTGAATCCGAAATACGTCAGCCACTTGTTTAAGGAAGAATTCGGCGAGAAATTCATCGAATACGTCGCGAACGTCCGGATGGAGAAGGCGAAGGAGCTGCTCGACGAGACGACGTTGTCCATCCAGGACATCGCGCTGCGGGTCGGATACACGCATTCGTTTTCGTTCATTCGGATGTTCAAGAAGATCGCCGGCCTTACGCCGGGGGATTATCGGAAGCGGTCTACCTCGAAGGCGCAACCATAAGCGTAATCGGAAAACTGCGCAGCATACGAAAACGGTGCATTCCGCGCCCGCCGCGAGCGAGCCGGCCCGCGTCCGGCGCGGGGATCGGCCGGTCCTTCCGAAAGTTGTGCAATCGTCGAGAATGTTGCGGATTGCCGTTCGCGGCGGACCGGGGCTATAGTGGGACCAGATCGATCTGCCATTCCCGATTCCCGAAGAGAGGTGACATGCGCTTGCACACCGCCGAGGAGACCGCTGGACGTCGCGCCCTATTGCAGCCAGAGCGTAAGGTCGACCGGAGACGGCTCAAACAAAACATTCCCTATTTTCTTATGTTCATCCCCGTCATCGCGTATTTCGCCATATTCAAATACGCGCCGATGGGAGGCCTCGTCATCGCGTTCAAGGACTACAACTTCGCGGACGGCGTGTTCGGCAGTCCGTGGGTCGGGTTCGGGCAATTCGAGACGCTGTTCAGCAACCCGCAGACGCTGCAAATCATCCGCAATACGTTCGTGCTAAGCGTCTTAAGCTTGCTCATCGGCTTCCCGTTCCCGATTATCCTGGCCATTCTTCTGAACGAAGCGCGGCGAGTCTGGTTCAAGCGGTGGATTCAAACGTTCGTGTATTTGCCGCATTTCTTGTCATGGGTCATCGTCTCCGGCATGGTGATCACCATATTCGCGACCGAGGGCGTCATTAACGACCTCATGGCCCCATGGCTGGGCGAGCCGATCGCCTTCTTGTACGAGCAGGGCTCGTGGCTGACGATCTTCATCGGATCGGGCATCTGGAAGGGAGCCGGCTGGGGCGCGATCATCTATCTGGCGGCGCTGTCGTCGATCGACCCGAGCCTGTACGAATCCGCGAGCATCGACGGAGCGAACAAGTGGCGGCAGATCGCGCACATTACGCTGCCGGGCATCGCGCCGACGATCGTCATCGTCTTCATCCTATCGGTGGGCAATGTGATGGAGGTCGGATTCGACCAGGTGTATACGCTGCAAAACTCGGCCGTCTTCTCCATGTCCGAAGTCATTAGTACGTATACGTACAAGATCGGCTTGCAGCGCTTGCAATTCAGCTTGACCGCGGCGATGGGCTTCTTCGAATCGATCATCGGCCTCATTCTTGTGCTCATGACGAACGCCGTAGCCCGCCGGTTCGGGCAGGGCTTATGGTAGGAGGGGCGGCAACATGAAAGCTACATTCGGGGAAAAGGTGTTCTACGGCGTCAACTATGCGCTTCTAGCCTTGATCGGGCTCAGCTGCATCCTGCCGATGATTCATATTTTGGCGTTGTCGCTCAGCGACGCGCAGGCCGTCGTGTCCGGACGCGTCGTATTTTGGCCGGTCAACGTAACGATCGAGTCGTATCGCAATCTCATCGTCGGCACCGATGTCGTGAACGCCTTCAAGAACAACGTCGTCCTAACGGTCGTCGGTACGGCGCTGAGTATGGCGTGTACGATCATCGCCGCGTATCCGCTGTCGCGCCGGGACATGTACGGCAGGCGCTTCTTCACCTTGGCGATCGTCTTTACGATGCTGTTCTCGGGCGGCATCATTCCGCATTACCTCGTCATCAAGTCGCTCGGCCTGCTGAACTCGTACGGCGCGATATGGCTGCCGGGATTGGTAAGCGTATTCAATATGCTGGTGTTGAAAACGTACTTCGAGAGCATGCCGCTCGAGATGGAGGAGGCCGCCCGCATCGACGGCTGCAATGAGTGGCGGCTGCTGGCGCGCATCGTGCTGCCGCTGTCGCTGCCGGTGCTCGCCGCGCTGACGCTGTTTTACGCGGTCGGCTTCTGGAACCAGTTCATGAACGTGCTGCTGTTCATGAACGATCCGTCGAAGTACAACTTGACCGTCATGGTGCAGCAGATGATTCGAAGCCAGTCCATGCTGCAAGAGCTTGCGAACCTGCAGCCGGAGGACATCATGAACATGACGCCGGAGACGATCAAATCCGCGGGCGTTATCGTCATGCTCGTGCCGATGCTCGTCATCTATCCGTTCCTGCAGAAGTACTTCGTCAAGGGCGTCATGATCGGCGCGATCAAAGGGTAAACGGAGTCACTTAAATATGAATTAGGGGGATTTCTATGGAAACACGTGCGAGATGGATAACGGCGATAGCGCTCGTACTCGCGGCATCTTTGCTCGCGGCGGGCTGCTCCAACGGGGGCGGCGGAGAGGCGGCTCCTCCGAAGGAGAGCGGCGGAACGTCGACGGCCGGCGAAGGCAAGACGGACGAAGCGGCGCCGGAGGCGCGAGGGAGCATTACGGTGTCGATTTACGACCGGGGATCGATTCCGCCGGAGGAAGGCACGGCGGACAACAATCGTTGGACGAAGTGGCTGGTCGAGAACGGGCCGGCGGACGTGAAGTTCGTCCCCGTCCCGCGCTGGGAATCCAAAGAGAAGTTCAACGTCATGTTCGCCTCCGGCTCCGCGCCGGATCTC
>JAPSKX010000167.1 GCA_031181325.1 Paenibacillus sp.
GCCGACTGCCTCGACTTCAAGAACATCCGCAATCTCCAAGACATGGTGTACCAACGTCCCGGCGGATTCGAGGCGACGATCAAGGGCTACTTCTACCAAGCCGCCCGGGATCGAGACATCCGCCTAGCGAGGCGCGCGGTCGGCGGCGAGCGGACGCATCCGGCCGCGAACTCGCTTTGGTTTTTCCGTCCCACGGGCGCCTGCCCGGCGCAATGGTACGACCAACCGAATACCGGGCGCTTCAAAGCCCACTGCTTCTTCTCGCCGACGAGCGCGAACTGCCCCCGCGTGTACGGCACGGTATGATTCACCCATTTACTTAATTATGAGAGGATCGTGTACACCCGCATGATGATGAACCGTCAGCAACTCCCGGCAAACCAAGGCGTCGGCCCGTTCTCGTTCCAAGGAACCGCTCCCGTTTACCCGACGTACCAAGCCGCTCCGGCGCAGACGCCGCCCCCGTTCCCGAGCGGCGCGACGCTGCCGCCGGGCGGCATGGGCAACGCCGGCACCATGGGCGCGCCGGGCACCATGGGCGCGCCGGGCGGAGCGCTCTCGCCGGCGCCGGCCGGGGCGCAGCCCGTTTTCGAAGAATCCTATATCGAAAACATCCTTCGCCTCAACCTCGGCAAGATCGCGACCGTCTACATGACGTTCGAGAACAACAGCCAGTGGAACGCGAAAATTTTCAAAGGCCGGCTCGAAGCCGCGGGGCGCGACCATATTATTATCAGCGACCCGACGACCGGCATCCGTTATTTGCTGCTGATGATCAACCTCGACTACGTCACCTTCGAGGAAGAGCTGAACTACGAATATCCGGGCTTTACGGCCCAGGCGGCCGGCACGCGTCGCTAATCGAGAGGAGCCTCCCGCATGGGAAGGCTCCTTTTGGTTGAAGCTATGGGTCGGGATGTGTATGCTCAACAGAGAGAAACAGAGAAGGAGGCTCGCTTTGGATACCGCAACCCACTTCGCGTTCGGCTTCGGCCTCGCCGGCCTCGCCCAGCTCGATCCGAACGTGACCGCCGACTCGTGGACGGCCGTCGCGGTCATGATCGGCACCGTGGCGGGCTCGCAGGCGCCGGACGTCGACACGGTGATCCGCTTCCGGGGGAACGAGCTGTACGTGCGCCACCACCGGGGCATGTCGCATTCGATTCCCGCCTGGTTTTTCTGGACGGCGCTCATCAGCTCCGCGATCTGGCTCGCGCTGCCGTCCGTCCCGTTCCTCACGCTCGCCCTCTGGGTGTTCGCGGCCGTGCTCGCGCACGTCGGGACCGACATGTTCAATACGTACGGGACGCAGGCGCTTCGTCCGATCACGCGTCGATGGATCGCTTGGAACGTAATCCACATCTTCGATCCGTTCCTGTTCGGAACGCATCTCGTCGCATTGGCGCTTTGGGCGTTCGGCGCGGCGCCGGCGACCGTCATCTTCCCGACGCTCTACGGTCTCTTGCTGTTATACTACGCCTGGCGGACGATCGTGCACATCGTAACGGAGCGAACGCTGCCGCGCCGCGATCCGACCCGCCGGGACGGCGACGAATATACGGCGATCCCGACCGTCCATTGGAACGTGTGGAACGTCGTCCGGAAGAATCGCAAGGGCGATTATACGATCGGCGTATGGAAGGGCGGAAGGCTTACGTGGAACGACGAGTACGTCTGCGCCTCGTCCCCCTTGATCGAGAAGTCGAAGCGACACCCCGCCGTCGACGCGTTCTTGTCGTTCAGCTCGCATCCGTGTCCGCAAGAGGAGCGTCGAGGAAGCAGCACGATCGTTCGATGGGTCGACGCGAGGTATCAGCACCGAAAACAGTATCCTTTCCTCGCCGTCGTGAAGTACAATGCTAATAAGGAGCCCGTCTTCAGCTACGTCGGTTGGATCAGCGAAGAAAAGCTGGAACGCAAGCTGGAGGACGCTCCGTCGAAACCGATCCTCGTGGGATCCAGGTAGGTGAATGTTCTTGAGCAAGCCGCTTTCTCTGCTATTCGCTTCCCTCAGCCTCGTCTGCCTTATCGCGGCCGGGGCGTCGCTCAGCTACTTCCGCGCCGGCTGGGCGCTTTTCTTCCTCCTCGCGAGCTTCGCCGTCACCGGGGCCGGCATGGCGCTGAAGCGCCGGCTGCAGCGGAAGTAATCCGCCGCGCCGCGCTCCCCCCTTCCCGCTCCGGTTTCCGTTCCGTTACGGCAGCACGAAGCCCATCTTGTCCATCGCCCGGCGCAAGGTCGCGTCGGCGACGTCGGACGCTTTCTCCGCGCCGCGCTTCAGCATGACATGCAGCTCGCCTGAAGCGCGAATGTCGCGGTACCGCGTCTGAATCGGCGCCAGCACCTCCACGACGGCTTCGGCCAGCTCCTTCTTGAACGCCCCGTAGCCCAGTCCCTCGTATTGCTTCTCGAGCTCCTTGATCGATTTCCCCGAGAACGCCGAATAAATCTCGAGCAGGTTGCTGACCTCCGGCTTGTTCGCCCGGTCGAATACGATCTCGCGGCCGGAATCCGTCGTCGCCCGGCTGAACTTCTTGCGGATGACGTCCGGCTCGTCGAGCAGGCCGATGAACGCGCCCGGGTTCGGGTCGCTCTTGCTCATCTTCTTCGTGCCGTCGAGGAGCGACATGATGCGCGTGCCGACTTCCGTGAAGTGCCCCTCCGGCACGACGAACGTATCGCCGAAGCGCTGATTGAACCGGTTCGCAAGGTCGCGCGTCAGCTCCAGATGCTGAGTCTGGTCGTCGCCGACCGGCACGAGATCGGAATCGTACAGCAGAATGTCCGCGGCCATCAGCGACGGATACACGAACAAGCCCGTGCCGATCGATTCTTTGCCCGCGGATTTGTCTTTGAATTGCGTCATCCGCTCGAGCTCGCCCATATACGACAGCGTCGTCATGATCCAGCCGAGCATCGCGTGCGCGCGCACCTGCGATTGCAGGAACAACGTCGCTTTCTCCGGGTCGATGCCGCAAGCGAGATACACCGCCGCGAGCGACTCCGACTGTTCCCGCAGCTTCGCCGGCTCCTGCGGCACCGTGATCGCATGCATGTCGACGATCATGAAGTAGCTATCGTACTCGTGCTGCATGTCGACGAATTGCCGAATCGCCCCGATATAGTTGCCGATCGTCATCAATCCGCTCGGCTGAATGCCCGAGAGTACCCGTTTCTGTTTCATCTTCCCAACGCCCTCCTTGTTTTTTCCGAAAATGAACGCAAAAAAGGCCCCGTCCGCAAGGGACGTGAGCCGTGGTGCCACCCTTCTTCGCCGCGTCCGGAACGGGACGCGCATATCGCTGCTTGTCGTCCGGGCCGTCGGCCTTCCAAGCTCGATATCGGGAGCCGTCCGCTTCCCCTAGCGCGCCGTACGCGGCGCGGTTCGGTTCCGATCTCGGGGACCCATTCCCATCGCGGCTCAACTCCGGCTTCGCAGCAATCCGCCGGCTCTCTGCGCTTGAACGCTCGCTATGGTACTTGTTCCCGTCATCGATTCATCCATGTAAGGTTATGATTTTCCACATTATAGCGGAAAGCGTTCCGACGCACAAGTCCCTTTGCGACGATCACGCATCGGTCTCCTCGCGCTCCAGCCGCTCCGTCCATTCCCGTACGAGCCGTACGGTATCCGGCTGCAGCGGCCGGTAGTCGAGCGGTTCGACGAAGGCGAGGAACGACTGCCCGAGCCGCAGGAGCACGCTGCGGTAGGCGTTCTTCGGAATGCGGTATTCCCCGTGCGAACGTTCGCCGGACGGGGTCTGGTCGAGCTCCGTCCAGACGACCTCGTCGCCTTCGTGGCGAACGGCGATCGGAATGCCCCGGCAGTCCGGGTCGCCGCATCCGCACACGAAGAAGGGCATCCGCTCCCATGCGACGGCGGCGTCGGCGAACCGATCGGGCCGGACGTCCTCGAACGCGCTCGCGAGCAGCGCCGGGAGGCCGACGTCGATGCAGAGCGGTTCCTCGACGAGCGTCTCCCCTTCGGCGACGACGGCGACGTCCGCTTGCACGATCTGCAACTCCTCGTTGTGCGAGAGGCGCTCGTACCGGATATCGAACATGCCGAACCTCCTTCCCTTGCGCTGTGCAAAAATTACCAGTCGTTCTTATGCGTATCCTACTTGTTTTGGTTCATACTACGTTTCAAGAGGGAGGTGATCACTCATGGGTACAGGTTCTAACAGCTCGAACGACTTGGTAGTACCGCAAGCTTCCCAAGCTTTGGAGCAACTCAAGTACGAGGTCGCTCAGGAACTCGGCATCAAGATTCCTGAAGACGGCTACTACGGCTTCATGGCTACCCGCGACACCGGTGCGATCGGGGGTCACATTACTCGCCGCCTCGTGCAAATCGCGGAGCAGTCCTTGGCCGGTCAATTCCGCCGCTAATCGCGCGCGGAAGTACTTACGAAAGAAAGTGACTATGGAAACATAGTCACTTTTTTTCTTGACGTTCCGCTCGGTTTAGCGGCAGCCGCTCGCGGAAGGACGGCTAAGCCTTATATCCTTGATCCTCCGTATACTTGATTACCTGCTGCACGACCGACAACGGGATGTTCAGGTCGACGTGCACGTCCCACAATGTGCGGTTCGGGTTAGTACGCAAGTAGTCTCTGATTTCCCCGTACGTATCGGCGAACCATTTCGCGCATTCCGCGCAATATTGGGACTTTTGTCTTACATATAACGTGCCGCACCGTCCGCAGTTTTGCAGATCCACTCGCGATTCCGCCTCCGCCTCATATCACGCTTCCGCCTTCGATCGTTCGTTACAACGCCAAGAACTCCTCGACGTCCTTCTTCATGAGCGCCACCGAGCGCTCCCAGAACTCCGGCTTCTTCAGATCGACGTTCAGATGCTTCCGCGCCAGTTCCTCGACCGTCATGCGGCCGGTATCCTGCAACAGCGAGACGTAACGATCCTCGAAGCTCTCGCCTTCGCCCGCGGCCGTCGCATAGATGCCGGTGCTGAACAAATATCCGAACGTATATGGAAAATTATAAAACGGAACTTCCGTAATGTAAAAGTGTAATTTCGACGCCCAGAAATGCGGGTGGTACGACGCAAGCGAATCGTGGTGCGCTTCCTTCTGCGCCGCCACCATGAGCTCGTTCAAGCGCTCCGCGCTTACCGTGCCCTTCTTGCGCTCCTCGTAGAAGCGCGTCTCGAACAGGAACCGCGCGTGGATGTTCATCAAGAACGCCACCGAACGTTGAATTTTATCGTCGAGCAGCGCCAGCTTCGCGTCGCGGTCCTTCGCGGCGCGGATCGTCGCGTCGGACACGATCAGCTCCGCGAACGTCGACGCCGTCTCCGCTACGCCCATGGCGTAGTTCTGCGTCAGCATCGGGAGATCGTACATAACGTGCGTATGGAAGCCGTGCCCGAGCTCGTGCGCGAGCGTCGAGACGTTCGTCATCGAGCCTTCGTACGTCATGAAGATGCGAGACTGCTTCTTCAACGGGAACGACGTGCAGAAGCCGCCGGGGCGCTTGCCCGGCCGATCCTCGGCTTCGATCCACCGGTCCTTGAACGCCATAGCCGCGAAGTCCGCGAGCTTCGGACCGAATCGGCGGAACTGATCGACGATGAGCGCCGCGCCGTCGTCGAAGCTCAGCTTCTCTCCCGCCTTGCCGATCGGCGCGTCGAGATCCGTCCAGCCGAGCTTCTCGATGCCGAGCAGCTCCGCCTTCTTCTTGAAGTAATCGAGCAGGAACGAACGGTTCGCTTCGATCGCGCTCCACATGCTCGCGAGCGTCTCCGAAGACATCCGATTGATGTCGAGCGGCTCCTTGTGGATCGAATCCCAGCCGCGATGCTTGTACGTCTGCAAGCGGAAGCCGCCGAGATGATTGAGCGCCTGCGCGCAATAATCCGCATGCTTCTCCCACGTGTTCTCCCAAGCGACGAACGTCCGGTCCCTCACTTCCTTGGAAGGGTGATTCAGCTTGTTCTGCGCTTGACCGGCGGACAGCATCGTCGTGTCGCCGTTCTCTTCTTGGAACGGGACCTCGACGAGACTGACCGTCGCGTCGTAGAGCTCCGACCAACCGTGGTACCCGTCGACGGCGAGGTCGTTCAGCAGCGTCTCGAGCGCCGGGCTCATCTTCTCGAGGGCGAGCGTCCGCCGTTCGGTCAGCGGGAACGCCACGGGCGCGAGCGCCGGGCGCTGCATCCAAGCGTCCCAGCGATGTTGCGGCGTCGCCGTCAGCACGACGTCGAAGCGGGTCAGCTGCGACTCGAAGGCGGCCGCGAGCGATCGGATCGACGAGCCGAGCGCGACGGCCTTCTTGTCCTTCTGATTGGCCGACGCGTGGCAGCTGGCGAACGCCTCGGCTTCGATGAGGCGCGCCTGCAGCGACTCGAGCTCGCTCGTCAGCGTCTCCAGCGTTTCCGCGGAAGCGCCTTCGCGTTCCGCTGCCAGAACGCGTTCGCCGAAGCCGGCGATATCCTGTTCCAGAGCTTCCAAGAAAAGCGCGAATTCCGGGGAATCGCTGCCCCCCGGAAAAATAACGTCCAGATCCCACGTGTCGGGCAGTCGGTTCCGATTCGTCATAGGCTCGTTCTCCTTCGTTACCGAATTCATTTGATATTACGGTGGTCAATACGTAAACTATAGCTAACTATAGCATGATTTAGAAAGGAATGGTATTCATGCGTCCCCTGCAAATCTCGCCCGAAACCGCCGTCAAGCTGGCGGCGAAGCTGAACGTTCCGCTGGAGCATCTGATGCACATGCCGCAGCATATTCTGCTCGCGAAGCTCGCGGAGCTCGCCAAGTCCGAGGCGCCGACGCCGGACGTAAAAAAAGAGCCCAAGGAAGAATAATTACTTCTTCCCTGCGCTCTGCAGTTCTTCCGGCAGCTCCAGCTTCGCCGCCAGCATATCGTCCCGGACGGTCGCCCAGCCTTCGCGGCACGCTCGGATCATGCTCGCGTCCATAATCCGCTTGTCGTTAATGACCCTCGAAAACCACTTGACCGCATTCGCGTAATCTGTGAGCCGCCGATGCAGCTCGCCGATCAAGAACATCAGTCTCGCGCTGTTCATCTCGGCGCCCTCGGTCTCGTACACCTTGACGTACTCCTCGAGCGCATATCGAAGGAAGCGCCGTTCTCCCTCCTCGTCGCCCTGGTACCGGTATATCCAAGCGATGTGATGCAGAAT
The DNA here is from genome assembly GCA_031181325.1 of Paenibacillus sp. Taxonomy (GTDB): domain Bacteria; phylum Bacillota; class Bacilli; order Paenibacillales; family YIM-B00363; genus Paenibacillus_AE. Next base: position 7,170 of record JAPSKX010000167.1, read on the forward strand.
GCCAGACACCACTCGCGGCCGCTCGCCGACGATCTGGGCGCTGAGCAGCGCCAATTTGTAGACGAACATCGCGTCCTGCGTCGTCCGCTTGCCTCCGTAATCCTTCGCGGACCACGTCGCGCTCACCTTCTCGGCGAACGCGGCGCGCTGCCGCTCGCTCATCGTCGTCGCGAAGCTGTCCGTGGAAGCGAAGCCGCAGGTCGGGCAGACGCGCACGACGTAAAACTCGGGATTCTCGTTGCCTTCTTTATAATAAGTGCAGAAATCCGTATCGGTCCTGATCGCCTTCTTAAAGCTCGGACGGACGCGCGAGGTCTGGAACTCTCTTCGACAATGCAGACAGACGACGGTGATCTGGTATAACGGTTCCATGCGGTTCGCCGCCTCCGATCGTTAGCTTCTCCCGTGCCATCCGTGCTTGTATTCTTCCTCGGATGGTTCCTTCAACGCCTCCCGAATGACCCAGACAAAGAGACAAACGATGCATCCAGCCACGACTCCGGTCATGCGAACCACTCCCATCGCTGGCGAATAAGTAGGTACATTATACCACATGGAGTAGCGGATATCACTGAATATTTGGGATTTTCCACGCTCGACCGACCCGTCATCGCGAGGGGGTCGTCCGCATATATTGGGGTACGGAGGTGAGCCGTTCCCATGCGCTCCGATACGATTCGCTTGCGTTCCATCGTTCCGCCCGCCGCCCTGTCCGTCCTCGTCCTCGCGCTCGTCCTCGCCTTCCCCCGGGAGAGCGTCGATGCGGGTCTCACGGGCGTGGCCATCTGGTGGGACGTGTTGTTTCCTTCCCTGTTCCCGTTCTTCGTCGTCTCCGAGCTGATGCTCGGCTTCGGCATCGTACATTTCTTCGGCACGCTGCTCGACCCGATGATGCGCCCGCTCTTCCGGCTGCCGGGACCGGGCGGCTTCGTCATGGCCATGGGCTTCGCCTCGGGGTATCCCGTCGGCGCCCGGCTGACCAGTCAGCTGTGGGACGCCCGTCTCGTCAACCGCAGCGAGAGCGAACGCCTCATCGCCTTCACGACGACCGCCGATCCGATCTTCCTGATCGGGGCGGTCGCCGTCGGCTTCTTCGGCGATGCGACGCTCGCGCCGCTGCTCGCCGCCGCGCACTACGGCAGCGCCGTGCTGCTCGGCCTGCTGCTGCGGCTGCAGAGCGGACGCGCGACGGCGGACGGCGCAATGGCGGATGGCGCGGCGGTCGGCCCTTCGGCCGGCGGCGAGCGCAGGTCGAAGCGGCCGCTGCCGCTGCGCGCCTTCGACGCGATGCACGCCGCCCGGCTCGAAGACGGCCGGCCCTTCGGCGAGCTGCTGCTGGACGGCGTCCGCTCGGGGCTTCGCCTCATCGTCGTCGTCGGCGGGCTCGTCGTCTTCTTCTCCGTCTTGCTCGAGGTGCTGACGCTTGCGCGCGTCGTCACCGCGCTGCAGGGCGCCGTCGCGGTCGCGCTCGGCCTGTTCGCCATTCCCGCTCCCCTCGCCGCCGCGGTGGTGAACGGCCTCTTCGAGGTCACTCTCGGCGCCAAGTCGGCAGGCGCGGCGACCGGCGTCTCCCTGCAGGCGCAGGTCGCGGTCGCTTCGTTCGGCCTCGCTTGGGCGGGCCTCTCCGTCCACGCGCAAATTATGAGCCTCGTGTCGCACATGCCGGTCCGCTACGGCCGGTTTGCGGCCGCCAAGGTCGTCCAAGCGCTGCTCTCCGGCGCGATCGCCTATTTCGCATGGCCGCTGTTCGGACCGATGCGCGAGGCGACCGCCGCATGGATTCCGGCGGCGGCTCCGTCCGGCTGGAACGCCGCCGCCGCGTACGCGCCGTTCGCCGGACTGGCGTTCGCGTTCGCGCTGGCCGCCGTACCTGTCGCCTATCTCTTCTACAGACTGTTGCGCCCGCTCTTCCGTCTCCGTTGAGTTCCGTCGCCGCATCCATTATGATGGAGGGGAAGAGACGGCTCTCCGGCGTTCCGAGACGGGGCTCGCCTCTCTCGTTTCTTCTGGAGGTGCGCCTTGAACTACTGCGTATTGGACCGCGGCGACGAGCTGTCCCGCGAATTGACGGAAACCTTCGAACGTCTCGCCGCGGAGCGGGGACTCGTACGCGACGAGACGTCGCCCGACGTCGTGCTCTCCATCGGCGGGGACGGCACGATGCTGCATGCGTTCCACCGATTCCGGGAGCGGCTCGACGATATCGCGTTCGTCGGCATCCATACCGGCCATCTGGGCTTCTACGCCGATTGGAAGCCGAACGAAGTCGAGGAGCTCGTGAAGCTCATGGCGGACGGCGGGGGGCTGAAGGATCGCGTCGTGAAATATCCGCTGCTGAAGATCGAAATCGCGACGACCGCCGGCACGGAATCGTACCTTGCGCTCAACGAGTTTACGCTGAAAGGCGCGGACGCGACCCTCGTCGCGCAGCTGAACATTAACGACAAGCCGTTCGAGACGTTCCGCGGCGACGGGATCTGCATCTCGACGCCTTCGGGCAGCACGGCTTACAATAAGAGTTTGAACGGCGCGCTGCTGCACCCGTCGCTCGAAGCGATCCAGATCGCCGAGATCGCCTCGATCAACAATCGCGTCTATCGGACGGTCGGCTCCTCGCTCGTCCTGCCGAAGCATCACCATTGCGACATCTTGCCGCGCAAGGAACAGAAGCTGCTGATTACCGTCGACCACCTCATGATGCCGTACGATTCCGTACTGTCCGTTCGCGGCACGGTATCCGAGCAGAAGGTCACCTTCGCCCGATACCGCCCCTTCCCGTTCTGGAACCGGGTGAAGGAAGCGTTCGTCGGCGACGCGGGGAAGTGACGTTCCGGCACCCTGCACCAACGCAAAAAGAGCCTCGCGACGACGCCGACGGGCGTTCGATCGCGAGGCTTTATTGTTTTGCGACGGCTGACGGCGCTGGGCGAACCTGCGCTTATTTCCACGTGCTCCGCCGTTTTCGCCGTTTTAACCGCAGATCTGCGCTTACCTGCGGGTTTTCCGCCGCTGTAACCGCATATTTTCGCTTACTTGCACCTTCTCCGCCGGTTCCGCCATCGTAACCGCAGTTCTGCGCTTATTTCCGCACACTCGGCCAGCCCTCCGGTCGCGGAAGCGCGTTTTCGCGCTTAGATGCGGAGTTTTCCGCTGATCTCGCCTGTCCAAGCGCGTTTTCGCGCTTAGATGCGAAATTTTCCGTTAATCTCGCCTATCTAAGCGCGTTTTCGCGCTTAGATGCGGAGTTTTCCGCTGATCTCGCCTGTCCAAGCGCGTTTTCGCGCTTAGATGCGGAGTTTTCCGCTGATCTCGCCTGTCCAAGCGCGTTTTCGCGCTTAGATGCGAAATTTTCCGTTAATCTCGCCTATCTAAGCGCGTTTTCGCGCTTAGATGCG
>JAPSKX010000168.1 GCA_031181325.1 Paenibacillus sp.
CAAGGAGCAAGCTGTCGGCTCAAGGCCGGAAAACTAATGTACCACATTCGATCGTTCGCCCGCAAGCGACAATGTTTTCCATCGCTGTCGGTCTATCGACCGCGCCGCCCGCGTTTCGCGGCGACAAGAATAGAGTATACCCTCTTCCGACGCGAAATGCAAATTGTAAAAAATGACAAGAAAAAAGCCGCCTGCGCAAAACGCAGACGGCTCATCGCGATGCTTATTTAATCGGGTGCAATACAAAGTCGATCGGGAAATACGAACCCGCCGGCGGCGTTAGTTCAATATCCAGATACGGTTCGTCGCCTGTCGTTCGATGCAGCATAAACACGCCGTCGAGTGCCGTAATGACGCCGGAGCCCGGAGCGAGCACCATCTCCCCGTTGATCTTCATCGGACCCTTGTAAATCCCGCCGCGAGCCAGCATCATAACGGCGGACTTGCCCGGGTTCTTGATGCGGATGTGGTACACCACGCCGTAGTTGCCGGTGTTCTCCACGGTTTGCTGCCGGAACACATCGTAACCCGGAACGAACTTGTCATCGACGTTATCGCCGATCGTGAATTTCTTCGCCCCGGAGATGCCCCTTGCGTCCACCTCCATGCGTACCTCGGAGGTCGGGAAAGAGCCGCGTACATGGCCGCTATATGGAAGCTCCTTATAGGACTGTGCCGCCTCCATGGGATCGTTCGGATACATCGCCGCGAAGGTGAACGTAATTTCATCGCTCGTCTCGACGTCGTAAATCAAGTTAATGCCTTGCCCTTTCGTCAGTTTCGGCAAGTAGGCGTACGCCTTCGACTCGCCGGGCTCGATCGTAAGCGTCGGCTTATTGACGTCTCCGACCAAGAAGTCGACGGAGGCTTGATAACCGATCAAGTTAATGAACGTCGAAGGATACACTTCTCCTTGACGCGTCGTCTCGATCGTAGCCGGCTCGGTCCCTTCGTTCGTCGCGATGATGGCGAACTGAACGTCGGAGTGCATCTCATTGATATGGTTCGCGTACAGTCTCCCCTTGCCGTCAACCGTATCGCGGTACAATACGCCGTACTCGACGATGGTCTCAGGACTATCGCTCATCAGCAGCTTGCGGGATTCGTCGCGAATCGAGGCAACCGGCAGCTTCGTCGCGCTCGTAATGTGCTTCGTAAGATCCGCCTTCTCCAGCTTTACGAACGACTGCAGCTTCGCATGCTGCATCTGGAACTCTACGGGAGAGTACATCGTCTCGTCCGTGATCGTGATTTCCTTCGTAAACCAGTCGCTGACGTTGCCTTGGCTGTCTTCCACCTTGAGCTTGACTGGATGCTTCCCGGGCGTGAAGAACGCGTCTTGCTTCCCTTCCCAAGTCACCCACTTGATGCCGTCGCCTTCGACGTCGTAACTAAGGTCGATATACTTGACCGGCTCGCCCATCTTATACGAATCCTTGCCGAAGGTGAACTTCGCGACGGGCTTGCCGGACACCGAGGACGGGAGCTCCGGGCTCCATTCGATCGGCGGTTGGTAGTTGACCTCGACGCGGTTCAACAGGCCGTCGTACTCGTACTTCGCGCCGATCCGGTCCATAAACCACGTCAGCTGCGCCATGAGCTTGCCTTCCTGGCTGATGAGGAACGTCGGCTCCATCGGACCCGGCATGCCGTCCACCAACGCCGTCCGCGCGGTCAAGTCGATCGCGACGTTCGACGTTCCGGCCGTAACGGCGATCGTGTTCGTCGCTTCGTCGAATACGACGGGCAAACCGAACGTATCGCCCAAAAATTTTACAGGAACATACATCTTCCCATTCGGCGATACGGTGGCGGGCGACGTCAGCAACGTCTGCTGCCCGTTCACGAACGCCTCGGGTTTGTTCACGTACAGCCACACCTTCATGGCGGCCGATGACGCCGCGGAAGCCGCGGAGGCCGCACCCAGCATACCGAACAACATAGTGAAAATCAGTGCCGATACTACCGTTTTCCTACCCCTTGTTATCATTGTGTCTCTTCTCTCCCTTGTTTTTCTCGCTTCACAATAGACGCAAGACGACGGGAAAAGTTTCAGCATCGCTATGTAAAAATTGTTACCTGTTTCCAACGCAAATAAAATGGCGCAGGAGAAGCCCCCCGCGCCGATCCGTTATACAGCTCCCCCTGCTTGCTCGATGACGCTGAGCGCTTGGCGATGCACGCCTTCGTCCACGACGGCCGTAAGCAGCACGTCGCGGCCCGTCGGGCCGCCCTGCCCGCCGTCGCTCAATCCGCTGGCGTCCGTGCCCGCGGACATCAAGATGCCCGGGCTGTTGCCGCCGACGTCGGCGCCGAGCGTGAGCGCGGCCAACGACCCGAAATCGCCCGTCACGGGATTTTCGGCATGCGCCCCTCCCCCTCCGCCCGGATACTTAGAGATGCGGTCGATGCTGACGTCGATCGCTCGCAGCGCATACAGCTTCTGCGCGGCGCCCTCGGCTTCCTCCGGCGATTTGAAATAGGCGAGAATATTTTTTTCCATACCTACCCCTCCTTCCTACTCCACCTTAGCTCCGCTCCGCTTCAAGGCATCTACTGCCTTCTCGTACAGCGAATCTTCGACGACGGCCGTCACGACCGGCCGGCCTCGGTCTTCGCGGTTCCCGTTGTTCGGAAGAAAATCCCGGTTCGCGAAAAGTCCGGCAAACAACACGTTGTTCGGTTGGCCGCCGTAAGAAGCTCCGATCAACGAGCCTTGGTTTTGCGGAACCATCGGAAGGATGGCCGCCGACTCCGTCGGAAATCGGCCGTCCATATCCCCTGCGGTACGATCTGCGGTCACCTCGGTCGCCCCAAGCGCCCGAAGGTCGATCGCTGCAGCTTCCGCTTCGTCTTCCGAATCGAAATACGCCTGAATATGCTTCACCATCGCGGCATCCGCTCCTATTCCTGCCTCCGGTCGGCGGCATGCATACGCTCCAACGCTTCCAGATCGTCTTCGTCCGCCAGCTCCCGGGAAAATTCAACGTCTTCGTTCTTCGCGACCGGCAACCGCCGCGCTTGTTCGTTCGCGTCTGTCATTCGTCTCACCCCGCATCCGTAAGATGACGTTAGCTTGCCCCTTAACTTTGGTTCCGAAACACTTCGGCGACGTCGACCGCCTCGGCCGGACTCTCTTCCCCCGTGCGACCGCGGAAGCGGCGACCCATCGCCTCGTTCGCTTTCGCGGCTTCGTCGTCGTTGCCGACGGAGGAAGCTATAGTCGCTGGAACGCCCTCGAACGCCGTTCGCTTCTTGTCCATGTGCTTACCGCCTTTCCGTCCCGTGCATCCGAATGCAACCCCAACCCCCATAACGTCCCCTTTCGAGTCGGCGAATATGTGTATAAAAAAAAGAGAAGGAGCATCGCTCCCTCTCTTCAATCGCCCTTGAACGCCTTGCGCATCCGTTCGAAGAACCCGTTATTTTCATGCGTACGCTCGCCGTTCATGCCCGCGAATTCGCGCAGCAGCTGCTTCTGCTCGTCGGACAAGTTCGTCGGCGTTACGACGACGACCTTCACGTGCTGGTCGCCTTGGCCATGACCGCGGAGACGCGGCACGCCCTTGCCCTTGAGGCGGAAGTACGTATCCGTCTGCGTGCCGGCCGGAATCTTCAGCTTCACCCGTTCGGTCAGCGTAGGCACCTCGATCTCGTCCCCGAGCGCCGCCTGCGCGAACGTGAGCGGCACCTCGCAGTAGATGTCCTCGCCTTCCCGCTCGAAGAAGTCGTGCGGCTTCACGCGGATCGAGATGTACAGATCGCCCGGAGGACCGCCGCGCGCCCCCGCTTCGCCTTCGCCGGATACGCGCAGTTGCGCGCCGTCGTCGACGCCCGCCGGAATGCGAATGTGGATCTTCCGCTGCTTCTTGACCTTGCCGGCGCCCCAACAGTTGTTGCAGCGGTCCTTGATGATCTTGCCGGTGCCGTTGCAATTGCCGCAGGCGCGGCGATTGACGATCCGGCCGAACGGCGTGTTCTGCACGACCTCCTGCTGCCCGCTGCCGCGGCAAACCGAACACGTCTCGGGCTTCGTACCCGGCTTCGCGCCCGAACCGTCGCAGACGTCGCACGTCTCCGTCCGAGGAATCGTAATGTCGGTTTCCTTCCCGAACACCGCTTCCTTGAATTCGATCGACATCTGGTATTCCAGATCCGCTCCGCGCTGCGGCGCATTCGGATTGCGCCGGCCGCCGCCCCCGCCGAAGAACATATCGAAGATATCGTTGATGCCGCCGCCGAAATCCCCGCCGCCTCCGCCGCCGAAGCCGCCGAAGCCCTGATTTGGGTCGGCGTGGCCGAAGCGGTCGTAATTGGCGCGCTTCGAATCGTCGGATAAGACGTCGTACGCTTCTTTCGCTTCTTTGAATTTATCGGCCGCGTCCGGCGCCTTGTTCACGTCGGGATGGTAATCCTTGGCCAACTTCCGGTACGCCTTCTTGATCTCGTCCGCGGAGGCTCCTTTTTGAACCCCTAGCACCTCGTAGTAATCGCGTTTCGCCACGCGCTCACCCCCCTGCCCATAGAGAAAACGGCTCGCGCCCGCAGCCGGACGGCGCCGTCACCCGAAATGAAAGCGAAGCCCAAGCGCACTTGGGCTTCGACCTCCTGCATCATACCCGTTACTTGTCTTTGTCGTCAACCACTTCGTAGTCGGCATCGACGACGTTGTCCTTGCGAGCCGAGCCGCCGCCTTCGGATGCAGCGCCCGCCGCGCCGGCATCCGCGCCGCCCGCCTGCTGCTGCGCGCCCATCTGCTCGTAGAGCTTCACGGACAGCTGCTGCACGATGTTCGACAGTTCTTCGGTCTTCGCCTTGATGTCGTCGAGGTTGCCGCTGTCGAGCGTCGACTTCAGCGCGTCCTTCGCCGCTTCGGCTTTCTGAATCTCGGACGCGTCGACCTTGTCGCCGAGATCCTTGATCGTCTTCTCGACCGTGTAAATGAGCTGGTCCGCGGTGTTGCGCGCCTCGACGAGCTCCTTGCGCTTGCGGTCTTCCTCCGCGTTGCGCTCGGCTTCCTTCACCATCTTATCGATCTCCTCGTCGGACAGCCCGCTCGAGGATGTGATCGTAATCTTCTGGCTCTTGCCCGTGCCCTTGTCGGACGCGCTGACGTTCACGATGCCGTTGGCGTCGATGTCGAACGTGACCTCGATCTGCGGGATGCCGCGCGGCGCCGGCGGGATGTCGCCGAGGATGAACCGGCCGAGCGTCTTGTTGTCGGCCGCCATCGCGCGCTCGCCTTGAAGCACGTGAATTTCGACGGACGTCTGATTGTCCGCGTACGTCGAGAACACCTGCGACTTGCTCGTCGGGATCGTCGTGTTCCGGTCGATCATCTTCGTGAACACCCCGCCGGCCGTCTCGATACCGAGGGAGAGCGGCGTGACGTCGAGCAATACGACGTCTTTCACGTCGCCCGTCAGGACGCCGGCTTGCACCGCCGCGCCGACCGCGACGACTTCGTCCGGGTTCACGCCTTTATAGGCTTCCTTGCCGATCAGTTTCTTCACGGCTTCCTGTACCGCCGGAATCCGCGTCGAGCCGCCGACGAGAACGACCTTGTCGATCTTATCGGTCGACAGGCCGGAATCTTGCAACGCGCGGCGCGTCGGACCCATCGTACGCTCGACGAGGTCCGCGGACAGCTCCTCGAACTTCGCGCGCGTCAGGTTCAACTCCAAGTGCTGGGGCACGCCGTCTACGACCGTAATGAACGGCAGCGAGATCGTCGTCGTAAGCACCGTGGACAATTCCTTCTTCGCTTTCTCCGCGGCGTCCTTCAGACGCTGCACGGCCGCCTTATCCTTGGACAAGTCGACGCCCTGCTCCTTCTTGAACTCGGAGACGAGGTACTGAATGATCACTTCGTCGAAGTCGTCGCCGCCGAGACGGTTGTCGCCGCTCGTCGCCTTCACTTCGAAGAGACCGTCGCTCAGCTCGAGAATCGACACGTCGAACGTACCGCCGCCGAGGTCGAAGACAAGGATCGTCTGGTCCTCGTTCTTCTCGAGGCCGTACGCCAGCGCCGCCGCCGTCGGCTCGTTCACGATCCGCAGCACCTCGAGGCCCGCGATCTTGCCCGCGTCCTTCGTCGCTTGACGCTGAGAGTCGTTGAAGTATGCCGGTACCGTAATGACCGCTTGCGTCACAGACGTGCCGAGGTACTCTTCCGCGTCGGCCTTCAGTTTCTGAAGGATCATCGCGGAAATTTCCTGCGGCGTGTATTCTTTGCCGTCGATCGTCGTCTTATGGTTCGTGCCCATGTGACGCTTGATCGAGATGACCGTGCGATCCGGATTCGTGATCGCTTGGCGCTTCGCCGTCTCGCCGACGATCCGCTCGCCGTCTTTCTTAAAACCTACGACCGAAGGCGTCGTTCGATTGCCTTCTCGGTTCGGGATGACGACCGCTTCCCCGCCCTCCATGACCGCGACGCAAGAGTTGGTGGTGCCAAGGTCGATGCCTATCACTTTACTCATAACGCGTGCTTCCTCCTTAAAGTGAGCCTAAGTATTCTATGTGTGCAATATGAGACCGCGCCGCCGTTATTCGGTGACCTTCACCATCGCCGGGCGAATCACTTTCTCCTTCAGCATATAGCCCTTCCGCAACTCTTCCGCGACGATGCCGGACGCGCCGCCTTCCTCTGCGGGCACCTGCATAATCGCTTCGTGCAGCTCCGGATTGAACGGCTGCCCGATCGCTTCGATCGGCTTCAGTCCTTCGTTCTCGAGCACCGCGAAGAGCTGGCGTTGAATCATCTCGACGCCCTTCGCGAGCGATTCGATGTCGCGCTGCTCTCGGCTAGCCGCCATCGCGCGATCGAAGTTGTCGACGATCGGCAGCAGCTCCTCGATCAGCTTCTGCGAGGCGTACTTCGCGAATTCTTCCTTCTCCGCACGCGCGCGGCGCCGGAAATTGTCGAAATCGGCCTGCGTTCGCAAATAACGCTGGTAATGTTCCTCCGCCTGCCGCTTCGCGGCCTCCAGCTCCGAAGCGCCGTGATCTACCACTTCCGCTTCCTCGGTTTCCGCGGCTTCCGCGACTTCCTCCCGCGCTGCGCCGCCTTCCATGACGATCTCTTCCTCCGGCGTCGTTCCCTGTTCCTTCTCCGTCTCTTGTTTCATGCGCTTCTCACCTCCTTATCCCAATCCGCTTCTCCCAGTATGCCCTTGCGAACCTAGCGGAAACCAAGCGCGCGAACGCGGCAAAAAAGCAGGAGACGAACGTCTCCTGCGCATCGACGCCGTTATCGGTACAAGCGGGACAAACTGTTCGTCAGATCCTTCGTAAACAACTCGAGCACCGCGATGACCTTCCGGTAATCCATCCGCGTCGGACCCAATATGCCGATCGAGCCGACGGGCTGCCCCTCGATGGAATAGGACGCCGTAATAATGCTGCAAGCGTTGACCGCTTCGTGGTGGTTCTCCCCGCCGATCTTCACTTGAATGCCCGCGGGCGTCGCCGCGAACATGCGAAGCATCGTCTCGGTCTGGTCGAACAGATCGAGGATCGTCTTCACCTTATCCACGTCCTTAAATTCGGGCTGCGTGAGCATATTCGTCGCTCCGCCCAAGTACAGACGATCCGATTCGTCGCCCTCGAGCACCGACTCGACGACCGCGAGCAGCTCCTCGTAGCCGGCCACATGCTTGCTCAGCTCCGCGACGAGCTCGGAGTACATCGTCGAGCGCAGGCGGTAGAGCGGCACGCCCTTCAGCTTCGCGTTCATGACGTTGACGAACTTCTCGATTTCGTTCACCGGAACGCCTTCGGGAATCGTAACCGTCCGGTTTTCGACGTGGCCCGTGTTCGTCACGATGATCGCGACGGCGGACCGATCGTTCAACGGAATGAGCTGCAACGACGCGAGCGTCGTCTTATACGTCTCCGGTCCGAGGACGATCGCCGTATAATTCGTCAAACTCGATAGAATCGAAGCCGCCTGCTGCACGACGCCTTCGACTTCCAAAATCTTGTTCTCGAAGAACGTCTTAATGGACTGCTTCTCCAGCGGAGACAGCGAGCCGGGGCTCAGCAGATGGTCTACGTAATAGCGATATCCCTTATTGGAAGGAATACGGCCTGCGGACGTGTGGGGCTGCTCGAGAAAGCCGAGCTCCTCGAGATCCGACATCTCGTTGCGGATCGTCGCGGCGCTGTATCCGACGTCGCCGCGCTTCGATATGCTTCGCGAACCGACCGGCTCCGCGGATCGAATGTAATCGTCGACGATCGCGGACAAAATCATCTTCTGACGTTCGGATAACAAACGACAACCCTCCCCCGGCGTTCGAATGATTAGCACTCCATATCGTTGAGTGCTAACCTACTCCAAACATACCGAATCGGGAGGGTCGTTGTCAAGTCAATCTAGCCGTTTCAGCACGGCGATTTCGTCGCAGTTGTGCTGCTTCTTGCAATGGATGCAGTCGCGCCAAACCTTTTCCGGAAAGATCTCCTTGTTCACGACCGTAAAGCCGTTCCGCTCGAAGAAATTGACCGCGTACGTCAGCGCCATCAGCTTAGGAATGCCCTGCTCTCTCGCTTGCTGCTCGAGCAGCTCTACGATCTTATTGCCGATGCCCTGTCCCTTATATGCCGGATCGAGGCCGAGCGACCGGATTTCCACCAAATCCGGTCCGAGCCGGAGCAGCGCGCCGCAGCCGACGAGACGTCCGTCCATCTCCGCCACGACGAACGTATCGATCTGCTCCCGCAGCATCTCCTTCGTGCGAGGCAGCATAATGCCGGTCGTCGCGTATCCTCGAATCAGCTCATATAGAAAATCGATGTCATCGACCGTCGCTCTCCGGCAAACCGCGGTTTGGATCACGGCGCATCCCCACACTTCCGTAATAATATTTTTCGATTGAATAAATATACAACAGAATGAATACTCGCACAATACGTTCGAAGCAAAAAAAAGATTCTCCTTCAACGTAACATACGTTGTCAGAGAATCCATGGTGCGGGCGTTCGCGACTCAAAGTTCGTTCGCCGCCGCTTGAGCTCCGAGGAACGAGCCGAACACTTCGTTGCCGAGCAGCATCCCGTCCGGGGCGAGGCGCCAGCCGTTCATCGTCGGCTCTAACATCCCTTGACGTTGCAGCCGGTCGATCGTTCCGCCGAAGACGTCCTCGAGCTCCCGGCCGAATTGGGCGCGGAAGTCGGCTCGATCGACGCCGCGAAGCAGCCGCAGCCCGACCATCATGAAGTCCTCCATCGCCTCGTCTTCCTCGACCGCGAACCGCTCGAGCAGCGGAAGACCTTCCTTCGTCTTATCGATGTACGGCTGAACGCCCTTCACGTTGACGTGACGTTCGCCTCGCACGTAGCCATGAGCGCCCGCGCCGAGGCCGTAATAGCTCTCGTTGCGCCAATACACCGTGTTATGCTTGCTCTCGTGCCCGGGCTTCGCGAAGTTGCTGATTTCGTATTGCTCGTAGCCCGCTTCCCGCATCCGCCGCATGATGAGGTGGAACATCTCGATCTCGTCATCTTCCTTCGGCAGCGGCAGCTCTCCGCGCTCGTACAGCGTATGGAACAGCGTATTTTCCTCTACCTTCAAATTATAGATCGAATGATGCGGCAGCTTCAGGGCGAGCGCCTTGTCGAGCGTATCGTTCAGCTGCGCGACCGTCTGATTCGGCAGGCCGAAAATCAGATCGATCGAGACATTCTCGAAGCCGGCCGTATTGGCGTTCTCGAGGCTGCGGTACACGTCTTCGACGGAATGGATGCGGCCTATGGCATGCAGCAAGCCGCCGTCGAACGACTGAACGCCGAACGACAGCCGGTTGACGCCGCCCTCGCGCATCGCCTGCAGCTTCTCCAGATCGGTCGTGCCCGGGTTCGCCTCCATGGTGAACTCGTAGTCCGAATCGAGGTTCGGGAAATACGCGCGCACGGAGCGCAGGAATCGTTCCATCTGCTCCGGCGTCAGCACGGTCGGCGTTCCGCCGCCGACGAACACGGTGCGGATCGCGCCCGGCGGCACCGCGCGCACGGTCGCCTCCATCTCGCGCTCCAGCGCGTCGAGATAGTCGTGCACCGGCTGCCCCTTCAGTACGTAGGAATTGAAGTCGCAATAATGACACTTGTTCGTGCAGAACGGGATGTGAATATACACCGCTTCCGGCGTTTCGGTTCGTTGTCGCATGAGAGGATCCTCCTTTCTTCGGAAAATGACGCTTCGCCCATTGCGGGGCTATGCGCGGCCATTTCGTCGGAGTTGCCCCGATGATTCGAGCATCGGGCGCCTCCTCGACGAAAATGCGCCGCCCCGGCGCAAGACGCCGGGGCAGCCGCCAACCAACCTATTCGTCGATCTTCAGCACCGCCATGAACGCTTCCTGCGGCACCTCGACCGATCCGACCTGCTTCATCCGCTTTTTGCCTTCCTTTTGCTTCTCGAGCAGCTTGCGCTTCCGCGAGATGTCGCCGCCGTAGCACTTGGCGAGGACGTTCTTCCGCATCGCCTTGACCGTCTCGCGGGCGATGACCTTCTGTCCGATCGTCGCTTGGATCGGTACCTCG
>JAPSKX010000018.1 GCA_031181325.1 Paenibacillus sp.
CGTCGGCCTCGGCGTGCCGGGCATCGTCGACGACGCCGGCGTCGTGCTCACGGCCCCGAACTTCGGCTGGCGCGATGCGCCGCTTCGCGAGATGTTCGAAGCCCGCGTATCGAAGCCGGTCGTCATCGACAACGAGGCGAACGTCGGCGCCCTCGGCGAGAAGCAATACGGCATCGGGAAGGATATCGGCGACTTGATCTATATTAGCGCCGGCGTCGGCATTGGCACCGGACTCATCGTCGATCATAAGCTGTATCGCGGCGCTTCCGGCTTCTCCGGCGAGCTCGGCCATATGACGATCCAAGCGGATCAAGGGCTGCCGTGCGGGTGCGGCAGCGAAGGCTGTTGGGAGATGTACGCGTCCGAGCTTGCCTTGTCGTCGACGCAGCCGGGCCGCTCGCCCGAGCTCGCCGAGCTGGAAGGCGCCCTGCGCCTCGCGGAAGCGGGCGACGCCGCGGCGATCGCGCTCTTCGAGCGGATCGGCCGGTATCTCGGCGTCGGCATCGCGACGATCGTGAATGCGTTCAACCCCGAGCTCATCATCGTCGGCAATCGGCTCGCGATGGCCCGGGACTGGCTGGAGCGCCCGCTGCGCGACGCCGTAGAGCGCCATTCGCTGCGCCATCACCTGGGCCGCTCCCGGCTCGAGTTCGCCTCGCTCGGCCTCGACTCCGCCGCGCTCGGCGCCGCCTCGCTCGCGATTTCGCGATTTTTGTCCGCGGTCAAAGCCGGGGAGGCGGGAGCGTAAGCTTAGCGCTTATTTCCGAAGTTTCCGCTGCTCCGCCGAGTTAAGCTCACTTTTATGCTTATTTCCGGAGTTGTCGACAGATCGCCACTCCCCCGCGCAAGCAGTCGGGACAACAACGAACGGGCCGCTTGGGACAAGTAGATTACACTTGTCCCAAGCGGCCCATATCAAACCTATTCCAACCATTCCGGCGGCAAATCGCGCGTCAGGTCGGCCATCGAGAACGAGACGCAGGCGAGGCGCTCCGATCGAACCGGCTCGTCCTCCGCATACACTTCTATTAACTCGTACATACCGGATTCTCTCAACACATATTGCTCTAGCGTGAAGTTCGTCAAATCGACGATCCAATACTCCGGAACGCCGTATTTCGCGTAAACTTTCGTCTTATGCACCTTGTCGCGGCGGCGGGAATGCTCCGACGTAATTTCCGCGACGAGATCGGGCGACCCGAAGATGCCTCGCTTCGTGATCTGCGATTGGCGGCTCCGATGGATCATCACCACATCGGGTTGACGCACTTCGGTTTCGGATAAGACGACGTCGATCGGCGCACTGAAGATGAAATAGTCCTGTCGACATCCGGATTTCAGCAACGCATGCAGCTCATAGCTCACCGACTGGTGCGTCGGCGAAGGCGCCGGGCTCATCAGCTCCAAGCGCCCGCCCGCCACTTCGTACCGATTGCCGTCATCCGGCAGGCTTGCATACGTTTCATACGTTACTGGAGTTTCGGCAATGAGGTCGGACTGCTTCTTCGGCTTCATCGATATCCCTCCGCGCGCGAACCTTTTCCCCATTCTATCACACCCCGCCACCGGAACGCACGTTCTGCCGATATCAATGCGCTTGAGCGTCGAACAGCTCCGCGTACCGCCCGCCGGCGCGCGTCAGCTCGTTATGCGTGCCGATCTCGTCCAGACGACCGTCAACAGTAGGAGCGCTTCGGTTCGCGGCTCCGCGCACGACATCCGTACCGCCATGGCGATAGCCGACGCATGCAGCGAAGTCGTCACCGCGACGTCCGCGCGCGCGAAGTCGTCCGTCAGCGTCGGACGCACGAACGCGTCCTCGATCCGCACGTCCCCGGTCGCCTCGAGAGAGACGTTGTCCCAGATTCCCTGATGAATCATCCGCGGGCAGAAATCCCACCAATACGTCATCCGGCTCTTATGCGTGCGCACGTACCGCGTCTTGCTCACCTGCGGCTGCTCGTCGGGCGCGCGCTCGATCACGACCGCGAACACGTTGTCGCCGTCGAAGTCGATCGTCCCCGTCACGTCGAACGCCGTCGGCAAGAACATCCCCCGGTGGTCTCAGGTAAATGCGCGCTTCATAGTCGATTCCGTCGAAGCACATCCGCACGCGCCGTCCGCGCATCGAAGCCGGCGCCGCGAACCGCTTGCGGTACAGCCACGTCCGCTGCGGCACCCACTCGACGAGCAGCGAATTGCGCTCGAAGTGCGGGTCCGGCACCTCGCCCAGCGCCAATAAATCGTGCAGCACCGACCCCGGCACCGTCCCGCGCCGCCACCACCGAACGTCCTTCGTATCGGGCTTCTCGCTGTTGCGCCAGATCCAGTCCTCGCCGACGAAATCCTTAAATTCCCAATCGTCGCCTAGTAACCTCGGACGTGCCGATCGAGGCCGGATAAGGAAGGATGCGTTCGGGGCACGGACATCCCCGTTTTGCGTTTCATTCCGTCTTTCCGGAAAAGTAACGCGCTTACGCTTCCTCGCGGAGCGGCGGAGAGGTCGGACAGACGATCGTCCGAACCCCCGTCTGCTCGATCGACCGCAATACATGCGGGTCGACCAGATCGCTCGTAATCAAGAGATCCACGTCTTGGAAGGAAGCGAACGAGATCAGCGCCTGCTTCTCGAACTTGCTGTGGTCCGCGAGGATCACGACCTTCCGCCCCGCGGCGACCATCGCCTTCTTCATCTCGGCCTCGTACAGATCGAAGCTGCCGAAGCCGCGGTTCGTCGAGACGCCCGACGCGCCGAGGAAGGCGATGTCCGCGTTGTACTTGCGCAGCTCCCACTCGGCCTGCGACCCGACGAGGCTCATGGACTTGCGGATCAGCTTGCCGCCGATCACGAACACGTTCGCGTTCTCGTTCTGACTGCACTGCTCGGCGACGTTCATGCCGTTCGTCAGCACGGTCAATCCGTCGATCCCTCCAAGATGCTTCGCGAGACAGAGCGTCGTGGACCCGGCGTCCATCACGACGATATGGCCCGGACCGACGAGCGACGCCGCGGCTTCGGCGATTCGTTCCTTCTCTTCCGTGAAGTGTTTGGCGCGGTGCTGCACCGGAGGGACGCTTGCCAGCGAGTGCTGCAATTCCTCGACGAGCATCGCGCCGCCGTAATCCTTGCGGAGGATGCCTTCCCGCTCCAGCTGGGTCAGGTCACGGCGAATCGTCTCTTCCGATACGGAAAATTCTTTGACGAGCTCGGCGACTTTCACGCTTCGTTGTTCCATGAGCCGCTCTTTGATTTTAAGGCGGCGCTGCGCGACGAACATGGGAATCCCCCCGTTTATCTTACCACTCGATCAGATCGACCTCGGTGACCGGCTGCGAGGCGTCGCTCGGGACGCGGAACGTCTTGATCTCGCACGGGCCGAACGACGCTTCGATCTCGCGATGCAGATGCGGCAGGCGGATCGTCGTCTTCGTCGCCGACTTCGTCGTCTCGTACGCGCGGACGATCAGATCGTCGCTGTCCTCGTGCTTCTTGAGCACGCTGACGATCACATTGTCGTCGTCGACGCTGAGATACGAATTCCGCTGCGGCAGCTTGCCCTTGTGATACGTCTCGATGATCGTCGTGGGCCTGCGATTCAGCTCCCATGCCTTCTGCACGACGCCCGCCGTCTCCCAGCTGCCTTCGTGCGGATAGATCCGGTAGTTGAACGTCTGAATGCCTTGGTCGATGAACGTGTAATGGCCGTTCGGGTCCGGAACGAGCGGATCGTGATGCGCGTAGATCGGGCTGCGCAGCACCGTGATCGCAAGCTCCTTATTCATGATGCTGTAGCTGTATTTCGCGTCGTTCATGAGCGTAACGCCGTACGCCGTGCCGCCGTGGCCCGGCGCCGTGCTCGGCAGAATGCCGCTGAAGTCGACCCAGTTTTGGCCCGGCTCCTCTTCCCCGTTATGCTCCCGCTCCTTGAAGCCGTACGGAATTTCGTACGTCTGCTTCGTGAAGTGCAGGTTGATCGGATAGACGAGCTTCAGCATCTTGAACTGTTCGCGCCAATCGACCGTTACTTTGACATCGATATAGTCGAGGTCCTTGTACATCGCGAAATCCTGCACAAGCTTCGAATTGCCGTATTCGCTCGCGACGCGCACGACCGACTTGATCGGCCCGTGCTCGACGCGGCGGACGCTCTTCGCCTGGAAGTCGCCGATCTCGTTCTGGAAGTGGAACACGTTGTGGCTCCACGTGTCGGACTTGTCTTCCATCACGACCGGACGGCCGGGCTTCCGAAGAAGCTCGCTGTTCACCCGCTTGTCGAACAAGCTGATCATGTGACCCGTCTTCGGATCGAAGTCGACGCGAATCCGGTCGTTCTCGAGCGACGTATCCGACGCCTTGATCGTCGGCGCGACGAGCTTCGGTTCGGCGGCGCTGCGCGGCTGCGGGTACACCTTGAACACGCGGTAGCCCATCGGCGGCAGATCGGCGATGAACGAGATGCGGAAGCGGCCGCCCGCCGTCGCCTGGGACTGCACGAGCTGGAACGGAATTTGCTTGCCGGCGTCGTCGTACAGCACGGATGTGTCCTTCATGCCGCCCACCTCGTGCTCGATATTCATCGGACCGCCCCACGAATGCGGGTTGAACACGACGAGCGGCTTCATGCCTTCTTCCTGCTCGATGTCGATATTCCAAGACAGCGATTGGATCGCGTAGTTCAGTCCGCGCTCGGCGATCGACATCGCCTCGCCGTGCATGTTGCGCGCGTCCTCGTACGCCGGTTCGATGGACGTGCCCGCGAGAATGTCGTGGAACTGATTGAACAGCACGTTCTTCCACGCGAGATCGTAGTTCGTCGGGTACTTCTGGCCCGTCACCGACGCCGCGATCGCCGACCACGTCTCGGCGGCCATCAGTTTATTTTCCGCTTGGCGGTTCCACTGCTTAATGCCCGAATGCGCCGCGTAGCAGCCGCTCGCGTGGTGCTGCAGATCGTCGTGCACGACCGGGATCGGCAGTCCCCGACGCTCCATCTCTTCGAAGAACTCCGTCGGGTTGGCGAGCACGAGCTGCGGGAAGGCCGGGTCCGCGTTCATCCGCTTCAAGCTGTCGATGTTTTCCTTCGTCGGGCCGCCGCCGTGGTTGCCGACGCCGTAGAACACAGCATAGTCGGTGAACGGGTCTTTGATTTCCGTCATGCAGCGGCGGATATGCTTCTCGAGATCCTTGCCCCACGAGCAGTATTCGAACGGCAGGCGGTACGTTAGCACCTGCGAGCCGTCGTCGGATTCCCAATAGAACAGACGGTTCGGCAGCCCCTTCTCGTTCGGCATCGGGCGCATCATAATGTAGTAGTCCATGCCCTGCTTCTTTAAGATTTGCGGCATCATGCCGAAATGGCCGAACGAGTCGACGTTGTAGCCGACCTTCGCCGTCACGCCGAGCTTCTCTTTGAAATAGCGCTGGCCGTACAAGCCTTGCCGCACGAACGACTCGCCGCTCGGGATGTTGCAGTCCGGCTGAATCCACCAGCCGCCGACGATATGCCAGCGCCCTTCGGCGACGCGCTGTTTGATTTCCTCGAACATGCCCGGATCGTTGTTCTCGATCCATTCGTACATCGCGGCCGAAGAATTCGTGAAGACGAAGTCGTCGTATTCCTTCATGCGGTCGAGCGCGGAGCGCGCCGTCGCCTTCGCTTCTTGGAAGCCTTCCTGCCATTGCCACAGCCACACCGGGTCGAGGTGGGCGTTGCCGATCATCCAGAACTTGTAGTCTTTCATGTTTTTGTTCGCCATAAGTAAAGTTTCTCCCCGCTTTCTATTCGATCGAATCAGTACATGAATTTCGTATGGAACGGTTTGAACCAAGGGTTGAAATACACCCCGAGCTGCTTCTGCGCCTCGAGCACCTTCGCCCTCGCGTCGACGACGAGCGTCGGCGGCAGATGGCCGAACGACATGTAGTCGAAATCTTCGGCCGCCAGCTTCGCGAGCGACGCATGCCACGCGTCGAGGTCGGAGCCGATGCGCGGGTGGTAGCCGCCCCACATCGTATCCCCGGCGATCAACACGCGGACGTCCCCGACCTGCAGCACGAACGAGACGCAAGCCGCCGTGTGGCCCGGCGTATGAATCAGCTTCGTCTCGCAGCCGCCGATCGACGTCGTCGCGCCGTCTTCGAGGAGGCCGTCCACGGTCAGCTTCGGGAACGGCAGATCGTACAAGAACGAAGCCGTCAGCTCCGAATCGCCGGCTTCGACCGACGCGCGCGCCGCCTCGTGAAGATGAAGCGTCGCGTCGGGATTATCTTCCTTGAGGAGCGCGTACCCGGAAATATGGTCCCAATGCCCGTGCGTCGCGTACACGCGCTTGATGTCGCGCGGCGTCAGCCCGAGGCCTTCCAGATTGCGCTTCAGCGCCGGATAGCCTGCCGTCGACCCGCAATCGATCAAGGCCGGCTCGTCGCCGAGCACGAGGTAGGCGCTCGCGTCCCAGCCGTGCGTCAGCTTGTCTCCGGAGACGACGTATAGATTGCCGATTAACTTTACCGCATGCGTCATGCGCGCTTCTCTCCTTCTTCGCCGAATGCGATGCGGACGGTCGCAAGTCCGTAGGCGGCTGCGGCGATCCGAATCGAACCGTCGGCCTCCGGCGCGACCTCCTTCGTATTTCGCTCGAGCAGGTCGGTCCGCCACGCGCGCGCGATGCGCTTTCCGGGGATCGACAGCGTACCGGTCTCGTCCGCGCCTCCGACGTTCTGCACGCGGACGATGAAGCCGTCGCCGTCCCGCGCCCGCTTCATCGCGGCGACGACGAGACCGTCGGCTTCGAAGGCCGCCAGTCGGCCGCCCTCCGCCGCGAGGTACGGCGCCTTCGGCTCTCGGAAATCTTGGAAGCTCATCCGCTGCGCGTAGAGCGGGCGGCGCGCCGACCAGCCGGCGCGATATGCGTCCGCGGGTCGGATCGTCGCGCCGCTGGCGAACGAATAGCCGAACCGCAGCTCGCCGCCCTGCGACGCCTTGTAGTTCGTATGCCAGTAGTTATTGAGCACATAGGAGAACACGGTGCCGCTCCGAAGCTTCATCTCCTTCGGCCACCGCCCCCGCACCAGATCGCCGATCGTAAACAGGGGCACGTCCGGGGAGGCGATGAACACGGCCGCCTCGGGGCGCTCGAGCCGGATGCCCGTCTGCAGCGGAAGCCACTCCTTGCAGCCGCCCGGCAGCTGATCGCGGTCCCAATCGACCCAACCGAGCTGGGAATCGGAGAGAACCGAGGCGTCCTGCAGCGCCGTAGGGAACGCGATGTAAACCGCTTCCTTCTCCCGGCGCTCCGCTTTCCGATACCCGTAGCGAACGTCCATCCGCTTCTCTCGGTCGTACAGCGTCCACTCGATGTCTAGCTCGCCGTACGGCACTTCGCCGGACAGTCGCAGCGTACGGCCGACCGGCGACGTCTGCAGCGTCGCCTCCGTCAGCTTGAATTCCGCTCTCGCATGCATGCGGCCCTCCGCCAAGTCGGACTGGTTGCTCATCAATCGCGTGCCTTCGCCGCCTTCGGCGTAGACGAATTGTCCGAAGCCGTACGGCGAAGCGCCCGCTTCCGGCAACAGCTCCTCGCCGAGCTCGCGGTCGATCCAAGACGTCAAGCAGCCTCGGACCGGATCGAACGTCGCTTCGTACCAATCGTTCGCGAGCTTGAGCGGTTCCGGCCCGAGCGGCGAAGCCGGTTCGATCGAGGCTGCGGTCCCTTCGACCGAGGGTTGCAGGACGAAGCGTCGATACCCGAAGCCGGGAATCTCGTCCACCCATAGCTCCACCAGCGCTTGCGTGGGCAGCGTTCGAATCGGACGGAGCGGCACGCGGGCGCCCGTCGCTCCGTCGAACGCCGCTTCCCCCGGCATGATTTCGACTTGCGCCGGGCCCGAGACGGCGAAGCTGTGCGGGTTGTACACGACGATCCCCCGGCCGTCATTATTCCAGCATAGCGAGTGACGCGCCGCGGCGACGTGCAGCAGCCGCTTGCCCCATTGCTCCGCGTTGTCGGCCATGAGCCGCTTCGTCTCCCACTGGTCGCGCGCGAGCAGCGCGTCCGGCTCGGGCCCGGACAAGAAGGCGCCCCACGTATGCTCGTCGTACAGCAGGACGTCCCGCCAAGCGGCGTCGAACTGCCCTTGAGGATAGGCCCATCCTTCGTTATGCAGCACGGCCAGCGTCTCGAGCCGCTCCGCCGCGGGCAGCGACGCCTGCGCGGACCGGACGGCGACCGTCTCCCGCATCGAGGACCCGACGCCGTCTTCCCAATAGGCGCCGCCGTCGCCCCGGACTGTGACGAGCTTGTCGCCGAATCGCGCTTCGACGTCGCGGAAGAACGAGACGACGTCGCTCGGCACGAGCTTCGGATACGCATACGTCTCGTTCCAACGCTTCACGAACTCGTTCGGCTGCGGATCGAGATCCGTGTTGTCGGCTTCTTGCCCGTACAGCATCACGATGTCCGGCGCGTAATCGTCCCGCTCGTATTCTTGCAGCCATAGATCGAGGCCGCGAGCGGCCGCGTAAGCCGTCGGCGGGCTGCCGCACACCTTGCGCAGCTCGCAGTACATCTTCGCCAGCCAGCACAACACCTTGCCGCCGTTCGTGCCTTCCCAATAAAACGGCGACACGCGATGCAGCCCGCCGTTCAGTCGGAACGGACCGCGGTCTTGATTGTCGGCGTGGACAAGGTAGCGAACGCCGCTCCCCTCCAGCACGGCGGGCAGCGACCCGGTGAGCGAAGCGACGTCGACGACGGCCGCGAACTCCGGCTTCAGGCCGTGCGGCTGCAGCGTATCCGATAAGAATTCGCCGTTGCGGATTAAATCCTCGAGTCCCGCGTACTGCGTGAGCAGATCGACGTAGTTGGCGGCGACGCTCAGCTTGCCGGCTTTCATCGCGCGGAACAGCCGCTCGACCCGATCCGGCGAACGCGTCTGCAAGTACGTCTCGAGCGCCCAGCCCGAGTCGAGATGGTAAGCGAACGAAGGCTCGCCTTCTTCCGATTCCAGCCAGTCGAGCGCCGTATCGATATTGCGGCACAGCCGCTCCGCCACCTCCCACTGCCGATGCGTGTAGCCGATGTCCGTATGGGCGTGCGGCGTAACGTACACGGTCCACTTGCGGCGCCTGCGGAACGTCCCGGCGAGCGCGACGGGGGACCCGTCGACGTCGCCCGTTAGCGCGTACCGCACATCGCCCGCCCCGTCCGGAATGTCGAACGGGATTGCGAGATGGCCGAACGGCATCGAACCGATACGCAGCGGAACCTCCGCCGCCAGGCCGTCTTCCCCTTCCAAGGACAGCGTCAGCCGTCCCGAGGCGATGCCGGCGCCTAGTTCGACGTACAGCTTGCATTCGTTACGAAGCGAGCCGGCGGCGCCGCGCGCATACACGACCGTCGATACCGCTTCCGCGCGGGCGATGGGGGCTTCGGCCGCTTCCGCCTCGAACCATTCGATGGCGCGGTACAGCACGCCGGCGGCGTTCGCCATCCGGTCGAGCCGCTTCGCCGCTTCGACACGATCGACCCGGATCGTCTCGCCCGCGTCCCGGGCGACGAGCGCGAGCTCGTTCTTCCCTTGGCGAAGCAGACGACCCGGAATGATGACGTCCGCGACGCCGTCGGCATAGATCGTCGTATGCAGGCCCGAGTGGAGCGCGATGTCCCCGGAGTCGGACGGAGCGGCGCGCAGCTGCACCTCGCCGTACGTCCCGTTGACGCCGACATCGAGGAAGGAAAGCCGAGGCATGATCGTCAGCAGGTGCAGACGCAGCAAATACGCCGGCGCCGGCGTCCCCGAGATCGTGAATCGGATCGTATACGGATGCAGGCGATACCCGGATTCCGGGTCCGCCTCGCTCGGTTGAAACATCGGCCACTTGTCGCCGCCGTCCGCGCTCCGCCCGGCGTCCGCATCCCATGCGATATCGCCGAGCTTGCACGGTTCTTTATAGTTGTCCAGCAGTTGATCGGACGTTCCGTTCGGATCGCCGATCTTCCACAGTCTTCGCAACATATTAAGACTCCTTCCCGGCGTCCGGAGCTTCCGCCCGCTCGAGGGCCAGCGCCGCCAAGGCGCGGAGCGAGCCGTCCGTCATCCGCTTCGGCGATCGATCGATCTCGCCCTGCGACTCCTTCATCATGCGCAGCGGTCCGTCGTACGCTTCGCCGCGTTCGATCGCGCCGAGAACGAGAAGCGCCCGCCTCGCCGTCCAAAGCCAGTGCTCGAGCGTCTCGATCCAGGGAAGCAGATTGTTTCGCAGCGCGAGATTGTCCATCCGATTTTTCAAGTGATAGCACCCTTCGTCGAATGCGGTCAGCAGCTCCTCCAATCGACGAACCGATTCGCTTTCGGCCGCCCCCGGCGCTCCGGAACGGAACGCGCGAAGCGCAGCCCCCGACAGCGCGTTCAAGCGCACCGAATTCGGTTCCCCGAGGCACGACTCCAGCGATTGTTCCGCGAACAAGCGGAACGCCGCTGCGCTCTTCTCGCCCGCCACGCTGCGGATCGCCTCCGCCCAAGAACGGTCGGGATCGTATGCGCGGGGATCGCGGAAGTAGTCGGCGAACGTGCGCAGCGCGAGCTTCGACGCTTCGCATTCCGCCATCAGATTGACGACGTACCCGTCGACGGCGCCGAGCAGCTCGGGGTCCCGGCCGCGAATCGGTCCGACATGCAGCTCCGGCCGCATGGCCAGATCGTTCACCGGATAGTTGTCCCAGACGACGGGCTTCCGCCGAACCGCAGCGCCGAACGCTTCCGCATCGCTTCGCCGGATCTCCTTCGCGCAGATGTCTTCTCCCGTATAGAAGATCGCCACGTCCGGATGCATGCGTTCGCCGAGCTCGCGCAAATACGGGGAGAACGGCGCCGTCCCGTGATAATCCGTCGGGCACATGCTAAGCGTGCACGCGGGATCCATCGCTTGCAGCGCCGCGTAGACCCGATTGCATACGTCGGCATGCGCTTCGGCGAACGTCGCGTACCGCTCGCCGTCGGCCGCATGCTTGAACTCCGAAGCGATGTCGTCCAGCAAAATACTGAAATCCCTTACGCCGATGCGATAAAACGCTTCGAGCTTCTCCATGACGAGGCGGAAGTCTTCTTCCGAGGCATAACTCATCGTCACCCCGGAGCCGATCGAATACACGAACGACACGCCGGCCTCCTTCGCGACGGACACCGTCCGGGAGAACGCCGCCATGACGTCCCCCGGATACGGCTCTCTCCACCGCATGCGATGCTGGCGGTCGTTCTTCGGGCCGTAAATATATTGATTGAACCCGAGCGATCCGATGCAGCGAATCATCTCGTCTCGCTCCGGGAACGTGTAATACACGCCGTAGAAGCCTTCGATGACGCCGCGTACGGGTACGGTCTCGGCGGTTCTCATCGCAGCGCGAACCTCTCCGCTTTCCCTTCGCTGCCGAGGAAGTTAGCGATCTTGTCGGCTACCGTCGCTTCGACCGCCGCGCGTCCGCGCTCGAGCGCGGACGCGCGGCAGCGCGAGGCACTCCGCGTTCGTCATTCGTTCCGTACGACCGAGCGCTTCGAGCAGCGAGAGCTCCAGGTCCGTCGCGATGTTCACCTTGCTGACGCCGCCGCCGGGCAAGGCGATGGCCTTCGCCATCATCTCCGCAGGGACGCCGGACCCGCCGTGCAGCACGAGGTGTACGGGCGTGAGCTTCCGAATCGCTTGCAGCCGCTCGTAATCGATCTTCGGCTGCTTCACCATGTAGACGCCGTGCGCCGTGCCGCAAGATACGGCGAGCGCGTCGACGCCGGTGCCCTGTACGAAGATTTGAGCTTCCTGAGGGTCCGTGTACAACTCTTCGTCTTTATCCGTCTCGACGAAATCCGTCGTGCCGATCATGCCGAGCTCCGCTTCCACGGACACGCCGCGCGCATGCGCGTAATCGGCCGCTTCCTTCGAGCGGGAGATATTTTCCTGCAGCGGGCTCTCCGAAGCGTCGATCATGACGGACGTGAAGCCCGCTTCGATCGCCTGCTCGATGACGCTCATCACCTTCGTATGATCGAGGTGAAGCACGAGCGGCACCGTAATGCCCTCCGAAGCGACGCGCGCGTAAAACTCGTCCGCGAATTCCTTCGGCGTAATGCCGTAACGCTCGAGCTCCTTGCTCGAAATTTGCACGATCGCGGGAGAATTCATCCTCTGCGCGGCCCGCAGCACCGGCGTAATCATCGCGGTATAGCGGGGGGAAAACGATCCGATCGCATACCCGTGTCGTTCCGCGACCTCGAGCGCCTGCTTCAATGTGAATACGTTGCTAGGCCGTTCTCTAGTAGTCATGGCCAAGATCTCTCCCTCTATCGATTGACTTTTTATTTATTTAACAATGCTTTAGCCCGTCGGACGCCGAGCGCGGGGCTCGACAGAAATTTCCCGCGGACGCCGTCCGGCAGCGTCTCGACGACGCGCGCCATCGACGCTTGCGCCAGCACGACGACGTCGCAGCGCGCTTGCAGCTCGAGCAGCGCCTCGCCCAGCACGCGGTCATGCCCTTCCCGGTCTCCGGCCATGAGCAGCCGGTACGCATCCGCAGCGATCATCGGATGGAACGTCGCTTCGGCGCCGGCTTCCCGCGCCTTCTCTTCGAGCAGCCGCGTCGTCGGACCGAGCGTCGTCTGCAGCGTCGCGGCCACGCCGATGTCGCGCCCGCGGCGGACGGCCTCTTCGGCCATCGCTTCGTCGATGCGCAGCACCGGCACGCGCACCTCGCGCGAGGCCGCCTTCGCCAGCTCGCCGACCGATGAGCATGCGCCCAAGACGACGTCGGCGCCGAGCGATTCCGCGATCTTCGCGTAATTCACCCAGCGCGATTCGATCGCGCCGACGTCCGCGCCGTTGCGCGCCAACTCGGGGAGAATCGAATCGTCCAGCAGGTTGATCACTTCGCAATCGCCGCCGATTTCCTCGAGCACGAGTGCTTTGAGCGAATCGACCGTCACGGGCGTCGTATGAATGATCGCAAGCTTCTTCCGCTTCTGTGTCATGCCGCCGTCACCCTTTCGTCCCCGCCGAGATGTTCATCCCTTCGATAAAATAGCGTTGGAAGAAGAAAAACAGGAGCAGCACCGGCAGCAGAACCAACACCGAGCCGGCCATCAAATAATGCCACTGATTGACGCCCGAGCTTACCTTGAACGCCTGCAAGCCGATCTGCAGCGTGTACATGTCCTCGCTCGCGACATAGATGAGCGGGCCGAGGAAGTCGTTCCACGCCCCGTTGAACGCCATAATCGCGATCGTCGCCATCACTGGCTTCGACAATGGCAACATGAGCCTGGCCCACACGTAGAAATGATTGGCGCCATCGATTTTCGCGGCTTCGATCAAATCGTTCGGAATCGTCATGAAATATTGGCGGAACAAGAAAATTTGGAACGCGCCGCCGAAGAAAGCCGGTACGATCAGCGGCAAGTACGAACCGACCCAGCCTATTTTCGAAAACAACAGATACGTCGGAATCATCGTCACGAAGCCCGGGATCGTCATCGTGCCGAGAATGATCAAGAACAACGCGCCGCGCCCCGGAAACTTAATCTTCGCGAAGCCGTAGGCGATGAACGAGTTCGACAGCACTTGCCCGATGACGACGAAGAACGCGATGATCGCCGTATTCCACGTATACCTCGTGAAATTGCCCGCCGCCCACGTTTCCGTATAGTTGCTCCACACGAACTTCTCGGGCCACCACGTCGGCGGATACTGAATAATTTCATCCAGCGACTTGAGAGACGTCTGGAGCATCCACCAGAGCGGCAGCAAGAAGGAGACGCTGCCGACGATGAGCAAAACAAAGATCAACGTCTTGCGAATGCGCTCGCGGTTGCGGCGGCCTTCGAAGTAGGACGATCCGCTCGATGTCGTCTGGCTCATCGGTTGTCTCCTCCTTCGTAGTGAACCCAGTATTTCGAAGCGATCATATTAAAGATCGTGACGGCGATGGCGATCAGGAACAAGAACCATGCCATGGCCATTGCATACCCCATATCGAACACCTTGAACGCTTTATTGAACATATGCAGGTTAAAGAACAACAGCGAGTTCATCGGCGAGCCCGGACTCGACGGGTCGGCGGACATAATGTAGCCTTCTTGGAATACCTGGAAACCGCCGATAAGGCTAGTAACAAGGTCGAAGAAAATGACCGGCGTCACCATCGGCACCGTGATGTGCCAGAACTTGCGGAAGTGTCCCGCGCCGTCGAGCTCGGCCGCTTCGTACAGCTGTTCGGAGACGCCTTGTAACGCGGCGAGGTATAACAGCATCCCGCCGCCGACCGCCCAGAGCCTCATGAGAATCAAGGAATTTTTCGTCCATGCCGGGTCCGTCAGCCAGTTCGGGCCGTCGATGCCGACGAAGCCGAGCACGTTGTTCACAAGTCCGCTTTGCGGCTCCAGCAGCATCATCCACAGCATATAGACGCCGATCCCGGACAGAACGGCCGGCAAGTAGTAGATCGTGCGGAACACCCGCATGCCCGGCACTTTCACGTTCAGCAGCACCGCAACGAGCAAGGAGCCGATCGTCGTGAGCGGCACCATGATAGCTACGTAGTACAATGTGTTTTTAAGCGATATCCAAAAGAGCGGGTCCCGTTCGAACATAATTTGATAGTTCCGGAGCCCGACCCAGTCCATTCGAGAAGTAATGTCGTAATTGGTGAAACTCGCGTAGAGGGAAAATAACAACGGTCCTCCCGTGAAGCAAAGAAACCCGATAATCCATGGGGCGACGAACATATATCCTTGCGCAGCTTCTCTTTTATCCAATGACAGCCATTTTCTTTTATTTTTCGGCTTGGCTTGCATCGCTCCTGTTTCCACGCCCTATCCCTCCTTCTTAAGAAATAAAGGGCGGAGCGGTTCGAGAACCTCTCCACCCTTCGTTTCGGCCCTGCGTATTACTGATGTTGCGCGACGAGATCTTCGATCGCTTTTTGCGCTTTCGCGAGCGCGTCTTCCGGCGATTGCTGGCCTTGGATGGCCGCTTCGATTTCCGGATTGAGCAGCGTCGCGAAGTCCGGAGCGGAAACCGGAGCCGGCGTCATCTTCGTTACGGCCAGGTTCTCCACGGAGAAAGCGTAAATCGGATCCGCCATCAAGTCCGCATCGCCGGCGACTTCTTTGTTCGCGACGTTGTCGAAGTTGAATTGCGCCCAATATTTCTGAGCGTCGTAATCCGTCATGAATTTCAAGAATTCCCAGCTTGCTTCCGGGTTTTTCGCGCCTTTCGGAATTTCGATCGAGAAGCCGCCGCCGACGCTCCAGTGGCCCGCGCCTTCTTTATATTCCGGAAGCGGAGCGACGCCGAAGTCGTCGCGGTTCGCCGCGAAGTCGCGAATTTGCGTCCAGAACGTGCCGACGTCGGCTTTCATCGCAAGCTTCCCGGCGATAAGCGGTTCGCTCGTCTTGGAGCCGAACGTCGCTTTGAACGTTTCGACGTTTTCTTTGCCGAGGCGCTCATCCCAGGACATTACCCACTTCAATGCGTCGACGTGCTCCGGCGTGTTTACGTTGACTTTGCCGTCTACGCCGACCCACGCTTCGCCTTTGCCTGCGTTCAGCATGAACAATTCGAAACCGCCTGCAAGCAACGGATGGTAACCAAGTCGTTCGATCTTGCCGTCCGCGCCGATCTTATCCAGCTTCTTCGCATACTCTTCCAACTCCGCCCACGTCTTCGGCGGCTTCTCCGGATCGAGGCCCGCTTCGGCGAACATCTTCTTGTTGTAGAACAAGAAGCGCGTATCCGTGTTGAACGGAAGGGCGTAGACGTCGCCGTTGTACTTCATCGCTTCGAAGAGGTTCTCGTGGAAGCGTCCGCTGATGTCGTCCTTCGCGAGGAACGGCGACAGGTTTTCCACTTGGTTCTTGTCGGCGCGCTGCGCGACCTTGGCGATCTCATGAATGATCACGTCCGGCGGGTTGCCTGCCGCGATTTGCGCGAGCGCCTTCGTCCAGCCTTCGCCGTACGGCAGGAAGACGTGTTTCACCGTAATCCAATCTTGCGAACCGTTAAAGTCGGATACGATCTTCTCGATGATCGGGCGGCGCGTCGTGGAACCCCAGTGCGTCCAGAACTCGAGCTCGACCTTCTCTTTCGGCTTATCGACGGCGGGCTGCTCCGCAGTCGGCGTCTCCGCCGCCGGCGTCTTCGCAGGCTCTTCCGCGTTATTGCCTCCGGAACATGCGGCCAGCAATGCCGACAAGCTCATGACCGACGCCAGAAGCAAGAATGCTGATTTCTTTGCTTTCTTCATACTCTTGCACTCCCCCTAAATAAGTAAGTAAATGTAAATTCCCCAAGACCACACACAACACAACACGTTGAAGCGGTTTCATTGTTGTTTCTTGGCTACATCCCTTATTATCAACACAACTTCTCTCCTTGTCAACAATGAATTTAGCGCTTTCACCAAAATAAAACGTTGTTTTATGTGGTATTGTTGATTTTATCGACAAAATTGTCCGTAAATCCGCCATGCGTGCTTTAATGGCGCCATAATTCCACACAATTCCCTGCATTGGAGGCTTTGCTTACTATGTCCTCTGCCCCGAATATTATACTGATTACGACCGATCAGCAGCGATACGACAGCGTCGGCGCGAGGGCGTTACGTTCCGGCGGGCGTATTGCCCCAACACGGTCTGCGCGCCGTCGCGCGTGTCGATGATGACGGGGCTGCATCGCCCCCGAGCTTATCCCGCCGTTTCGGAACGGGACGCTCGCGGACAGCCGCTTCAACGGTTCGTTCGAAATCGCGGGCAACGGGAAATCCGCATGGGGACCCTACTTCGCGAGGGAAGATTTCAAGAACCAAACGAGGGCGTACTATTACTCCGTGGTTCAATTGGTCGTTCGGCAAGTCGGACGCATCTTGGGCGCATTGGACGAGCTGGGGCTGGTCCGAAACACGTTCGTCATCTTCGCCTCCAGATCATGGCGAGATGCTCGGCGACCACGGCATCGGCCAGAAGGCGCCATTGGTTTATGAGGGGTAAGCGAAATTCCGCTGCTGATGAGGTTTCCTGACGGATTCAAGGCGCAGCCTCCGGCAGAACCGTGCGTCTCGCTCGTCGACTTGTTGCCGACGATCGCGGACCCGATCCGGCGCGAAGGCGTCAGCCTGCCGCCGATGCTCCGGGGCGAAGCGCCGCTCGCGCGGGAGGGGGTTCGCATCGAACACAAAGAAGAACCGGATCGCATCCGGTTCAAGTGTTGGATCACGCCGGAGTGGAAGCTTGCCGACTATACCGGCGAGTCGTTCGGCGAGTTATACGATGTAAAGAACGACCCCCGGGGAAACTCGCAATCTATACCGATCTCCCCGAATGCGCGTCCGTCAAGCAAGAGCCCCTGCTCGCCGATCGGGAGCGCGGCGAGCCGGCGAACCCGCGTCCGTACACCGCGTAATCAGTCGACGAGCGCGAGGCATACCGGCAAGCGTACGCCTTCGCAGCGATGCGCCTCTTCGAGCCAGCCCGTCGCGGCATCCATTGCGAAGACGCGAATCGCGTCCGATTCCTGCCCCGCGACCAGCACGAATCGGCCGTCCGGCGCGATCGCGAAGTTGCGCGGCGTCCTTACGCCGATCGGGGCGCAGCCCGCCGGCGCAAGACGGCCGTCGGCATCGACGCGGTAGACGGCAAGGCTGTCATGTCCTCGATTCGAAGCGTACGCGAATCGGCCGTCCGGCGCGACGTGAATATCGGCGCAATAGTTTTCGCCGTCGAATGCCTCGGGAAGCGTCGTCGCGAGATCCAGCAATACCGCGCCGGACGGATCGTCGCCTTCCCAAGCGAACGTCGCGACGGTGCAAGACAGCTCGTTGACGACGTATGCGACCGGAAGCGTCGGGTGGAACGCCAGATGGCGCGGCCCGGCGCCGTCCGGCAGCGCGAGGGCGCCCGCCCGCTCGAACGCGCCCGCCGCAATGTCATAGAAGACCAGTCGGTCGATTCCGAGGTCGGGAACGATCAAGCGCCGACCGCCCGGAGCGACGTATACGGAGTGCGGATGCGGTCCTTCCTGACGATCGGGCCTCGCGCCCTTGCCTTCGTGGACGGACAAGCCGGCGCGCTCCCCCAGCGAACCGTCCGGCAGCACGGGGAAGACCGCGACGCTGCCGCCTGAGTAGTTGGCGACGAACAGCCGCTTCCCGTCCGCCGACAACGTCAGGTGGCACGGATCGGCGCCGCCCGTCGCGCGTTCGCCGAGCGGCGTCAGCCCGCCGTCCGGACGAATCGCGAACGCGTGCACCGCGCCTTCCGACTGCTCGCTCACGGCGTACAGCGCGGTGCCCGCCCGATTGACGATCAGGAACGACGGCCGTTCGACGCCGGCAATCCCCTCTTCGTACGTCAACGCCCCGGCGTCCGCGTCGAAGCGAAACCGGTGTATGCCCGGTTTCGACGCCTGCTCGTAAGATCCTACATACAGTTTCATCCCTCGTTATCTCCCCTTCAGCTTCTCGAGGATCGGCTTGTTCGGCAAATAATGCAAGGACCGAACGTAGCGGATCGTCCGCGTGGCCGCCCGCATGACGACGGATTGGGTTTCGGCGCGCTGATCGGCGAAATACCGTACGCCGCCTAAGATTTCGCCCGGCGTTACGCCGGTCGCCGCGAAGATGACGTCCTCCGTGCCCACCATATCGTCCATCGTAAGCACCTTGTACGGATCCGAGATGCCCATGCGGATGCAGCGTTGGAACTCCTCGGCGTTCGCCGGCATCAGGCGCCCTTGCAGCTCGCCGTCCAAGCAGCGGAGCGCCGCGGCCGCGAGCACCCCTTCCGGCGCGCCGCCCGAGCCGACGTACAGATCGATGCCCGCGTCCTCGAAGGCGGGCGCGATCGCGCCGGCGACGTCCCCGTCCGACAGAAACTTGATCCGCACCCCGACGCGGCGCAGCGTCTTGATTTGCGTTTCGTGACGCGCGCGATCGAGGATCATGACCGTCAGGTCCGAGATCGACTTGCCGAGCTCCTTCGCGGCGACGCGCAGCGTCTCCTCGAGGGGCCGCTCGATGCTAAGCTTCCCCTTCAGCTTCGGCCCAACGGCGAGCTTCTCCATATACATGTCCGGCGCGTGCAGCAGCTGCCCCTTATTCGCGACCGCGATGACGGACAGCGCGTTGTTCAGCCCCTTCGCGACGATCTCCGTCCCTTCCAGGGGATCGACCGCGACGTCGACCTCCGGACCGTCCAGATTGCCGACCGATTCGCCGATGTAGAGCATCGGAGCCTCGTCCATCTCCCCTTCGCCGATGACGACCGTCCCCTTGATCGACACCGAATCGAACATCGCGCGCATCGCCTCCGTCGCTGCCCCGTCGGCGCCGTCCTTATCGCCGCGCCCCATCCACGGCGCCGAGGCTAACGCGGCAAGCTCCGTCACTCGGACCAATTCCAACGCCAGTTCCCTCTCCATGCGTCTACCCTTCCCCCTTGGAATGAGCTTCTTCGTCCTCCCGTTCCCGCCTCTGGTCGCTTCTCCCATTGTACACGAAAATTGGCGGCTATGGTCCGCCTTCGTACAGCGGCAGCGAGATTTTACAGGTGGTGCCCTCCCCGATCCGGCTCGTCACTACGATCCGTCCGCCCATCTGCCGTACGATATGGAACGTCGCGAGCGTGCCGAGTCCCGTCCCTTTCTCCTTCGTCGAATAATACGGCGTACCGAGGCGCGCGATTTTCTCCGCCGACATCCCGCCGCCCGTATCGGTGACGTACAGCACAAGCTCCCGCCCCTCGACCGCCGAATGGAACTCTACAGTTCCGCCGCCTTGCGTCGCTTCGATCGCGTTCTTCCCGAGATTGATGACCGCTTGGCGGAATTTCGAACGGTCGCCGTACACCGCGGCGTCGACGTCGACTCGGTTGCGCACCGACACATTCCGGAAATTCGCGTAGGAGCTCAAGAGGTTCGCAACATACCGGAGCTCGTCCTTAACGTTCAATCGCTCCTTCTTCTCCGCTTCCGGCTTGCCGAGCGCAAGAAAATTCGAGATGATCAGCTGCGCGCGATCCAGCTCCTCTAGGCATATCGCGGAATACGAGGCGCGCTTCGCGTCGTCGAGCCGCCCGCCGCCGAGCAGCTGAACGAATCCGCGTACGGTCGTGAGAGGATTGCGCACTTCGTGGGCGACGGCGGCGGCCAGCTCGCTGACGACCTTCATTTTCTCCGCGTGTAAGATTTCCTCGTTCATCCGGTGGTGCTTCCGTATAGCTTCCAGCAGGTAGACGTGCAAGCCGATCAACGCGCATTGCCCGATAATGAGCGGGAATTGCTTCTCGAACGCATCGAACAAGGCGTCGGTATATCCGCTCTGCAGACCGTAGTAAATGAGGACGGAACCGATTCGCAGCGCGAAGCAGATCCCGACCGCCGTCCAGACGCGCTGCCGGAAGCGAAAGCGATCGAACCTCCGGTGCGCCGCGAAGATCAGAACGATCGCGGGCAGCAGGGATAGGAAAAAGTTCGCCATGTTCAGACCGCCGACGACGTCGCGGTACCAGAACATGGCGGCGAACAGAAAAATCGTTGCGATCGGCCCGCCGTACAGCGACCCCAGAATCAGCGGAACCGAACGTAAATCCACCGCGGAATCGAGGATGTGCACGGGGAACGTCATCGTGAACAGCATCGGTCCGACAAACGCGAAAAAGACCGCCGCGGCATGCCTCCGGCCGGAGTCCATCCATCGGTACAAATATTGGTAAAACAACAAGGGCAGTAGGACGATGATGACGTTCAACAATAGATCTCGATAGTCGCTGTCCATCGGTGCGCAGAGTCCTTTCGCGTGTCGGTAAGATCGACCTGATTTCGAAAAAAGGCCGGCGGTGTCTCCGCCGGCCTTGCGCTTGCTTCACTTCCACTCGAATTCGACCGCTTCGAGGAACGCCCGGGCGAGCGCGGCATGCCCCGTCAAGTTCGGGTGCACCCGATCCCACGCGAGCGTGGCGGGATAGATGTGGTCCAGCAGCCGATCGAACGCCGCTTGCGTATCGACGAACCGCGCGCCGTGCTTCTCCGCGAGCTTCTTCACGACCGCGCCGTACCGGTCCATGGCGGCGCGCATCGCGTCGCCCTTGTTCGGTTCGATATAAAACGGCGTCATCAGCACGATGCCTTCGACGAGCGGCTTCGTCCGCTCGATCAACGCTTCGAGCTTCGTCTCGTATTCCTCGATCCCGACATGCGACTCGTGGATCGTCGGAATGTCGAACTGCCGCCAGACGTCGTTAATGCCGATCATGATCGACAGCCAGTCCGGCTTCAGCTCGATGACGTCGGCGTCCCAGCGCGCCGCTAAATCCCGCACCGTATTGCCGCTCGTCCCCATATTGACGACGCGGATGCGCCGCTCGGGATATCGGACGTTAAGCTGCGCCTCGACCAGGGCGACGTACCCTTTGCCGATGGCGCCGAACAGTCCTTCCCCCCGCGGACGCGCCCGTTCGCAATCCGTAATGGAATCCCCGATCATCACTAGCTTCTGCCCTTGCTTCAATAACATGCGCCCGTCCCCCCGGAGTAGATAAGTCTTACCCCTTATCTTACCGGAAAGGGCTTCCATCGTCGATAGCTATTCCCTCGCTACGGCCGTCGGTACCCGCCCGAGGAACCGATCCGTCAACGCCTCGAGGTCGAGCGCGTCGGTGCCGGACAGCACCCAGTCGGCTTCGCGCATCCGCTCCTCCAGCCCGACGCCGACGGCGAACATGCCGGCCGCTTTAATGGCCGCGACGCCGGCTTCCGCATCCTCGACGCCGACGCAGTTCCGGTACGGCACGCCGAGCGCTTCGGCCGCCGTCATGAAGATCTCGGGATCCGGCTTGCCCTTCGCCACCGCGCCGGCCTCGACGATCGCGTCGAAGTAAGCGGTCAGGCCGAGCCGCTCGACGACGCGCCGCGCGTTGCGGCTGGCGGAAGCGATCGCGGTCTTGAGGCCCCGCGACTTGACGTCTCGCAGGAACGCCTCGACGCCCGGCAGCAGCGCCGCCGGCGTCAGCTTCTCGATCCGCTCGACGTACAACCGGTTCTTGCGTTCGGCGAGCGAGGCCTTCTCCTCCTCCGAGTACGTTCGGCTCGCGCGCTCCAGCACGATGTCGAGCGACGTCCGGCGATCGACGCCCTTCAGCCGCTCGTTCACGGACGGATCGATCGGCACGCCCTGCTCGTCGGCGACGGCCTTCCAACACTCGTAATGGAACGATGCCGTATCGACGAGCACGCCGTCCAGATCGAAGACGATCGCTTCGAGCCGGGGACGCAAGGAGACGACCTCCGGCGCGCCGGGCTTCAGCCCCAGCGGCCGTCCTTCGTGCTCGACGGTCAACTCGCTCCCCTCGAGCAGCGTATACGTCGCATCCTCCGCCGTGACGCGCACCCGGAGCAGCTTGCCCCGGAACGAGACGACGAACGCGTAAGCGGTCCACTTCGGCGGGATGCGCGGAGCGAAGCGCAGCGTCCCTTCCCGCTCGCGCATCCCGCCGAAGCCGCTGGCGAGCGACAACCACGCGCCGGCCATCGCCGCCGTGTGCAGTCCGTCCTTCGTGTTGCCGTTCCGATCGTCGAGATCCATCCGCGCCGTGCGGAGGAAGTAGTCGCACGCCTTGTCGATGCGGCCGATCTCGGACGCTATGATGCTATAGATGCACGGCGAGAGCGACGAATCGTGCGTCGTCAACCGCTCGTAGAAGTCGAAGTCGCGGCGCTTCTGCGCAAGCGTGAAGCGGTGGCTCTGCAAGAACGACGCCAGCACGACGTCCGCTTGCTTCAGCACTTGATGCCGGTAGATGACGAGCGGATGGTAATGGAGCAGCAGCGGATATTTGTCCGACGGCGCATGGTCGAAATCCCACTCTGCCCGGTCTAAGAACGCATCGTCCTGCAGCGTAATGCCGCGCTCCGCGTCGTACGGGACGTACATGCGCTCCGCCGCTCGCTGCCACGCGTCGACTTCGGCGTCGTCCAGCGCGATCCGGCTCGCGAGCGAACGATATGCCTCCCGGTCCGACTCCCGGAGCCGCCGCGCCGTCGCCGCCGCGAACTCCAGATGATCCTTGGCCATCAGGTTCGTGAACGCGTTATTGTTCACGAGCGCCGTGTATTCGTCGGGGCCGGTGACGCCGTTAATGCAGAAGCCCTTATGCGGGATGTAATCGCCGAGATCCGCCCAGAGGCGCGCCGTTTCGAAGAGGAGCTCCGCCCCTTTCTCGATCAAGAATGACTCGTCCTCCGTCGCCGCCATATACTTCTTCAGCGCATAAGCGATATCCGCGTTAATGTGGTATTGCGCCGTACCCGCCGGGAAATACGCCGACGTCTCTTCGCCGCCGATCGTGCGCCACGCGAACAAGGCGCCCTTGTGCGACATCGTGCGCGCCCGCGCCCGCGCCTTATCCAGGATGCTGTAACGGTAAGTCAGCAGCTGCTTCGCGATGTCCGGGCTCGTGTAGAGGAAGAACGGCAGAATGTACGTCTCCGTATCCCAGAAGTAATGTCCTTCGTACCCTTCCCCCGTCAGCCCTTTGGCGCCGATGTTCGTTTCCCCGTCCCGGCCGACCGATTGCAGCAGCTGGAACGCGTTGAAGCGAAGCCCTTGCTGCAGCGACGGATCGCCTTCGATCGATAGTTCGGCGCGCCGCCAGAACGCCGCGAGGAACGCCTCCTGCTCCCGCAGCAGCGCCTCGAAGCCGTCCGCCTTCGCCTTCTGCGCCGTATGCTCCGTCTCGAGCCGCAGCTTCGGCTCATCCAGCTCGGACGGCTCTTCCTTGGACGTGTGATATGCGATCGTCTTCACGAGCGTCGACGGTACGCCCTTATGCGCGGCGAACGTGAACCGGATCGCCGCGCCGTCCGCCGTCGTCCCCGCCTGAATCGCCGCAGGCTCCTCCGACTCGAGCCGATGCTCCGCGGCGCACATGACCGTAAAGCGCGAGCGTTTCGTCCGCTGCTGCAAGAACGCGAGCGTGCCGACCGCCGTCCGGTCGATCGTCTCGAGCGCCGGCTCCGTCAGCGCCGAACCGATCCGCGGATCGCCCTTAGACACTTGATTGCGCACCGCGCCGTCGATCGTCGAGACGAGGCCGACCAAGCCGTGAAAGTTCACCGTCGTCACCGCATACCGAATGGCGGCGGCGTGCTTCCGCGCCAAGCTGACGAGCCGCTCGATCCGCACGTCCACCTGATACCCGTTCGCCAGCTCGAGCCGCATGGCGCGGGTCAGCACGCCCTTGCGGAAATCGAGCGTCCGCTTATAATCGAGCAGCTTGCAGGAGAAGAGATCGACGCGTTCTCCGTCGACGTGCAGCTCGATGCCGCGGGCGTCGGCGACGTTCAGCATCGTCTGCCCGATCCGCGCGTAGCCGTAGGCGTCCTCCGGGTAGCGGATCGGCTCCGTCTCGTAGAATCCGTTAATATACGTCCCGCGCGTCGAACGTCCCGCTTCGCCGCGCCAGCCCTCCTCGAAGTTGCCGCGCATGCCGAGATAGCCGTTGCCGAGGCTGAAGATCGTCTCGTCGTGCAGGTTCGTCGCCTCGTCCCAGGCAGTCTCGACGACCGCCCATTCGTCGTATGCATAGAACGGCTTGAAATCCGGGTCTCTCGTATTCGTTCCAGCCATGCTGCATGTCCCCTTTTCGTTAACCTCTGCTATGGGGTAGCATGTTACAAGATCGAGAGAACCATGCGGGTCGGAACGGCGTGCATAAGAAAAACCGCCATGCGGGCGGTTATATCGTAAGCTGCTCGTATATAGTTGTACCGTATGCGCGGGACGCCGCCTGCCTCACGCGTCCGCCGCGCACCGGAAGCCGGCGTTGCCGGTCGAGCTGTCGGGCGTATTGGAGCTGCGCGCCGCGACGCGGTAGCGATTGCAGTACGATTTGTGGCACAAATACGACCCGCCCCGCATGACCCGGCTCGTCCCGTTCGGAGGTCCCTTCGGGTTCAGCGGACTCGCTTCCCGATGGTACGTCGGGTGGAACCAATCCGCGCACCACTCCCACACATTGCCCGAGACGTTGTACAGCCCGAAGCCGTTCGGCTCGAACGCGTCGACGGGGCAGGTGCCGGCATATCCGTCGGAGGCATTGTTTTTCTCAGGGAATTTCCCTTGGAAAATGTTACACATATGCCGCCCCTCCGGCTTCAGCAAGTCGCCCCACGGGTACCGCTTGCCGACGAGGCCGCCGCGCGCCGCGTATTCCCATTCGGCCTCCGTCGGCAGCCGCTTGCCGGCCCACCGGCAGAACGCCTGCGCGTCGTTCCAGCTCACATGGACGACCGGATGGTCGCCGCGGCCTTCGATCGACGTGCCGGGACCTTCCGGCTGCGCCCAATACGCGCCATGCACCGTAAACCACCAGGGCGTCTGCTGCGGCACCTGCGCGACCGTCCGCGCGACCGCTTCCGGCACGAGCAGATGGAAGACGAACGACCAGCCGAAGCGCTCTGCCTCCGTCCGATATCCGGTATCGGCGACGAACGCGGCGAATCGATCGTTCGTGACCGCGTACGGGTCGATGAGGAACGGCCCGACGGTCACCTCGCGAATCGGTCCCTCTCCGTCGGCGGGAAAGCCTTCTTCGTCGTCGGTCCCCATCCGGAACGCGCCGCCGGGCAGCCGGATCATCCCGTCCTTGCTCTCGGCTCCTGCCGCAGGCAGCGGCGCGTCGGCCGTTTCTCGCTCGGTGTTCGCCGCCGCGCGCGTCGGCGCGCAGCAAGAAGGGATGGAATCGATTTCTTTATACGCCACTAGGAAGCTCCTCCTTCGGATTAACTGAACAGCGCCGCCCCCGCCAATCCGGACAGCAGAATGACGACGATCGGATGCGTCTTGTATTTCGTCAGAGCGACGAGCGAGACGAGGAAGATGGCGAGCGTCGCGAGCGTCTCCCAACCGATCGAGCCGAAGCTCGTCGGAATGACGCCGTTGCCGATCGCGAACGTGAGCGCCGCATAGAAGATGAGTCCCGTTATGATCGGTCGCAGTCCGTAGAACCCCTTGTGGATCAAGTCGCTATTTTTTACTTTACGGAAGAACGTCGCCGCGATCAAGACCGCGATAAGCGAGGGAAGCACCGTGCCGACCGTCGCCGCGAGGGCGCCCGGCACTCCCGCCATTCGATACCCGACGAAGATGGCGGAATTCGTGGCGATCGGCCCCGGCGACATGCCGGCGACAGCGACGGCGTCCGTAAATTCCGGGAGCGTCATCCATGCATGGCGATGAACGACCTCCCGCTCGATGACCGGGATCATCGAGTACCCTCCCCCGAACGATACCGCGCCGATCAGGAGGAACGTCAAGAACAGCTGAATCAACAATCCGGCGATTTCCATCTCAGATGCCATCCCCCATCATGTAACCCCAATCGTCCTCTTGCGGATTCGAATCCAGCTTCGTCTTAAGCCCCGCCTTGGCGCGGATCGCGACCAGCGCGACGCCGACGAAGAAGCCGCTCGCGATCAAGAAGACCGGGTGAACGTTCGTCAGGAACAAGATCGCTACCGTCGCGGCCGTCACGCCGAAGGTCGTCTTATCGATCACCGCCGACTTCCCGATCTTCCAGCCCGCATAGCAGATGAGCGCGACGATCGCCGCGCGTACGCCTTCGAACGCGGCTTCGATCTTCGGATGCTCATGGGTCCGAAGGAAGAAGATCGAGAGAAGGAGCACGATCAGGAAGGTCGGCAGCAGCACGCCGGCCAGCGCCGCCAGCGCGCCCGCGAATCCGGCCAATCGATATCCGATGAAGGTCGCGGAATTGACGGCGATCGCGCCCGGAATCGACTGGGCTGCGGCGAACACGTCCGCGACGTCCTTCGTCTCCAGCCACTTCCGCCGTTCCACCACTTCCTGCTCGATCAGCGGAATCATCGCGTAACCGCCGCCGAACGTGACCGGACCGATCTTCAGG
Organism: Paenibacillus sp.; assembly: GCA_031181325.1. Lineage (GTDB taxonomy): Bacteria > Bacillota > Bacilli > Paenibacillales > YIM-B00363 > Paenibacillus_AE. Next base: position 26,963 of record JAPSKX010000018.1, read on the forward strand.
AAGCACAAGAAGATCTCCGGCAGCATGCCCCGACGCTTCGTCCGCGGCCGGTGCATGCCGATGCTTGCCTTCTGCGACCACGTGCGGTTCACAGGCGCCCCTCCTCTCCGAAATCATAATGCTTGTTAGCATCATTATAACGCAGTTTTTACTATTTTGGCATAAACTTTTGCCGATTTTCCTTAAATGATTTCGATATATGTTATAAATATCCCTTATTCGGGCATCATTCGACCATTTTGATATAAAGTCTAGTTTTCCGCTAGGAATTAGGCGAATGCCTAGCAAGGCGTGGAAATCGCAGAAAAAAGCCGGCTATTTGCGCAGCCTGCGATTGGCTAACAAATAGTCGGCGTCGGTGTCGACGATATACACGCTGCCCATGCAGCACGGGAAAACGAGCAGCTTCTTCTTGCCCTCCCGGATGTCTTTCAATTCCTTTTTGCGCATCGGCAGGATGACGTGATTCGATTCGCAGAACGGACATTCCGACACGTACACGTCGTTGCCCGAGGTTTCATAAGGCCAGGAGTGGGAAAACGGGATCATAGCGTATAGCGTTCCTTTCCGCGGCTTGCCAGATTATGAGGTGTAGTATAGACCTTTCCGGCCTATGTTACAATGGTTTCAAACCCGTGGGTAGAGGGGGGAGCTTCGCATGCCGGATTGGTCTTATCATCCGATCTTCAAGCCGCTGCTGTTCGCGCTTCCGCCGGAGCGCGCGCGCCGCTATACGCTCCGCGCGATCGGGGCCGTCGGCCGCATGCCCGGCGGGGCGTTCCTCATCCGTACGCTCGGCCATCTGGAGACGCCGCCGGAGGCGAGCGCGACGCTGTGGGGCCTTCGCTTCGATTGTCCCGTCGGACTCGGTGGCGAGGTCGACCCCCGCGGGGAAGCGAGAACCGCCTTGTCGCAATTCGGCTTCGGCTATCTCGAGATCGGTCCGATCTCGGAGCGAGGGACGCCGCCGGCGAATCTGCGGCGGGAGAAGGCCGCGCAGTCGATCCATACGGGGAATCGCTTCGCGAACGACGGCGTCGAGCGCATCGAACGGACGCTGCGTCGCGATCGACGGCGCGGCGGCCGGAGCAAGCCGCTTTTCCTGCGGCTGCGTCACGACGCCGGCGCCGCGCCGGCGGAGGCCGCCGCGCAATACGCCCGGCTGGCGGCGCGGCTCGCGCCTTACGCGGCGGCGTTCGTCGTCGACGCCATCGACGAGCGCCGGCCGGAGCCGGAGCGGAGCGCCGCGCTTCGCGGCGCCGCGGCGGCCGTTCGCGAGGCCGCGCCGGGCAAGCCGCTGTTGCTGTACGTCCCGCCCGACGCGTCGGACGAAGCGCTCGACGCTTACGCGGCGGAAGCGCGAGCGCACTGGGACGGCGTCGTCGTCGGCAGCGCCGTCGCCGATCCGAGCGGCGGCTGGCGCTCCGGCGCGGCCGCGCTCGATGACGCGCGTCGAGCGGTCGTCCGGCTCCGAAGCTTGCTCCCGCGTCCGTTCGGCATCGTCGCCGCCGGCGGCGTCGTCGAGCCGAAAGACGCCGTCGACTTGCGCCGGGACGGCGCCGATCTGATCGAGCTGAACGCCGGTCTCGTCTTCGCGGGTCCGGGCCTCCCCAAGCGGACGAACGAAGCGCTGCTGTACGACGCGATCCGAGACGCCCCGGCGCCGGAGCCGCCGTCGTTCTGGAGGTCTTGGGGCTGGATGCAGCTGCTCGGCGTCGCCATGGGGATCGGCGGCGTCATCGCGTGGCTGCTCGCCGCGACGACCGTCGTGCTCCCGTACGACACGCGCTTCCTCGGCATCGACCGCGACGCGCTGCATCGGTTGAACGAACGTCTGCTGCCGTTCATGGCGCATGACCGAATGACGCTCGCGGGCACGATGGTGTCGATCGGGATCATGTACATCGGCTTGGCGCGGTACGGCATGCGGCGGCGCCTGCACTGGGCCCGCATGGCGGCGATGACGTCCGGCGCCGTCGGATTTTCCGGATTTTTCCTTTATTTGGGGTACGGCTACTTCGATCCGCTGCATGCGGCCGTCTCCGCGGCGCTGCTGCCGATGTTTATCCTCGCGATGCGAGATACGAGAGACGAGCCGTCGCGTCTCCAGCCGGGCGACCGGAACGACGCCCGGTGGCGCAGGTCGTTGTACGGACAATTGGCCTTCGTCTGCGCCGGCGTCGGACTGACCGTCGGTGGCCTGGCGATCGCGGGAGTCGGCGTGACGCACGTCTTCGTCCCGTCGGACCTCGCGTACCTGGAGACGCGCGTCCCGCATCTCCACGAGGCGAACCCGCGGCTCGTTCCGGTCATCGCGCACGACCGCGCGGGCTTCGGAGGAGCGCTCTTCGCGGACGGGCTGGCCGTCCTGATGACGGCGCTCTGGGGATTGCAGCAAGGGGAGCGATGGGTCTGGCGCATGCTGCTGCTCGCGGGCCTTCCGGGCTTCGCCGCGGGACTCGGCGTCCATTGGTCGATCGGTTATACGGATTTCCTTCATCTGTTGCCCGTCTACGCGCTCGTTGCGCTCTATGCGATCGGACTCGTCCTGCTGTATCCGTACTTGCACGCCCGGAACGACGCTCCGCCCGTGGCGGCGGCGGCTACGAAGAGCGCAGAGCCGGAATCGTTAAGGTGACCGTCGTTCCCCGGCCGGGCTGGCTTTGGATCCGAAGCCGGCCCTGCAGGGAATGGACGAAATGATAACAATACATAAGGCCTGTCCCCGTACCGTTGCTGCGCGTATTGTATTTCGGCATGCCGAGCTGCTCGAGCTGCTCGTCCGTCATGCCGATGCCGTTATCCGAGACGACGATCGCGAGCTCTTTCCCTTTCCAATACGAAGAGACGGACAGCTTGCCGCCGCGATGCAGCGCATTGGCGCCGTTGCGCAGCAGATGCATGAGGCACAGCCTCAGCTGCTCCTCGTTGCACAGGAGAACGATGTCCTCCGACACGGCGTTCACGAGATCGATTTTCTTCGTTTCGATCGCGGGCCAGATGTCGCGCAGCGCTCCTTCGATGCTCGCCGACACCGAAACGTTCGTCTTCTCCGCTTCCTGCAGCGTCGTGATCGTTAAGTACGTATGAATGATTTTCTCCGCTTCGTTCAACTCTTGCATGGCCGTATTCACGTAATATAGGACTTGTTCGGACGGGTTTTGCCGTTTGATCAATTGCAGGAAGCCGCTGACCGTCGTCAGCGGGTTGCGCAGCTCGTGCGCGATCAGGACGGCGAGACTGCCGCTGACCGTCAGTTTCTCCATGCGGACGATCTCGCTGCGGACCGAAGCCGTCTCGCGAATATGCTCGGTCAGGAGCAGCGTCAACATCAGAAGCCCCGACTGTATGCCGGCGAAGAGGAGCGCGGCATCGATCGGCGGGAAGACGGCTTCGACGGCGCCGCTCGCGAAGAGAAGCACGGCGCCGAAGACGGAGAAGGCGGCGCACCATAACAGCTTCCGCAGCCATGCCGCCGCGAAGAACCTCGTTCGCGCGAAGCCGACGAACGCCGCGATCGCAAGCGAAACCGCGGCCGTCTCGAGCGTGTCGACGCCGGAGATGAAATGCCTCGCCGTCGCCGCGACGACCGACAACGCGGCGCCGACCGGCCATCCGCCGTATAAGGTGCCGGCGATGAGGGGAATGAATTTCAAATCGAACGTATGAACATATTCGTACGTGTATGGAAAGAACATGCAGCCGACCAACGGGACGCTCATGAAGCATCCGATCGCGAGCGAGCCCTTGCGTTGGAACGGCAGCTGCCGCGAGAACGTCTGAAGCACGAGAAACGGATACGTGATGAACATGATATTGACCAGAATCGATGTGAAATTGTTCATGGTCCCTTCCACCCACTCATCGGTCCTCAGTGCCTCTCGACGTCGAATTTTGTCTCATTATACCATTAACTGCCAATGAATGGATATAAAAAAGACCTCATTCCCGTAGGAAGGAAGCCTTATTTTTGCGGGGATATCTTGTATAATGGAGCAAGCATTTATCGAATTCGGGAGGGCGGCCGCATGGAAGATCGGTCGGGCCGGATGCGGCTCGCGGGCACGAAGGAATTGCATATTTTGCCCGACGTCCGTACGACGTTCCAGCTATTCGCCCCGCATCTGCGGCGCGTCGACGCGTCATGGTCGTATCCGGCTCATGCGCATGCCATGTTCGAATTGAACGTCGTCATGGAAGGCGCGCAGCGCATCGAGATCGACGGCAGGCCGTTCGTGCAGCGGCCGGGCGACATCGCCATCGTCCGACCCGGCGAGCGCCATGCGGCGATGGCGGAGCCGGACGGGCCGATGGCGTATTTCTGTCTGCACTTTCAGGCGGACGACCCGCTGCTGCGCGGCGCGCTCCGCGCCTTGGACCGCGGAGTGTACCCGCGCGGCTCCGCGCTCGAACGGCGGATCGGCCCGGCGCTCGCCCGCCTCGTCGAGCTCGCGCTCGGCGACGGCGACGAGCAATCCGCCGCGGCCCGCATGCGGACGCTGTCCGCCGTGTACGCGCTATTGGCCGCGCTCTCCGAGGAGACGCCGGAGACCGGGCGCAACGCGTCCCCCGAAGCCGCGGCGCGGCTCGCGGAGCGCATCGCCGCGCGCATCGAACGGTCGGTAGCGAGCGGGGGCGCGGACGGCCCGGCGGACGCCGCCATTCTTCGCATCGCGGAGTCGCTCGGCTACAGCGCGTCGCATTGCGCCCGCGTCTTCCGCGAGGCGTACGGCATGTCGCCGCGCGCCTACCGTTCGGCGGTCGTCCTCCGCGAAGCCAAGCTGCTGCTGCTCGACCCGCTGCTCACGATCGAGTCGATCGCCGCGAAGCTCGGCTACGACGATCCCGCCGCGTTCAGCAAGCAGTTCCGCCGGTGGACGGGCATGTCGCCGAGGGAGTACCGTTCATAGCGCGGAATTACCCGTACTTGTACGTGATCCCGTACCCGCCCTTCGGATATACCCAGTAGATGTTGTGCGAAGGGCAGGCGATGCGGCAGGTGCCGCATTCGATGCAATTTTCGTAGGCGACGGTCGTGATCTTCTGTTTCCCGTCCCACTCGTACACGTCCGAGGGGCAGAAGTAGTTGCAATCCTTCGTCGTGCACTTCAGGCACGCGTCCCGCTCCTTAATGATCAGGTGCGACTGGTCGTCGCACTTATACCGAATCGTAAACAGCCGATCCGTCACCGCCGAATTGCCGCTGCTCATCCGTTCATCGCCCTCCATCCCTTGTAGCCGAGCTTCATCAGGCCCGCCGGTCCGCCGGCAGCCTTCTTGATGATGTCGATCGCCTTCCTCTGCTTCGCCGCCTTCGTCTCCCCGTCCACGAGGAACATCTGGTACGCCGCCTCGTTCGCCGCGCGCGGCAGCTTCTCGAACAGCAGCTCCGGATTTTCGTCCTTCAGCAGCTGATGCATTCCCTTGTATTTCTTCAGGTCTTTCCCCACGAACGACTCCCGGATATTACGGTCGTAGGAGGAAAGCGAGGCCGCGGAATAATTTTCGACCGCTCGTGCCCGAACAATCGCTTCCCCCGCCAGCCTTCCCGACGTCATCGCGAGGTTCGTGCCTTCGCGGTGTACGAAGTTGACGAGCTGCGCCGCGTCGCCGCAGACGACCCACCCGGCGCCCGACAGCGGCGGGATCGAATGGTACCCGCCCTCGGGAATGAGATGCCCGGAATACTCCTTCGTCTCGCCGCCTTGAATGAGCTTGCGGATCATCGGATGCTGCTTCACCGCGTCCAGCACGGCGTACGGCTTCACCTTCTTCTCTCGCAGATGGCTCACCATGACGCCGACGCCGAGCGAGATCGTCTCCTTGTTCGTGTACAGGAACCCCATGCCCGCCATGCCGAGCGACGTCTCGCCCATGAATTCGATCGTGACGCCCTCGTCGCCCTCGAGATTGAACCGATCCTCGAGCTTCTCCCGAGGCAGCGCGATGACCTCCTTCACGGCGAGCGACACCTGGTCGGGCTCCCACTCCTTATGAATGCCCATCGCCTTGCCGAGCAGCGAATTGACGCCGTCGGCGATGACGACGACGTTCGCGTACAGGTCGCCGTCCTCCCGGTCCGTGCGAACGCCGACGACCTTGTCGCCCTCGCGAATGACTTCGGTGACGACCGTCTCGTAGACGGGGACGGCGCCCGCCTCGACCGCCTTGCTCGCGAACCATTGGTCGAACTTGACCCGAAGGCCCGTAAAACAGTTGTACGGCGCCTTGTACGCCTCGTTCCGGTGGCCGAGCGTCACCATCGACTCCTTGCCCATGAGCCAGATGCGCTGCTCGACGATGTGCCGTTCGATCGGCGCGTTCTTCTCCGTCCAGAATTCCGGCACGAGCTCCTCGATTTGCTTGCGGTACAATACGCCGCCGAACAAGTTTTTCGCGCCGGGGAACTCGCCCCGCTCGATCAGCGCCACGGACAGCCCCGCCCGCGCCATCGTCATCGCCGCCGCCGCGCCCGCCGGACCCGCCCCGACGACGACCGCGTCGAACTTCTCCGTCATACGCCCCACCCCTTCCTCTTCGGTTGATAATCCGCTACGCCGACTCCGGCGCCTTCGCTTCCATCGACTCGCCAAGTCCCCGGCGCGCCAGGACGCGCTCCGTGATCGCAGGCACGATCCGGAACAGGTCGCCGACGATCCCGTAATGGGCGATGCGGAAAATCGGCGCGTTCTCGTCCTTGTTGATCGCGATAATCGTCTCGGCGTTCGACATGCCGACCGTATGCTGCACCGCGCCGGAGATGCCAATCGCGAAATACAGCTTCGGCCGTACCGTCTGACCGGTCTGCCCGACTTGATGCTCGTGCTTGATCCACCCTGCGTCGACCGCGGCCCGGGACGCGCCGACGACGCCCCCCAGCGCGTCCGCAAGCGCTTTCAGCATCTTGAACGCTTCGGGCCCGCCGAGTCCCCTGCCGCCCGCCACGATAATGTCCGCTTCCTCGAGGTTGACGCCGCCCGCCTCCTCCAGAAAATCCAGCACCTGCGTCGCGATGTCCTCCTCCTTCATCGGGCAGTCGATGCGCACGATCTCGCCCCGTCTAGACGCGTCGCGCTGCAGCGCCTGAAACACCCCGGGCCGCGCCGTCGCCATCTGCGGCCGGTATTGCTTACATAGAATGGTAGCCATCATTTTCTCGGAAAAGGCCGGCCGACTCGCAAGCAGCAGCCTCGACGGATGCGGCTCCACGTCGAGCTCCGTCGTGTCCGCCGTCAGCCCCGTCGGCAGATGCGTCGCGATCGCGCCCGCGAGGTCGCGCCCCGTCGCCGTCGCGCCGAACAGGACGATCTCGGGCTTCGCGTCTTCGATGAGGCGCAGCATCGCTCTGCTGTAGGGGCGCGTCCGGTAGTCCTTCAGCTCCGTCGCGTCGCACAGATACGCGGTATCCGCCCCTCGGTATATGGCTTCCTGCGCCAGAGGCTCGACGTCGTGCCCGATGACGACCGCTTTCAGCGGCACCTCCAGCTTGTCGGCCAGCTTCCGCCCTTCGCCCAGCAGCTGCCAAGAGACGCTCTTCGCCCGTCCGGCGCGCTGCTCGACGAAGATCAAGACGCCTCGGTACGCCGACCAGTCGGGCATGTCAGCGGTTTCCCGATCCCGATCTCTCATACGTCCATCTCCTCCTTCTACGCTTTCGCCCAGCCGAACCGCTCGGGCAGACCGCCGCTCCACAGCTTGTCGACGAGCGCCTCCGCGGCCGCCTCCGCCGAATCCGCGGGCAGCATCGTCGTATTCGCCTTGCGCGCTTCGGGCACCCACGTCTTCGAGACGATCGTCGGCGAGCCCTTCAGCCCGATCTTCGCGCGCTCGAGGTCGGGGAAGTCGGCCGTCGTCCAGACGGTCGGCTTATAGCGCGCGGCCCGCAGCATGCCCGGCAACGTCGCGCGGCGCACCTTGTTCAGCTCCTTGAGGGCTGTAACGAGCGCCGGCATGCGCGTTCGCACCACCTCGACGCCGTCCTCTACATGCCGATGCACCGTAATCGTGCGGTTCTCGGCATCGACCTCGACGACCTTGGAGACGTACGTCAGCTGCTCCGTGTCCAGCCGGCAGGCGACGCCCGGCCCGACCTGGCCCGTATCGCCGTCGAGCGTCTGCTTGCCGCAGAAGATAAGGTCGACCGGTCCCCACGTCTCCTCGACCTTGCGGATCGTCTTCGCGACGACGTACGACGTCGCCAGCGTATCCGCCCCGGCGAAGCCGCGGTCGGTGACGAGCACCGCTTCGTCGGCGCCGAGCGAGATGCATTCTTTAAGCCCCTTCTCCGCGGGGGGCGGGCCCATCGTCACGACCGTGACGCGAGCCGCCTGTTCGTCTTTGATGCGCAGCGCCTCTTCGAGACCGTGCAGGTCGTAGAAATTCACGATGCTCGGCACCCCTTGGCGGATCAGCGTGTTGTCCTTCGGATCGATGCGGATTTCCCGACTGTCGGGCACCTGCTTTACGCATACGACGATGTGCAGCAACGAGCGATCATCCTTTCCATTCGGTTGTGAAAAATGGTACATGACCTCGGACGTGTTGTCTGAAAATTTTAGATTTTCTGAACAATCTTTATATCCATATTCTATGCGGTCCGAAAACATCCTTCAAGAAAAATGTTACCGCTTACAAAAAAAATAGGCGAGTGTTCCGGGGGCCGTGAAAAGGAAAACCTCTTTCGGAATCATCCCATGAATAAGCAGGAGCTTTTCCCGTTCGCATCGCGAAAACCGCTTGATGTCGGGCGATGGACGTGAGGTTTTCCTGTTCGCTGCGTGGTAATGCCCCGGGCCTATTCGAATTGACAGGCTGACCGATAGACCATCTCCAAGGGCTCTTGAACAGGCAAGCTGCGGACGTCCTTTCTTCGAGAATGACGATCCGAATTGCGCTTATAGCGCTGTGCATAGCTGTAGACTTGCGAAGCGTCAGGCGGATGGCGAGGCATGCGGCGGTTCGTTGATGGACGGGACGCGATGCGCGGAACGGAAACAAAAAAAATCGCCAAAAAGGCGACCTCATCTTGAACGTATGGGCTTGATGATGTACACTATGGAAATGCATGTCGCGCAATTTATCACTGATGCATATAATCTTCTCAATTATATTGTATCAGCTTCGCGCGCGAATGTCAACATCCTCTTCAAGGAGTGGTTTTTTTTGCATCCAACCGACCTCTGGGCAGCGGAGCGAAGCCGATTCGAAGACGTGCAGCGCCTCATCGTCGAACGGCTCGAACGGCTCGAGCCCCTCGCAGGAGAAGAGCGCGATCTCGTCGTAGGCCAGCGCAAGCAATTTTGGGAAGACGTCACTTTGAATTTCGGTTCGTACAGCGAAGCGCTGGAGACGGCTGCCAACGTCACCCAACAGGCAAGGCTCGTGAACGAGCGCGAACGCGCCCACCGCGCGCTCGTCCGTCAGATCGCCGCTCTGAAGCGGCTGCGCGAGGCGCCGTACTTCGGCTTCGTCGCCTTCCGCGAGGAAGGAACCTCGCCCGCCGCGGAACAAGCCGTGTACATCGGCTCCTCCACCTTGCTCGGCGACGACGGCGAGTCGCTGCTCGTCACCGACTGGCGGGCGCCGATCGCGTCGCTCTATTACGACTATCAACCCGGCGATGCGGCGTACGAGTCTCCCGACGGGGTCGTTCGCGGCGAGCTGACGCGGAAGCTTCAGTTCCTGACGGAGCGCGGGCGTTGGGTCGGCGCGTTCGACAGCGGCGTAACGATCGGCGACGCGCTGCTCAGCCGCATGCTCGCGACGAATTCCGACGCCCGCATGAAGACGATCGTCTCGACGATTCAGAAGGAGCAGAACGCGGCCATCCGCAACGACGACAAGCGGCTGCTCGTCGTGCACGGTCCGGCGGGAAGCGGCAAGACGTCCGCCGCGCTGCAGCGGGTCGCTTATTTGCTGTACAAACATCGAGACACGCTGCAGTCCGAACAGATGCTGCTCTTCTCGCCTAACCCGATGTTCATCAGCTACGTCGACACCGTGCTGCCGGAGCTCGGCGAGGAGCCGATCGGACAGACGACCTTCCTCTCGTATCTCGAATACCGGTTCGGCCGCGAATTCGAGGTCGAGCATCCGTTCGACGGACTTGAATCGCTGCTCGGCGAGACGGACGAGGAAACGGCCGCGCGGATCGAGCGCATCGTGCGCGCGAAGTCGGAGCCGTCGCTGCTCGAGGAGCTCGACGATTTCGTCAGGCGGTTGACGCCGGAGACGATTCCGTTCCGCGCCATTCGCCTGGACGGCAAGACGCTCGTCTCCCGCGACGCCGTCAAGGCCTGCTACGCTTCGACGGACGAGCGCCTCAAGGTGCCCGAGCGGCTGTTCGCGGCGAAGAAGCTGCTGCTGCGGAAGCTTTCCGAGCGCGAGGAAGCCGAATACGAGGCGGATTGGGTCTCGGACGCGTTGGAGACGGTCGGCGCGGACCTGCTGCGTCGGGCATACAAGGAAGTGCGGAAGCGGCAGAAGGGGCCGGACGCCGCATTCAACGAAAACACGCTCGAAGAGCGCATCCTGCGCGAGCTGATCGTGAAGGAACGCTTCGAGACGCTGCGCCGCCGCATCAAGCGGCTCCGGTTCGTCGACGTCCCCGCATTATACGTTGCTATCCTGCGCTCCGGCCGGTCCGACGATCCGGTCTGGGCGGCTTCGACCGAACGAACCGCCGAAGCGTTGAAGCAGAAGCGGATGCCTTACGACGATGCGGCGCTTTACTTGCATCTTCGCGACGCATTGGAAGGCGGGCGCGAACGGCGCGACGTGAAGCACGTGCTTATCGACGAGGCACAGGACTACTCCCCGCTTCAGCTGGAGTACATCAAGCGGCTGTTCCCCGTCGCTCGCATGACGATCGTCGGCGACTTCCGGCAAGCCATCTTTCCCTTCTCCGCCGCCTTGCACGAGACCGATGCCATGCTGCGATTATACGGCGAAGCGGACACCGCCTTCGTGCCGTTCTCCCGCTGCTACCGGTCGACGCGCGACATCGTCGGCTTCGCGAAGCGCCTGCTCGCGGACGGCGGCCCCGACATCGTGCCGTTCGATCGCTCCGGCGATCCGCCGACGGTCGTCCTCGCCGAGAGCGACGACGCCGTCTTCGACGCCATCGCGCGCGACATCGGCCGCCTGCAGCGCGAAGGCTTCGCCTCGATCGCCGTCATCGCGAAGACGACCGCGGAGGCCGCGGCCGCGTTCGAACGGCTGCAGCCGCACGTCGACGAGCTCGCGCTCGTCTCGAGGGAGACGTCCCGCTTCCCGAAGGGACCCTGCGTCATCCCTTCCTATCTCGCGAAGGGGGTGGAATTCGACGCCGTCCTGATCGCGGACGCCACGGATCGGGCATACGGGAAGGAGAGGGAGCGCAAGCTGTTCTATACCTCCTGCACGCGGGCCATGCACCGGCTGCGTCTGTACGCGGCCGGTACGCCGTCGCCGTTCCTTGCCCAGGTCGATCCGGGCGCGTATACGATCGAGGACGTGGGAACATTTGGAAGGAGACCGTCTGCAACCGCAGCGCTCCGCCCGTCGTCTGAAGCATATAGACTAGAGAGGTAACACCTAAGGAGATATAAAGCAAAATATGCCGAAGCGGTCGGCCCTCGAGACCGATCCGGCACAATGAAAAGACGGTTCGGCGCCGAAGCGCGAACCGTCTTTTATTTTCATCTCCTTACGCTTCCGCAACCATCTTGTTCGTCAGCGAGCCCAGCTTCTCGATCTCGATCGTGACGACGTCGCCCGGCTGCAGGTAGACGCGCTGCTCCGGCGGCAAGCCGAGCACGACGCCCTCCGGCGTTCCGGTCAGGATGATATCGCCCGGCACGAGCGTCATATGCTGCGAGATGTAGCTGACGATCTCGTCGCAATGGAAGATCATGTCCGACGTATTGGAATGCTGGCGCACTTCGCCGTTCACGACGCACTTGATGTCGAGCGCGTTCGGGTCGCCCACTTCGTCGGCCGTCACGAGGTACGGTCCGAGCGGCGAGAACTTGTCGCAGGATTTGCCGAGCAGCCACTGCGGCGTGCGCAGCTGCAGATCGCGGGCGGACAAGTCGTTCACGTTGCAATAGCCGAACACGTAGTCGAGCGCGGACGCCTTGTCGACGTATTTCGCCGTCTTGCCGATGACGATGACGAGCTCCGCCTCGTAGTCGACTTCGTTCGAGACGCGCGGCAGCGGCACGTCGTGCCCCTTGCCCGTCAGCGTATTGTTGAACTTGTTGAACAGAATCGGGTATTGCGGAATCGGCGCATTCGTCTCCTCCGCATGCTTGCGGTAGTTGAGACCGACGCAGATGATCTTGTTCGGGCGCGTCACGCATGGCCCGTACGTCAGCTCGTCCTCGACGCGCGCGACGCGGGAGGCGACGGAGGCGTCCGCGGACACCGCGTCTACGAGCGCGCTCAGCAGGCCGACCGCATCGTTCCCGCCCTCGATGACGGCATGCACGTCCGTCGGCACGTCGCCGACGCTCGGCAGCAGCGCCGCCGCCGCGGCGACGTCGATGACGCCGGACGCCGTCGCGACGCCTAGGCGGTACTCCCCATCTTCAACAAACGTTAGCAGCTTCATGCTCCCCAGCCCTTCTTATGCGTTTTTTCCGAACACGACGCCGCCGTCGATATACAGCGGCGACCCCATCATAAACTTCGACTCGTCCGACGCGAGGAACAACGCGGCCTGCGCCACGTCCTCGGGGCGGCCCAAGTCGCCGCTCAGCTGTCTCGTCTTGAGCGAAGCGTACGCCGCCTCCGGATCGTCGTACGACTTCCGCAGATAGTCCTCTACGAACGGCGTCAAGATGGTCCCCGGCAGCAGCGCGTTGACGCGGATATTATAGGGAGCATAGTCCACCTGCATCGACTTCGTCAACGCCAAGACCGCCCCCTTCGTCGCGGAATACGACGCGCGCTTGGCGAGGCCGATCTCCGCGATACAGGACGACATGTTGATGATCGACCCGCTCCGCTGCTCCATCATGTACGGCAGAACGTATTTCGACGGCAGGAACACGCCGCGAATGTTAATGTTCACGACGCGGTCCCACGCCTCCGGCTCCACCTCGTGCAGCATGCCGACGCCGCTGACGCCCGCGTTGTTGAACAGCACGTCGATGCGGCCGTGGTCGGCGGCGACGGCGTCGGCCATCGCCTTCATTTGCTCCGGATTCGTGACGTCCGCTCGATAGAACGCCGCTTTCCCTCCGCCGGCGACGATCTCGTCGACGGTGCCTTGCCCTTGCTCCGCGTTCAGGTCGTTCACGACGACCATCGCTCCCTCGGACGCGAAACGCAGCGCGCTGGCCTTGCCGATGCCGGAGCCCGACCCGGTGATGAGGGCAACCTTATTCGCTAATCGCATAACCCACTTCTCCTTCGCAAGTTTATCCCGAGACGATGATGACGTTCGCGTAAGGCGTCGTGTCCCCGGTGCGGACGACCGCCCGCGACTCGGGGCAGATCTCCTTGAACCGCGCGTGCGGCACGAGCTTGATGTCGGTCCCAGGGAACGTCGACTTCATCAGCGCGTATCGCTCCGGGCTCGCTTCGACGAGCTCCTCCGCGACGATGATGCAGTCGATGACGAATTCGTCCCGAACGGCCAGCAGCACGTCCATGACGGTCGGCAGATCGTCGACGAGCGCGAGATCGAGCCGCTCCGGACCGCGCGGCACCGGAAAGCCTCGATCGCAGATCGTCAGCAGATCCGTATGCCCCGTCTCCGTCAGTATCCGGTTCAGCGCCGGATGCAGAATGCCGCCGACCTTCATCGTCCCGCCTCCTTCGCCGCGGCCGCCAATGCGCGTTCGCGCTGCGCCAGCGTGAGTTCCTCCCGGATCGAGGGGAAGGGACGCTTCAGATAGAACGTCTCCTCCGCTCCGTCCGCCGTTACGCCGACGAGCTCCCAGCCTTGCTCGCCGAGCGCGCGCAGTTCTTCGAACGCCGATGCGCGCGCGTATTCCCACCGCGTTGCCGCCATAGAAGCCGCCCCCTTCGTTTATCGATCGAGATGGTCGTCCGGCTGCGCCGCCTTGACGGTGAGGCCTCCGTCCACCATGAGCAGGTGGCCGTTCACTTGCATCGCTTCTTCCGATGCAAGGAACACGACCGCGTCGCCGATCTGCCGCGCCGTGCCGAGCCGCTTCATCGGATTCGCCTCGATTTCCTTCTGCCGAATGGCCGGATCGGCCAAATAATCGGTGCACATATCGGTGTCGACCGTGCTCGGACCGACCGCGTTCACGTTGATGCCGAACTTGCCGAGCTCGATCGCCATGCCCTTCGTCAGCATGTTCGCGGCCGCCTTCGACGACTGGTAGTGCGGAATGACCGGACTCGTCACGACGAGGCTCGCGGTCGACAGCACGTTGACGATTTTGCCGTAGCCCTTCTCGATCATCTTCGGCGCGGCCGTCTGCGAGCAGAGGAAGATCGACTTCACGTTCGTGTTGTACGTTCGATCCCATGTCTCTTCCGTTACCTTCAGGAACGATTCGAACGGCGCGACGCCTGCGTTATTGACCAAGATTTCGACGTCGCCGAGCGTCCGCTCCACATGCTCGAACATGGCGGCGACCTGCGCCTTGCTGCCGACGTCCGCCTGGACGGCGACCGCTCTTCTCCCCATCGCCTCGACCTTGCGCACGACTTCCTCCGCCAGCGCCTTCGAGCGATCCGACGTATAGTTGACCGCCACGTGCGCGCCTTCCTCGGCGAGCCGGTAGACGATCGCTTCTCCGATGCCGCGGCTGCCGCCCGTAACGAGAGCGACGCGATCCTGCAATCTTTTCATGTGTGAGTCCCTCTCCCTCTATGTCCTTCGATCGAATGATTCTTACAAGCTAGGTCCGATGCGGTTGATGCTGAACTCTTGATGGCCGAGAATTTCCGCTTTCGTCAGCTTCCCGTCCGCCACCTCGACGATTTCCTTCCAGATCGCTTCGCCGGCTTCCTCGAGCGTCAGCTCGCCCGTCAGCATGCCGCTCACGTCGACGTCCATATTGTCGCTCATCCGCTCGAACATGCGGCGATTCCCCGTAATCTTAATGACCGGGATGACCGCGGCGCCCGTCGGCGTGCCGCGCCCCGTCGTGAAGCAGACGATGTGCGCGCCGCCCGCTGCCATGCCGGAGACGCATTCGATGTCGTTGCCCGGCGAATCCATGAAGTAGAGGCCGCCCTCCGGGATGTCCTCGGCGTATTCGATCACGCCGCGAATCGGCGCCGTGCCGCACTTGCTGATGCAGCCGAGCGACTTCTCCTCGATCGTCGAAAGCCCGCCCGCGATGTTGCCCGGGCTCGGGTTGCCGCCCCGCATGTCGGCGCCCATGCGCTCGACTTCCTTCTCGAAGCGGTCCACGATCTCGTACAGCTTCTCCTTCGTCTCCGGCGTCGCGCAGCGCTCGGCGAGCACATGCTCCGCGCCGATGATCTCCGTCGTCTCGCCGATGACGATACCGCCGCCGCGCGCGATGAGCGCGTCCGCCGCGCCGCCGAGCGCCGGGTTCGAAGCGAGGCCGCTCGTCGCGTCGGAGCCGCCGCACTTCACGCCGACCTTCAGCTTCGAGATCGGAACCGGCACTTTCTCCTGCGCGTCGAGCCGGCTCTTCAGCTTCCGCGCCAGCTCCGCGCCGTGCTGAATCGCCTTCACCGAGCCGCCGACGGATTGGATGTCGAACCATTCGACGGGCTTGCCCGTCTTCTTGATTTCATTCGCGAGCGCCTCGGGATCGACGACCTCGCAGCCGAGCGAGATGATGAGGACGGCGCCGACGTTCGGGTTCTTCCCGGTGCCCGCGAGCACGTCGAACGTGCGGTCCTTATCGGAGCCGATCTGGCTGCAGCCGTGCTGATGCGGAATCGCCACCGCATCCGGTACGAGCTGCGCGATGCGGCTGCACACTTGGTTCGAGCAGATCACCGTAGGAATGATTAACAGATGATTGCGAATGCCGATGTCGCCGTTGGAGCGTTGGTACCCCATGATCGTAGCCGTGCTGGTTGTCATGCGCTGGCTCCCTTCCCCGCTTGATCGCCGCGGCCGCGAATGCCCTCGATATTGTGCACGTGGACGTGCCGGCCGGCCGCGATGGCCGTCGTGGCGCGTCCGATCGTCTCGCCGTATTTCTTCACGTGCGTTCCTTCCGGAATGTCGACGATCGCCACCTTATGTCCGAACGCCACGTCCTCGACGACCGCGACCTGAAAGCGCTCTCCCGCGAACGTGAACGAGATCGTCTCGCCCGCCTTCACATCCCTGAGCGCGGTCGCCACATGATCGTCCGCATGCATGCGAATCGCGTCCGCACCGGCTTGCACTTGTCCCGCCATCCGTCATATCGCCTCTTTTTCGCAAGATAATGTTACCGATAACCCTAAGCTACCAAGAATCCTCCTTGCTGTCAATTCTATTTTTCCATTACAATAAAGCCAAGCCACACACGGAAAAGGGTGACTCCCATCGTTACGATCTACGATATCGCCAAGCTCGCCAACGTCTCGGCGATGACGGTCTCAAGAGTTATCAATAACACCGGACGCATCAGCGAGTCGACGCGCACCCGCGTCAAACAAGTGATGGAAGAGCTGAATTACGTCCCGAATTCGATGGCGCGCAGCCTCGTCAAGCAAGAGACGAAGATGCTGTCGCTGCTCATTACGGATATTACGAACCCGTTCTATACGACGCTGGCTCGCGGCGCGGAGGATACCGCCATGCGCAACGGCTACAAGCTGCTGTTCGGCAACAGCGACGAGGATTACGCGAAGGAGCGCGATTACGTGGATATGGTGCTGTCCACTCGCGCGGACGGCGTGCTGTTCGCGCCGGCGGGCGACGGCTCCGCGGAGCATCTGCGGATGCTGCAGCGGCATGGGGTGCCGTTCGTCGTGCTCGACCGGGAGGTGCCCGGCGTCGAAGCCGACCACGTGCTCGGCGACAGCCGGGAGGGCGCCCGCCGTCTCGTCGAGCATCTGCTGACGCTCGGCCACACGCGAATCGCCATGGTGGGCGGCCGGCAAGATGTCTCGACCGCGCGCCTGCGCTGCGCCGGGTACATGGAGGCGTTGAAGCTCGCCGACGTGCCGTTCGATCCTTCGCTCGTCGTCGACGCCGGCTACACGGCGGTCGGCGGCGATGCGGCCGACAGCAAGGCGTCGACGATCCGTCCGCCGTCGAC